>NZ_OU342399.1:1447500-1782500 GCF_910589745.1 Candidatus Arcticimaribacter forsetii
CTGAATCGATTAGCCTTGCTAGCAACGGTAACTCGTAGGCTCATTATGCAAAAGGCACGCCGTCACCCCCAAAGGGGCTCCGACCGCTTGTAAGCGTATGGTTTCAGGATCTATTTCACTCCGTTATTCACGGTTCTTTTCACCTTTCCCTCACGGTACTGGTTCACTATCGGTCTCTCAGGAGTATTTAGCCTTACCGGATGGTCCCGGCGAATTCATGCAAGGTTTCACGTGCCCCGCACTACTCAGGATACCTCTATCAATATCATTAATGTACCTATACAGGACTATCACCCTCTTTGGTTCTACTTTCCAGTAGATTCTAGTTAATAATGCATCGAATATTGAGGTCCTATTACCCCCAACTTGCCGTAACAAGTTAGGTTTGGGCTGTTCCGCGTTCGCTCGCCACTACTAGCGGATCACTTTGTTTTCTTCTCCTCCGGGTACTTAGATGTTTCAGTTCCCCGGGTTTGCTCCTCTTACGAGGTGATATGTCTTCAACATAACAGGTTGCCCCATTCGGATATCTACGGATCACAATGTATGTGCCACTCCCCGTAGCTTTTCGCAGCTTATCACGTCCTTCTTCGCCTCTGAGAGCCTAGGCATCCCCCATACGCCCTTAATTAGCCTATCGTAACTTTTCTCTTTTAGTTTTTATTACTCTAATTCTTTACTTTGCTCGTAAAAACCACTTTTTTTTGTAAAAAAATGATTGATACTTTTTATGTATCTTTTTTCAATATGTCAATGAACTTCTTTCTAATCAATGCATCTTAAAATCCCATCGATCGGTCGATAATTACCAATCTCAAAACCCTAAAACACTATAGAACCGTGGAGAATATCGGAGTCGAACCGATGACCTCCTGCGTGCAAGGCAGGCGCTCTAGCCAGCTGAGCTAATCCCCCGTATCAAAAAATCCATAGTACTCTGGACTTTAAACTTACGAGAAGCCCAACTATAGATTTTCTCTAGTGGTACTAATATCCCTTAATGCAAAAATTCCAAAAAATGGAAAATTTGTAGTCTCGGGCAGACTCGAACTGCCGACCTCTACATTATCAGTGTAGCGCTCTAACCAGCTGAGCTACGAGACTCAATTTTGGATTATTAGTGTATGTTATAAAAAAAAATGACAGCATAGAACAAAACTTTATCTTAAGAGTGTTCCTTTTTGATGATAAATCGTCTTTCTCTAGAAAGGAGGTGTTCCAGCCGCACCTTCCGGTACGGCTACCTTGTTACGACTTAGCCCCAGTTACTAGTTTTACCCTAGGCAGCTGCTTTCGCTCACCGACTTCAGGTACCCCCAGCTTCCATGGCTTGACGGGCGGTGTGTACAAGGCCCGGGAACGTATTCACCGGATCATGGCTGATATCCGATTACTAGCGATTCCAGCTTCACGCAGTCGAGTTGCAGACTGCGATCCGAACTGAGACCGGTTTTCAAGATTCGCTCCTCCTCGCGGAGTGGCTGCTCTCTGTACCGGCCATTGTAGCACGTGTGTGGCCCAGGACGTAAGGGCCGTGATGATTTGACGTCATCCCCACCTTCCTCGCGGTTTGCACCGGCAGTCTCGTTAGAGTTCCCGGCATGACCCGCTGGCAACTAACAATAGGGGTTGCGCTCGTTATAGGACTTAACCTGACACCTCACGGCACGAGCTGACGACAACCATGCAGCACCTTGTAAGTAGTCCGAAGAAAGGTCCATCTCTGGTCCATGCAACTTACATTTAAGCCCTGGTAAGGTTCCTCGCGTATCATCGAATTAAACCACATGCTCCACCGCTTGTGCGGGCCCCCGTCAATTCCTTTGAGTTTCACTCTTGCGAGCGTACTCCCCAGGTGGGTCACTTATCACTTTCGCTTAGCCACTCAACTAACCAATGTTAGTCAAACAGCTAGTGACCATCGTTTACGGCGTGGACTACCAGGGTATCTAATCCTGTTCGCTACCCACGCTTTCGTCCCTCAGTGTCAGTATATTGTTAGTGATCTGCCTTCGCAATCGGTATTCTGTGTAATATCTATGCATTTCACCGCTACACTACACATTCTAACCACTTCACAATAACTCAAGTCTATCAGTATCAAAGGCAGTTCCATAGTTAAGCTATGGGATTTCACCTCTGACTTAATAAACCACCTACGGACCCTTTAAACCCAATGATTCCGGATAACGCTTGGATCCTCCGTATTACCGCGGCTGCTGGCACGGAGTTAGCCGATCCTTATTCTTACAGTACCGTCAGCTACTTACACGTAAGTAGGTTTCTTCCTGTATAAAAGCAGTTTACAACCCATAGGGCAGTCTTCCTGCACGCGGCATGGCTGGATCAGAGTTGCCTCCATTGTCCAATATTCCTCACTGCTGCCTCCCGTAGGAGTCTGGTCCGTGTCTCAGTACCAGTGTGGGGGATCCCCCTCTCAGGGCCCCTACCTATCGTAGTCTTGGTGAGCCGTTACCTCACCAACTAACTAATAGGACGCATGCCCATCTTCTACCGCCGAAGCTTTCTTCTTAATGTAATGATACAATAAGATCGTATGGGGTATTATTCAACATTTCTATTGACTATCCCCCTGTAGAAGGTAGGTTGCATACGCGTTACGCACCCGTGCGCCGGTCGTCAGCGGAAGCAAGCTCCCCTGTTACCCCTCGACTTGCATGTGTTAAGCCTGCCGCTAGCGTTCATCCTGAGCCAGGATCAAACTCTTCGTTGTAGTTTGTTTTAATTTGTCTTACACGACTTATCCCTCAAAGGTCTCAAAATGGTTCTGTTCTAGTTTGTATATCTATTTGATACACGCTGTCATTTTTCTAATCTTTCAATGAACTTTTGCCTTAGACAACTATACTGTTGTTCTCTTTAGCGGGTGCAAATATAGAACGCTTTTTATCATTCAGCAACTACTTTTATGAAAAAAATTAAGTTTTTTTTTGACTCCGACTAAACACCCCCACAGACACCTTGAAATACAAGACATTACAGACAAGTTTTTGTGATAAAAAAAAACGAAAAAAAATGAAATTACTTTTTATCTTTCCAGATATAGTACAAGTCATCTAAATTATGACCTAAAGCTGCAGGTTGTTCTTCTAGGTATTTATCTGCAAAAGCACGTTGAAGTATATCTTCAATTAAGTAATCCTCAAAAGAATATTCTGGATTAAATTCGTCTTTTAAAGACAGCTTAAACAAAGAAGCTGTTGTTTGATACCAAAATGCTTTCCATCCTGTTCTAAGTTCTTTTACCAAATCGAATGTAGTTATACCGGTCTGTCTATGAACTAAACGTATTAATATTTTACCTTCTGAGCGTGAAAATTTTTTTAACTCTTCTTCAAATTCATCATAGATGAATTTTTCCATTCGCTTGAGATACTTTTTTCGGCTACTTTTTTTGTCGAGATTAGCAAGTCTTTTATTTAAAATAGTTAACCTTTCTGCAGCTAACTTAGCATATGGATATACTTTCAACGTTTTTCGTCTTAATATTAAGTATCTTTTTAACTCTAATTTTGACTTAAAGCGAAGAGGCTGAAACAAAACAACCTCTTTAAGAGGTATTCCATAAGTTGGAATTGAATCACCTTCTATTAAAATTAAGTCTCTGCCGAAAGTATCGCTGTTTTGAGCATACAAAACGGATCTAACTAAAATAAATAAAAGAAGGAAATAATGTTGTTTTTTCATCGGGGTCAAAAATACAAAATATTAACGGTGTAAGTTCTAGAGAATTTTAATGAATAATGTTAAATTAGCTTTGATTAAAATTAATGGAATGAAAATAATAAATGATGCTTCTCTAAAATTTTTAGAAAAATACCTTAACAATGCAGCTCCGACTGGCTATGAATCTGAAGGTCAAAAAATATGGATGGATTATTTACGCCCATATGTTGATGAATTCATAACTGACAGCTATGGTACAGCAGTAGGAGTAATAAATCCTGATGCTCCTTTTAAAGTAGTTATTGAAGGACATTCTGATGAGATTTCATGGTATGTAAACTACATTACTGATGAGGGTTTGATCTATGTAATAAGAAATGGAGGTAGTGACCATCAAATTGCTCCTTCAAAATGGGTTAACATCCACACAAAAAAAGGAATTGTAAAAGGTGTTTTTGGATGGCCTGCAATTCACACACGTAAAGGGGGAAAAGAAGAAGCTCCAAAGTTAGACAACATATGCATTGATATCGGTGCAAAAGATAAAGATGAAGTTGCAAAAATGGGAGTTCATGTTGGTTGCGTAATCACTTATCCTGACCAATTTCAAGTTTTAAATGGAAATAAATTTGTTTGTAGAGCTATTGACAACCGAGCGGGTGGCTTCATGATTGCAGAAGTCGCAAGACTTTTACATGAAAACAAAAAAGACTTACCCTTCGGATTGTATGTAACTAATTCTGTTCAAGAAGAAGTTGGTTTAAGAGGTGCCGAAATGATTACTCAAAGACTTAATCCGGACATTGCCATTGTTACTGATGTATGTCATGACACTACAACTCCTATGATAAATAAAAAGGAAGAAGGGCTAACTAAAATAGGTGATGGACCTGTTATATCGTACGCTCCAGCTGTGCACAATATTATAAGAGAAAAAATAGTTGACACTGCAGAGAAAAATAAAATTCCTTTTCAAAGATTAGCTTCCTCTAGAGTTACTGGTACAGATACCGATGCTTTTGCTTACAGCAATGGTGGGATTCCTTCAGCGTTAATTTCTCTTCCGCTAAGATACATGCATACTACGGTTGAAATGGTTCAAAAAGAAGATGTAGAGAATGTTATACGTTTAATATATGAAACACTCCTCACGATTGACCCTAAAGACTCATTGAGTTATTTTGATTAAAAGTCATTTAAGTAATTACCTTAAAAAGTCAGCAAAAGCTTGAAGCTAATGCTGACTTTTTTATTATAATTTAAAACGATAACTTTTGTTTTAAAATAACCTTATAGTGATTTTTTAAGGATAGCACGATTTATATTACGTACTGCTGCAGGACCCTCGTAAATAAAACCTGTATATAATTGAACCAGGGATGCTCCTGCTTCTAATTTTTCGATTGCATCTTCTGGGGTATGTATACCTCCTACTCCAATAATAGGGAATGAATTGTTACTTTTTTTATTTAAAAAACGAATAACCTCTGTACTTCTATTTTTTACTGGCTTACCGCTTAAACCACCTGCTTCTTTAGTAAGTGATTCTTTAGACTTTAAATTTGCTCTACTAAGTGTTGTATTGCTTGCAATAACACCATCTATCTTTACTTCGTCTATTATACTGATAATATCAAGTAATTGATCTTCGGTTAAATCAGGAGCTATTTTTAGCAATATTGGCTTTGGTTGATCTTTAAGATCATTCCTCTTTTTAAGAATCGAAAGCAGTTTAGTCAGAGGTTCTTTTTCTTGTAAAGCTCTTAGGTTTGGTGTGTTAGGTGAGCTAACATTAACCACAAAGTAATCAACATGTTCAAATAGGGCTTCAAAACAATAGATGTAGTCGTCGACGGCATTTTCATTGGGAGTAACTTTATTTTTTCCAATATTCCCACCGATTAAAATATTTGAATTCTTTTTTAATCGCTCTACAGCAGCATCTACTCCTTCATTATTAAAACCCATTCTATTAATTATTGCCTCATCTGGTATTAAACGAAAGAGTCTTTTCTTTGGATTACCAGGCTGACCTTTAGGAGTTAGTGTACCGATTTCAATAAAACCAAAACCAAAATTAGAAAGTTCTTTATATAATTTAGCATCCTTATCAAAACCTGCCGCCAGGCCAACTGGATTTTTAAATGTTAAACCAAAAACAGTACGTTCAAGCTTTGGATGTTCTACGTTATAAAGCTTTCGAATTAAAAAAGAAATACCAGGGATTTTCGAAGACCAACGGATCATCGCGAAAGAAAAGTGATGAATTTTTTCTGGATCAAAAAAGAAAAGAATTGGTTTAATTATACTGTGGTACATTTAATATATTTTTTACAAAAATAAAAAAACCAACCCGATATGGGTTGGTTTTGGTAGATAATATAAAAGAAGTTTTCTCTATTTTGTGTTGAGTTTAGCACTCATTTCCAAAGATAAAGAGGAACGTTCCATTTTAATTTTTCCTGCAAGTGTTTCCACAACGCATGTATTATCTTTATCATTTAGCTCAGCAATTTTACCGTGGATTCCACTTTTGGTAATTACACGATCCCCTTTTTTGAGATCATTCATAAATGCTTTTTCTTTTTTCTGTCTTCTTTGCTGTGGTAAAATAATAAAGAAAACAAAGATGACGAGCATCAATAATAAAAAGGGTACTTGACTAGAAAATCCTTGCATTGAAATTTAATTTAGTTTGTTTTTTGAAGACGTGCAGCTTGAGCAGCCTCACGTTGTTGTTGTTTAACTGGGTCAGGTGTAACCATTGCTTTGATTCGAATAGTTTCTCTACCTGAATTTGTGTTGGTAGTTAAAGTAACCGTTTTTTGTTGCAAGTTTGGTTTGTTACTTGAATCGAAACTTACACGGATTTTTCCACTTTCTCCTGGAGCGATTGGTAAGTTCTTTGGATATTCTGGTACAGTACATCCACAGCTACCTCTAGCATCCTGAATGATAAGATCTGATTTTCCTGTGTTTGTAAAAGTGAAAAGTGTTTCTACACGCTCTCCTTCTGTTATAACTCCAAAATCATGTTCGTTTTTATCAAATGAAATAATTGCTAAGTCAGAAACAGCTTTCGCAGTGGAAGATTCAACTGCAGTTGTTGATTCAGCTGGTGTTTTTTTGGTTTCGTTACCTCCACATGAAACAAGTGATAGCGTAACAATTGACAGGGTAATTAATAATACTTTTTTCATAGTTTTTTTAAATTCATTATTTCTCAAAAATAAGAAAAAAATTACAATAATCCTCTTCCTTGTTTGTTCATGCGATTTGATTTTTCGTACTCTTTAACTAGATTGTCTAAAACTCCATTTATAAATGAATTACTTTTTGGAGTAGAGTACTCTTTTGCTATTTCTAAATACTCATTTAAAGTTACTTTAGGTGGTATGTTTGAGAAATAAAAAAGCTCAGCAATTGCTAATTTGATTAGTATTGAATCGAGGTTGGCAATTCTTTCTGAATCCCAATTAGGGGTTTTACCATCCAATTCTTTTTGTAATTCATCTTCATTAACGATTACTTTTTCAAACAAATCAATACCAAAACTAATATCCTCTTGGCTCTCATTGTGATCGGGAAATTCTAGAGAACTTTCTGAATTTGAATCTAACCGTTTAAGTTGTTTTAACAAAAAGGTATTAACCAAAGGAAGATCGTCAATCCAAGTAATATTTTGATCCTCGAAAAAACGATACATCATATCATCTGGAGCTATTATATTCTTGAAGATTGAGGAAACAAAACTGACATCCTCTGCATCAGAAGGATTTTCTATTTCTTTATATGTTTTAAAAATATCACTCTCCAATATTTTAGAATAAATCTTTTTTACATAATCAAATTCTAAATCCCACTGATTTAACTTCTTGTTATCTATAAATTGATTTAGTTTTTTGTTCTTTGCTATGAACCGTAGACTTTTATTATTTGCAATAACTTGATGTAAAGGAGCAAATGCATCTTTTGTTCTGACCTTTGTTTTATTTATTTCGTGTTGGCTAGATGCATGCTGTTGTAATGCCTTAAAAAAAGAAAGATTAATTAGGTATAAATCAAAAACTCCGGTGAGACTTTTTTTGATAAATTTAACTTCTTCAGAAAGAGAGTTTTGATTTCCATTCGAAAGGGCATAAACTGATTGCATTATTTTAATTCGAATGTGTCTTCTTGTAAGCATGTATAAGAACTTTTATTTAGAATACAAAAATAGTGTTTTGAAAAATACTTCAACTAATTTATGTCAATTTTCTGCAAAATAATTTCCTTTTTTTGTGGTGTTACATTTATGTACCTTTGGACATCTTAAAATTCTATGAAAGAACTTAAATACCTTAACAAATACTTATACAAATACAGAGTTCGCCTATTAATGGGTATACTCATTACAGTAATAGCTAGAGTTTTTTCACTTTTTGCTCCAAGATTAATTGGAAATTCGTTGACTGCTGTTGAACGCTTTATTAAATCAGAAAGTAATTCGATTGAGGTAATTAAAGAAGAACTACTTTGGAATATAGTTATCATTGTTTCAGCTGCAGTTATTTCAGGACTTCTTACTTTTTTAATGAGGCAAACAATTATTAATGTTTCTAGGTATATTGAGTATGATCTGAAAAATGAAATCTTTGAACATTATCAAAAATTATGTTTAAGCTTTTATAAAAACAACCGTACCGGAGATTTAATGAATCGAATTAGTGAAGATGTAGGTAAAGTGCGCATGTATTTTGGACCGGCCATAATGTATAGTATCAACACCATTTCTCTTTTTGTTATTGTCATTTCATACATGGTTAGCATTGCTCCAACATTAACTGTATATACTTTATTACCGCTCCCTATTCTTTCGGTTGCTATCTATAAATTAAGCAAGGCTATTAATATTCGAAGCACTGCTGTACAAGAAACCTTATCAGATTTATCGACTTTTACTCAGGAATCGTTTAGCGGTATTGCTGTTATAAAATCTTATGGGATTCAACCTAAAATTAACAAAGATTTCAAAGTATTAACTGAATTAAGCAAAGAAAAAAATGTTGATTTAGCAAAGATTCAGGCTTGGTTTTTTCCACTTATGATCTTACTCATAGGCTTCAGTAATTTGTTGGTGATTTTTATTGGTGGAAAACAATACATCGATGGGAATCTTGAAATAGGAGTTTTGGCAGAATTTATTATTTATGTAAACATGCTTACCTGGCCAGTTGCAACTGTTGGTTGGGTTACTTCAATTGTGCAGCAAGCAGAAGCATCTCAAAAAAGAATTAATGATTTCCTTAAAGAGATTCCAAAAATAAAATCTGGTCCGTTAAATAAGTCCATCCAAAAAGGTTCAATAGAGTTTAAAAATGTGAATTTTACTTTCGAAGAAACTAAAATTCATGCTATTAAAAATATAAGTTTCAAGATAAATCCTGGAGAAACATTAGGGATTATTGGAAAAACAGGATCGGGAAAAACAACAATACTTGACTTAATAAGCAGGCTCTATGATGTAGATGAGGGGGAAGTTTTAATAGACAATATTCCTCTCAAAGAATACAACCTTACGGGAATACGCTCAGAAATAGGTTATGTCCCACAGAATCCATTTTTATTTTCGGAATCAATTGAAAGTAATATTCGATTTGGAAAGTCTGACGCTAGTTTACATGAAATAAAAGCTTCAGCAAAAAGCGCAGCAGTTTCAGATAACATTGAAGCATTCAAAGAGGGATATAATACAATCCTTGGAGAGAGAGGTGTAACCTTGTCTGGAGGACAAATTCAAAGAATTTCTATCGCTAGGGCTTTAATTAAAGATCCTAAAATTTTATTATTTGATGATTGTTTATCTGCAGTAGATGCAGATACAGAAGAAGAAATTCTTAAAAATTTAAAAATAAGTTCAGAAGAAAAAACTACCTTAATAGTGAGTCATAGAGTTTCTTCTGTAAAGGAAGCTGATTCAATTATAGTAATCGATGAAGGTCAAATGATTGAGAAAGGAACACACGACGAATTAATGAAAAAAGATGGATTTTATAAAAATTTGTATCTTAAACAAAACACAGAAAAGTATAAATAATTTTTTTTTGTTTAATAAATTTGTCACATTTATAAATTATTATCAGTTTTTATTAAACAAAAAAATAAAGGATGGAGATTAAGCAGGAGGAAATATTTTCAAAAATACTAAGAGCAGGTAGGAGAACATACTTTTTTGACGTCAGAGAAACTAAAGCTAGTGATTACTATTTAACCATCACAGAAAGTAAAAAGTTTACCAACGAAGACGGAACTTTTTTTTACAAAAAGCATAAAATATACCTTTACAAAGAAGATTTTACTGAATTCCGGGATATTCTAGGAGAAACTATAGATTTTATTATAACGCAAAGAGGGAGTGAGGTAATTAGCGAACGTCATCAAAAAGATTACAAATCAGCTCCAAAAAATGATTTTGTAAATTTAGAATCTAAAAGCTACACAGATTTAAATTTTGAAGATATTTAAATAACTTCATAATACTTTACAGATTTTTTACTGTCATTATATTTTATATCTTACAAGAACGATTTTTTTGTATGAATAAATAAATATTTTAACGTGAAAAAACTTTATTTCTTAATAGCTTTTTTGACCATTTGCTCCACGGCAATTGCTCAAACAATAGACGCTTCTTACTACTTACCTAAAAACCATTCCTACAATAAAGAAATTCCTAAACCGGAAAGTATTCTAGGATTTACTGTTGGAGAATGGCATGTTAGCCACGACAAATTATCTGAATACATGAAAGCTTTAGCCAAAGCTTCAGATAGAATATCGATTGAAAACAGAGGTTCAACTTATGAAGGAAGACCCTTATTTCTATTGACGATTACGAGTCCAAAAAATCATCAAAATCTAGAGTTTATAAAAGAACAGCATACATTACTTTCGGAACCCGAAAGTAAAAACCTCAACATAAACGATATGCCTGCGGTAGTATATCAAGGTTTTTCAATTCATGGAAATGAAGCAAGCGGAGCAAACGCAGGTTTAATGGTTGCTTATCATTTAGCCGCCTCTTTGGACCCAACCGTTGAAGAACTTTTAAATGACGTTGTTATTTTATTCGACCCAAGTTTTAACCCGGATGGATTACAACGATTTTCGCAATGGGTAAATACCCATAAAAGCAATACCCTAAATCCTGATCCAAACGACAGAGAATTTAATGAATCATGGCCAAGAGGAAGAACTAACCACTATTGGTTCGATATGAATAGAGATTGGTTGCCTGTACAATTACCGGAATCTAAGGCTAGAATTAAAAGTTTTTCTGAGTGGCTTCCCAATATATTAACAGACCATCATGAGATGGGAACCAATGCTACTTTCTTTTTTCAACCAGGAATACAATCAAGGGTTAATCCACTTACCCCTCAAATGAATCAAATCTTAACCAAAGAAATAGGTGAATTTCATGCGGAAGCACTAAACGAAATCGGGTCTTTATATTATACTGAAGAAAGTTTTGACGACTTCTACTATGGAAAAGGATCTACTTACCCGGATGTGAATGGAAGTATTGGGATTCTTTTCGAACAAGCAAGTTCGAGAGGTCATATTCAAGAAAGTGATCATGGATTATTAACATTTCCTTTTACAATTAGAAATCAGTTTAAAACAGCTTTATCTACTCTAAAAGCTGCAAAAAACATGCGTGTTAAACTCTTAAACTATCAACGTAAATTTTACGCAGATGCACTCAAAGAGTCTAATCAAAGTAAGTACAGATCTATTGTTTTTGGTAATGAAAAAGATCCTGCAACTTCCTATAGATTAGCTGAAATACTCAAACGTCATAAAATTAAAATCCACAAACTAAAAAAAGATACGCAAATTGAAGGTGAAAAGTATGCTGAAAATGCTAGTTATGTAGTTCCCCTAAATCAAAAAAAGAACAAATTAATTCATGCTATGTTTGATACTCAAACAAAATTCCAGGACAGTTTGTTTTACGACATTTCAGCATGGACATTTCCTTTGGCTTTTAACTTAAATTATTCTTTTGAGAAATCTGAAACTCTTGCAGGGGAAGAGATAAAAGAATTATCTCACGGAGAACCTGCCGATATAAAAAAATCTAGTTACGCCTATCTTTTAGAATCTAATGGGTATTATACGCCAAAATTCATTTATAAATTATTAGATGCTGGAGTGAGAATAAAAGTAGGATTAAAACCTTTTTCTATCGATGGAAATTTTTATGACTATGGAAGTATCATGATTCCAGTAGCCATACAGGACATAAACTCAGGAGAGCTTTATAACCTGATCAATGATTATTCATCTGGATTAATGTTAGATATAAAATCGGTAGAAACAGGATTAACCGAAGGTATTGACTTAGGCTCAAATAATTTTAAATCTCTACAAAAACCAAAAGTTGCATTGCTTGTTGGTGATGGAGTTAGAAGTTATGATGCAGGAGAAATTTGGCATCTAATGGATATTCAATATCAAATACCTGTAACTAAAATTGATGTTAGACAATTGAATCGAATTGACCTAAGTAGATATACACATTTTATTATTCCAAGTTATACGGGATCATTATTAAATGCTAATAAAAATAAGATTGAATCTTGGATTAAAACTGGTGGTACATTGGTTGCTTACAGAGACGCTATTAAATGGACAAACAAAGTTGAATTAACCTCTGTAAAACTAAAATCATTTAAACAGGAAGCAGAAGAAATTAATTTTGATCAAAGAAGTAATTTTCGTGGTGCTCAAAATATAGGCGGAGCTATATTCAACACCAATATTGATAGAAGTCATCCAATTAACTTTGGAATAGAACAAAATAATCTACCTCTCTTTAGAAACTCAAGAATATTTATTGATGCAGATAAACAGAGTTACAATAATCCGCTCATATACTCTCAAAACCCACTGCTGAGTGGATATATTTCAAAGGAACAATTAAATCTTTTAAAGGGATCCGTTCCTTTTAAATTCATTCGAAAAGGGAGAGGAAATATTATTCTTTTGACGGACAATACAAACTTTAGAGCATTCTGGTACGGAACGAATAAGTTGTTCGCTAATACTTTGTTTTATTCGAATTTTATGAAATAAAAAAATCCCTAGTGAGCTAATCTCCTAGGGATTTAATTTTAAAAACATTGATCTTAGTTTTTACTTTTAAATATATGATCTAAGATCCAAGCTGGCCCAACCATTAAAAATTTGACATCATCTAAGAAAGATGGTTTTTTACCTTCTATTTTATGCCCATAAAACTGAATAATCCAAGCGATTACAAAAATAACTATAGATGCTTGAAGTAAACTAAATTGAAGACTTAGCTGATAATTCCCTAAAATACACAGTATGGAAAATGACAGAATTAAAACAGTCATTTTTAAAGACAAACGAATGTAAAACACAAGTACGGGTATTAAAAAAACAACCCCCCAATTTGCATATAAAGGATCAGTAATACCGGTAGCGCTTGTAATTAAACCAGACGGAATTGACATTAATAAACCTACAACCGAAAAGAATATTGCAGGTACGCAAAAATAGTGTATAATTTTATTTGTTTTGTTTTGATGACTTTCTGCATATTTATCAAGCAGTTGTTGTAATGTTTGCATGAGTTATTTTTTTTAATGAAATTACATATAATTATTACAACTAAAAAATGGCACTTACTCCCTCAACAATGTTCCCTTTAAATAATACAGCTCCTGACTTTAATTTATTGGATGTTAATACTAATAAAAAAGTCAGTTTAAACGAACTTTCTGGAGCAGCAGGAACGCTGATTGTATTTATGTGTAATCATTGTCCTTTTGTAATTCATTTACTGGGACACTTAACAGAACTTGCTTCAGAATTAAAAGAAAAAGGAATTGAAACAATTGCTATTTCAAGTAATGATATTGAAAATTACCCTGAAGATAAACCAGAGTTTATGGCATCTTTATCTGAAGAATACTCTTTCACCTTCCCATACTTGTATGATCCCACTCAAGAAACGGCAAAAGCTTATGATGCTGCATGCACCCCTGATTTCTATTTATTTAATGAGGACAAAAAACTAGTTTATAGAGGTCGTTATGACAGCTCGCGTCCACAATCTGGAACTCCTATAACAGGAGAAGACCTCAGAGCAGCTTCATTTAATTTAATCCATAAAAAACCCATATCCGAAAATCAATTTCCGAGTATGGGTTGTAATATTAAATGGAAATAAATTCCTTATTTAAAGTCTATTAATTCTACTTCAAATTTTAATGTAGCATCTGGTGGAATAACCCCTCCTGCTCCTGCTGAACCGTAACCTAAATCCGATGGTATTATGAATATTGCTTTTGATCCTTTCGATAGTAGAGCAATTCCTTCATCCCAACCTTTAATTACTTGTCCAACACCCAAAGCAAAATCAATTGGTGCATTTCTGTTATAAGAAGAATCGAATACTGTTCCGTCTAGTAAGCTTCCTTTGTAATGAACCGAAACATTTTGACCTTGTGTTGGTTTAGCTCCAGAACCTTCTGTTTCTATTTTATAAAACAATCCAGAATCCGTTTGATCAAAACCTTGAGTTACTTCTTTTAAAGCTTCTGCTTGTGCTTTCTTTTGTTCTTCAATTAATTTTAAACGATTTGCTTCGAAATTTTCAAACGCTTCAACTGGATTAAAAGCTTCGGCTTCTGCCCCTACTCTAATAATTTCCAAAGAGTCAATCGTATCATTCTGGGCAATTGAATCAACCACGTCTTGTCCTTCAACAACAGAACCAAATACCGTATGTTTTCCGTCTAACCAAGGAGTAGCAATGTGTGTAATAAAAAACTGGCTCCCGTTAGTTCCAGGACCAGCATTTGCCATTGATAAAACACCAGGCTTGTCGTGTTTTAATTCTGGATGAAACTCATCATTAAATTGATATCCAGGACCTCCAACTCCAGATCCTTGAGGACAACCTCCCTGAATCATAAAATCTTCGATTACTCTATGAAATTTTAAACCGTCGTAATAAGGAGTCCCTTCCTCTTTGACATCATTTTTAATAGTTCCCTCTGCTAAACCTACAAAATTACCTACAGTTCCTGGAGTTTCAGAAAAAGTTAATGATAATAAAATAGATCCTTTTGGAGTAGAAAACTTAGCGTATAAACCGTCTTTCATCTTTCTAGTATTGTTTATTTTAAAGCTGCAAAGATAAAGAAGTGAATACTTCTTCTAGTAAAAAAGAAAAAATTAATTTGCAACTTCACTCATAAACTTGATTCTGAAAAGTCTAATTTCTTCCTCTTCGTAATCTCCTTCGAACTCTTCAATGGCTAGAGCAACATCATCTGATTCTGCTTCCATAAAATATTCGTGTAATTCTTCTTGTTGATCTTCATCAAGAATTTCATCAATCCAATAGCTTATATTAAGTTTAGTACCAGAAAAAACGATAGTTTCCATTTCTTCAACAAACTTAATCATATTCATTCCTTTTGCAGCCGCAATGTCATCAAGAGGTAATTTACGATCTACATTTTGTATCATATAAAGTTTAAGTGCAGAATTAGCACCTGTACTTTTAACTATTAAATCATCCGGCCTGGTAATGTCATTTTCTTCAACATACGATTCAATCAATTTAAGAAATTGCTTACCATACTTAGCTGCTTTACCCTCACCAACACCATTTATATTCTTAAGCTCATCAAAAGATATTGGATATTTGAAAGACATTTCTGTTAAAGAATTCTCTTGAAACACAGTATACGGGGGCACTCCTACTTTATCAGCGACATTTTTTCTTAAACCCTTTAACTGGTTCAATAGATTTTCATCTGCAACTGCTGACTTTTTTGAAGCAGTATTCGTATTTCTATAAGATGCGAAATCGTGATCTTCAGTCATCAAAAAGGAATATGGTTTTTTTGAAAATTCTTTTCCTTTTTCAGTTATTTTGACAACACCATAAGTCTCTATTTCTTTTTTTAAAAACTTAGCTACAATTGCTTGTCTTATTAAGGCCATCCAATAAGAGGCTCTTGTATCTTTACCTTTACCAAAAACCTCTAATTCTGAAGCCTTATGACTATTAATCACAGCATTAGGTTCGCCAATTAGAGTTTTTACAATTTCTTTTGATTTAAATTGCTCTCTCGTTTGTTTTATAGCTTCAATAAGGATTTGAAGCTGATCTTGTGCTTCTATTTGTTTTTTTGGAAAACGCATATTATCGTCCATATCGCCACCCAAACCAGTTTCGTTATCAAATTCTTCACCGAAATAATGAAGGATAAACTTTCTTCTTGAAATGGAGGTTTCTGCAAAAGCAACCATTTCATTTAAAAGAGCAAAACCTATTTCTTGTTCAGCAACGGGTTTTCCAGCCATAAACTTTTCAAGTTTTTCTATATCCTTGTGCGAGTAAAAAGCTAAACAATGTCCTTCTCCTCCATCGCGACCAGCTCTTCCTGTTTCTTGATAATAACTCTCAATACTTTTAGGGATGTCGTGATGAATAACAAAACGAACATCAGGCTTATCAATTCCCATACCAAAAGCAATCGTAGCAACAACTACATCACAATCTTCTTTAAGGAACATATCTTGATTTTTAGCTCTTGTCTTGTTATCCAACCCTGCATGATAAGGAATTGCATTTATATTATTTACCTGAAGTGTTTGTGCTAATTGTTCTACCTTTTTTCTTGAAAGACAATAAATAATTCCAGATTTACCCTGATTTTGTTTAACAAAACGAATAATATTAGATTCTACATCCTCATTTTTGGGTTGAACTTCATAATATAAATTAGGTCGGTTAAAAGACGCTTTGAAAAGAGTTGCATCGGAGACCTTTAAATTTTTCAATATATCTTCTTGAACTTTAGGAGTAGCAGTAGCTGTGAGAGCAATTATGGGTAAATCTTTTTCGATTTTCTCAAGCATTACCCTTAAATTTCGATATTCAGGTCTAAAATCATGTCCCCATTCAGATATACAATGCGCTTCGTCAATTGCTAGAAAAGATAGGTCTACTGTTTTCAAGAATTCTATGGTCTCTTCTTTAACTAAAGATTCTGGAGCGACATATAAAAGTTTTGTAACCCCATGAACAATATCAGATTTAACCTGCTGTATAGCGGTTTTTGTGAGAGATGAGTTTAGCACATGTGCAATTCCGTCTTCTGAAGAAATCCCTCGAATTGCATCTACTTGATTTTTCATTAAAGCAATCAGAGGAGAAACCACAATTGCTGTTCCCGGAGACATTAAAGCAGGTAGTTGATAACATAACGATTTACCTCCTCCTGTTGGCATAATTACAAAAGAATTCTTGCGTTCTAGAAGATTTTCGATTACTGGACCTTGCAAGCCTTTAAATTCTGTAAACCCAAAATACTTTTTAAGTTCCTTCTGAAGTAGAGTATGCGACATTTAATTACGTCTTTGAATCAAAATTATTTACATTTGTACCACTACAATATAAGGCTTACAAAATTAATTTTATAAAATAAATCAAACAATTGTCAAATAAAGACCAGATTTTAGCAAATGCCAAAACAACCCTTGAGTTAGAATCAAAAGCAATTTTTGACTTGATTTCTACCTTAGATGATCAATTTGTTTCTACCGTAGAGCATTTATCAAATTTTGAAGGACGTGTTATAATTACTGGTATTGGTAAAAGTGCAGTTATCGCAATGAAAATTGTTGCTACATTGAATTCTACTGGCACTGCAGCTGTATTTATGCACGCTGCTGATGCAATCCATGGAGATCTTGGAATAATTCAAGATAAAGATGTAGTAATTTGTATTTCTAAAAGTGGAAACTCACCTGAAATACAAGCCTTAATTCCCTTCATAAAAAAAAGAGGGAATCTCGTAATTGCATTTACCGCGAATCCTGATTCTTTTTTAGCTAAAACAGCCGATAAAGTTATTAGTACATACGTTGAGAAAGAAGCCTGCCCCAATAACTTAGCGCCTACAACAAGTACAACTGTTCAACTTGCCGTTGGAGATGCATTAGCGGTATGTTTATTAAAATTAAAGAATTTTAATGAAAATGATTTTGCTCAACATCACCCAGGAGGAGCATTAGGAAAGAAGTTATACTTAACCGCAGGAGAACTAGCAAAAAAACACGAACGTCCATCGGTTGAAACTAATTCACCTGTTAAAATAGTTATTACAGAAATTACTAAAAAAAGACTCGGAGCAACAGTTGTAAAAAGGAACAATAAGATTGTAGGTATAATAACAGATGGTGACATAAGAAGAATGTTAGAAAATCATGACAATATTGGAAATTTAACGGCTCAAGATATTATGTCTGCTAATCCAATAACGATTGATCCAGAAAAACTAGCATTTGATGTAATGACAATCTTAAAAAGCAAAGATATAGGTCAGCTAATAGTAGAAGATTCAACCGGATATTACCTAGGTATGGTTCACATCCTTGATTTAATTAAAGAAGGAATTGAATAATGAGTAATAATCCTAACGAAATGTCTTTCCTAGACCATCTTGAAGAACTAAGGTGGCACTTAATTAGAGCTACTATGTCTATTTTAATTGTAGCAACAGCAGCTTTTATTGCCAAGGACTTTATATTTGATGTTATTTTATTTGGTCCAAAAAAAGTAGATTTTTTCACGTATCGACTATTCTGTGAATTATCTCAATCCTTGGGACAAGGAAATAGTTTATGCATCGACGAAATGCCTTTCAGGATACAAAGCAGAACCATGTCAGGTCAATTTTCAGCTCATCTATGGACCTCTATTACAGCTGGATTTATTATTGCTTTTCCTTATATACTTTTTGAATTTTGGAGGTTTATTAGTCCAGGACTAAAAAAGAAAGAACGTAAAAATGCAAGAGGATTTATCTTCATTGCATCCCTACTTTTTTTCACAGGAGTATTGTTTGGGTATTATATTGTGACCCCTTTATCTATTAATTTCCTTGGGAATTATACCGTAAGTAATGAAGTATTCAACGACTTTGATTTAAGCTCCTACATTAGTTTGTTGCGTGCATCTGTACTTTCTTCAGGATTAATATTTGAACTTCCTATTTTAATTTACTTTTTAACTAAAATTGGCATCGTAACTCCTCAATTCTTAAAGTCAAACAGGAAATTTGCTATTGTTCTTGTTTTAATACTTTCCGCTGTAATCACTCCACCTGATATTGCAAGTCAAATAATAGTAACTATACCAATATTAATACTTTATGAAGTAAGTATTTTTATTTCTAAAGTAGTTTATAAACGTCAACAAAAAGAGCTTCAAAATGTCTGATAAAGTAGATGAATTTAATTCGTATCGTTCAAAAATGAACAAGAAAATCTTGAATGAAAACTCTAAGGTTTTAAAAAGAATATTCAATCTAGACTCCAATGCTTTTAAAGCAGGTGCTTTAGATGGGAAAACAAAAGAATTACTTGGTCTTGTTGCCTCAACCGTATTGAGGTGTGATGACTGTATTCAATATCATTTAGAACAATGTTTCAAAGAAAAAATCACAAGAACTGAAGTAATGGAAAGTCTAGAAATTGCTACTTTAGTTGGTGGAACTATAGTAATCCCTCATCTAAGAAGAGCTTTTGAATATTGGGAAGTTCTTGAAGAAAAAAAATAACGATGCAGTTAAGAGCAGAAAATATAGTAAAATCATACAAAGGACGAGAAGTTGTAAAAGGAATCTCAATTGAAGTTAATCAAGGAGAGATTGTAGGATTGCTAGGACCCAATGGTGCGGGTAAAACAACTTCTTTTTATATGATTGTTGGATTAGTTAAACCAAATGGAGGGACTATACACATAGATAACACCGAAATAACTGACTATCCTATGTATCAAAGAGCACAAAATGGAATAGGATATTTAGCACAAGAAGCTTCTGTTTTTAGAAAATTAAGTGTAGAGGATAACATTTTGAGTGTTTTACAATTGACATCTTTAAGTAAAAAGGAACAGAATGATAAAATGGAATCCTTGATTGAAGAATTCGGATTAAATCATATTCGAAAAAACAGAGGGGATTTATTATCTGGTGGAGAACGAAGAAGAACTGAAATTGCAAGGGCATTAGCAACTGACCCAAAATTTGTTTTATTAGATGAACCTTTTGCAGGGGTAGACCCTGTTGCTGTAGAGGATATACAACGTATTATAGCTCACCTTAAAAACAAAAACATTGGAATCTTAATTACTGATCATAATGTTCAAGAAACATTAGCTATTACCGATAAAACGTATTTAATGTTTGAAGGAGGAATCTTAAAAGCAGGTGTTCCTGAAGAGCTCGCAGCAGACCCAATGGTTAGGAAAGTTTATTTGGGTCAAAATTTTGAACTCAGAAAGACCAAATTGGAATTCTAAATTCCAAGAACATTTTCCAATAAACTAAGAAATATATAAAGTATTATTGCGATCACAAATCCTGATAAACCAAAAAAATAAAATACCGGAACTACTAGAACTAAAAGAATTAGAGGCATTAATATACTCATAGGATTAGATCTAGTAAACCCCTTCAAAGCAATCATTTTCCAATGGATGTTCATAAAAAAAACAGAAAGGATTGTAATTAAAATTAATGCAAAAGGGGTTAAAAGAAAATCTTTAGAATTAACGAGTAAAGGATGGTTGAAAAATAATGGAAGTGCTCCAATAAAAAGAGCGTTTGCCGGGGTAGGAACCCCTCTAAAGTAAGGCACTTTTTCAGTTATTAAATTAAATTTCGCTAATCTAAATGCAGCACCTAAAGTAATCAAGAAACCAATTAAAGCTAATGGAACTAAAGTAAAAACTAAATTGAAACCTTGGAAATTAAAGCTAAAGTCAATACTATGAGAGCCAGAAATAACTAATAATTGATACATTATAACACCTGGAACAAGTCCACTTGTAACCATATCCGCAAGCGAATCTAACTGGACCCCTAAATCACTTTCAACACCTAAAAGTCTTGCGAAAAAGCCGTCGAAAAAATCACAAAAAACTCCTAAAATTACTGCTATTAGAGCCGCTGTAAAATAATGAGAGAATGCTAAAAAAACAGCTGCACACCCAAAAAATAAATTTAGAAAAGTGAATATATGTGGTATGCTTTTTCTTATCATAGTATTAAATATTCTACTAAAATAATAGTTTTATTAAGAGTTTGATTTAAAAGAAGAAACAAAAATTTAAAAAATAAAAATAAATTGATTTTTGTAAAAAAACACAACAAAGAGATCTAGAATTAAAAACTAAAAATTAACTTTCGAAAAATTAATTTTTTGAAAAAGTATTATAAGCACATTCTTCTTTCGGGCATATTACTAAGCTTGGGATGGCCAACATATGGATCACCTCTGCTTTTGTTTTTTGCACTTGTCCCAATTCTACATTTTGTAAATGAAGTACCAGATTCCTCTATTAAAAATAAAAACTTAACCGTTTTTGCTTATTCATACATCACCTTTTTAATTTGGAACATTTGGACGACTTGGTGGATTTATAATTCTTCGGTATTTGGAGCAACTTTTGCAATTTTATGTAATAGCAGTTTTTTTGCAATCTTAATTACTTTATACCATTGGTCTTTAAAACATTTATCAAAAATTGGCGCTGCTGTTTTCTTAGTTTCATCATGGATTTCTTTTGAAAAATTTCACCTATTATGGGACTTTTCATGGCCGTGGCTGAACCTAGGAAATGGATTTTCGGAATACATCAACTGGATTCAGTGGTATGAATATACGGGTGTTTTCGGTGGTTCAGTATGGGTTTTAGCACTTAATTTCTTTTTCTTTTTTCAATTTAAAAAATTTAAAAAAGAATCTGATTTCAAAAAAATCATAATAAAGTGTGTTCCCGGTCTTATATGGATTGCAATACCCATAGTCTGTTCTTTAATTATATTGAATAAAATAGAGGAACCTAAAACATTTTCAGAGGTAATAGTAATTCAGCCAAACGTTGATCCTTATGATGAAAAATATGAATTAACAAACGAAGATTTCAAAAACTCATTAATTAATCTTACCTCAGAACTAATTACAGACAAAACCTCATTTGTTGTTACTCCAGAAACTTTTTTTACTGAAAGAAGTGGTTTTGATATAGATATTTTTGAAAATTCTCAATTCAATATTTCTTTGAAAGAATTCATAGCTTCTCATAAAAATTTAAATCTAATTTCTGGGACTCAATTTTATAAGTTATATAGATCCAAAAATGAACCTACAGAAACGGCAAATAAAATTCAAGAGGGTTTTTGGGCAGATTTCTACAACAGTGCAATCCTGAGCGCTCCAAAGCAAAAGTCTCAAATTTATCATAAATCTAAGTTGGTTGTTGGCGTTGAAAACATGCCTTACAAAAGCTTTTTTAAACCTCTATTAGGGGAATTTATGCTGGACTTAGGCGGTACTGTATCGAGCAGGGCAATACAGTCTGAACGAACTGTTTTTAGCCACAGCATAAACGAAACTAAAGTAGCGCCAATTATTTGCTATGAATCTATATATGGTGAATATGTTACGGAATATGCCAGAAATGGAGCTGACTTTTTTACAATATTAACAAATGATGCCTGGTGGGGAAACACACAAGGGCACAAACAATTGTTGAGCTATGCAAGGCTTAGGGCAATTGAAAATCGTCGATCAATAGCCAGAAGTGCGAATACTGGAATAAGTGCTTTTATAAATCATAAAGGAGAAATAATAAAAACGTTACCCTATGAAGAAAAAGGCGCTCTGATTGGTAAAGTTGGTCTCAACAAAAACCTAACATTTTATTCCCGGTATGGAGACTACATTGCCCGTATAGCTAATTTTACGTTTTTCTTACTCCTACTTTCTTGTTTAGCAAGTATTCTTAGACGTAAAAAATGATCTTACATTACTTTAAATACCAGTTATTCAAACTTAAAGCAACAAATCAACATGGTGTTCATTCTCCATTTTTATATTCATTAGTATGTTCTTGTTTTTATAATTCTAATTTTAAGAAGAAAAAATCCCTCCCTCTTAATTCAAAAAGAAATAAGTTGACTTTAAGTCTGATTTTAGAAAATCTAAAAAGTTTTAACGAAACAGTTGAAACTGAATTTAAGATTGAAAAATTTAAAATTATCTACGATACAAATAAACCACTATCGCAGCAAATAGAGGACATTAGATTAATAAATGCTCCTCATCTTACCCTAATTGATGAATTACATTTTCAACGAGAGGAATGGAATTTATTTATTTTAAACTCTAAACACATTATCATGGATTTATATTTTTATGGAATCATAATTCAAAGGCCTCAACAGTCCAAAGAATTTTTTTCCCTAAGGGTTTTTTAAGTAATCCTCTCAAAATTTATAATTTTACAAAATGAACGAAAGTATTTTACACCTTATTGGACTAATTGTAGGGTATGTTTTGATTCGGAATTTTGTTTTTAAGAAAAAAAAAGGTAGGAAACTTAGCTTCCGTAAACGCTACGATTTAAGAAAAAAGAAAATGAGGAATGAAGAAGATTAAAGTATACACGAAAACTGGTGATAATGGAACCACAGGTTTGTTTTCTGGAGAACGTGTTCCAAAGCACCATATTAGAATCAAAGCTTACGGAACTGTTGATGAACTTAATTGCTGGATTGGCTTAATTAGAAGTCAAGATATAAAAAAAGAACAGGGAAAAGAATTGATTAAAATACAGAAGAATCTTATGCTAATTGGTTCAGAATTAGCAAATGAATCATCAGATTTAACAATCGATCTAATTCAAAAAGATGATGTAAAAGATATAGAATTATGGATTGATAGAATGACCGATGAACTTCCTGTATTAAGGAATTTTGTAATCCCTGGAGGACATTCCTGTGTTGCTAATACCCACTTAGCAAGATGTGTTTGTAGAAGAGCGGAGCGTTTCATAACTGAGTTAAATGACACATCAAAAACAAATCCAGTGATTATTTTTTATATTAACCGCTTGTCAGATTATTTATTCACATTGTCTAGAAAATTTGCTCATGACTTTAATGTTGAGGAAATAAAATGGATACCCTAGTAAAAACACTTAAAATTTCTTGCCAGTTTGTGATAAAAATTTATTTTTGCAAAAAACAAATTCATGTACTGGACATTAGAACTAGCTTCCTACCTTAGTGATGCACCTTGGCCGGCATCAAAAGACGAATTAATCGATTTCTCAATAAGAACTGGAGCTCCATTAGAGGTTGTAGAAAATTTACAATCAATGGAGGATGAAGGAGATGTATACGAATCCATTGAAGAAATATGGCCTGATTTCCCATCCGATGAAGATTATCTTTGGAATGAAGACGAATACTAAATAACTATCTTAATAAAGTCTCTTCGGAGGCTTTTTTTTTACTTAAATTTGATTGCTAAATTTAGAAGCCCTATGAGTATTTTAAATACAATATTGAAAACTTTCGTCGGCGACAAGTCGAAAAAAGATATACGTGCCATCCAACATTTGGTGGATCAAATAAATAAACATCAACTTGAATTTGAAAAAATATCTAACGATGATCTCAGAGAGAAAACCTCCTTGTTCAAAGCTAAAATTAAAGAGGCTCGTAAATCAATAGATAACGAAATAGAACAATTAAACTCTCAGTTAGAAGGAATTACTGATATTGACCAAAGAGAAGATATATATAATCGAATTGACACAATAGAATCTGAAGCCTTAAAAATCACCGAAGTATGTTTAGATGATATTTTGCCTGAAGCTTTTGCTGTTGTAAAAGAAACTGCTAGACGCTTCGTAGACAATAAACAACTCAAAGTAACAGCATCCTCAAAGGATAGAGAATTTGCTCAAGAGAAAAGCTATGTTGTCCTAGAAGGCGATCAAGCTCTTTGGGCAAATAGTTGGGATGCAGCTGGAAAAGCTATTACTTGGGACATGATTCATTATGATGTTCAGTTAATAGGTGGAATTACATTACATCAAGGAAAAATAGCTGAAATGCAAACTGGGGAAGGAAAAACCCTAGTAGCAACTTTACCCGTATATCTAAACGCATTAACAGGAAAAGGAGTACATCTAGTAACTGTAAATGATTATTTAGCTAAACGAGATAGCGCTTGGATGGCTCCGTTATTTGAATTTCACGGTCTTACATTAGATTGTATTGACCACCACCCTTCAAATAGTGAAGCAAGAAGAAAAGCTTATTTAGCAGATATAACGTACGGAACTAACAATGAATTTGGATTTGATTACTTGAGAGATAATATGTCTCACACACCTGAAGATTTAGTTCAACGTAAACATCATTACGCTATTGTGGACGAAGTAGATTCTGTATTAGTAGATGATGCGAGAACACCACTAATTATTTCAGGACCTGTTCCTCAAGGGGATCGTCATGAATTTGACCAACTAAAACCAAAGGTTGCTGACCTTTATACAAAACAAAAAACATTATTAGCTTCAGTTCTTGTGGAAGCTAAGAAAAAAATTGCAGCTGGAGATTCTGATGAAGGTGCCATTTTACTTTTGAGAGCATATAGAGGTTTACCAAAAAATAAAGCTTTAATCAAATTTTTAAGTGAAGAAGGAATTAAACAATTACTTCAAAAAACTGAAAACTATTACATGCAAGACAACAATAGAGAGATGCATATAATTGATGCAGAACTTTATTTTGTTATTGATGAAAAAAACAATCAAGTCGATCTTACAGAAAAAGGAGTTGAATATTTATCTCAAAGTGTTCAAGAAGATAACTTTTTTGTGCTTCCAGACATAGGAATGGAAATTGCTAAAATTGAAAATTCGAATTTAGCTCCTGAACAAGAAGCTTCTGAGAAAGAAGTTCTTTTCAAGGACTTTGGAATAAAGAGTGAACGCATTCATACAATGACACAACTCTTTAAAGCCTATACACTCTTTGAAAAAGACACCGAGTATGTTGTAATGGATAATAAAGTTATGATTGTCGATGAGCAAACCGGTCGTATTATGGATGGAAGGCGATATTCGGACGGACTACATCAAGCAATTGAAGCAAAAGAAAATGTAAAAATTGAAGCAGCAACCCAAACATTTGCTACCGTTACCCTTCAAAATTACTTCCGAATGTATCATAAACTTTCTGGAATGACAGGAACGGCAATTACTGAAGCGGGAGAATTTTGGGAGATCTACAAATTAGATGTTGTAGAAATTCCAACCAACCGACCAATCGCAAGAAAAGATGAAGATGATCTTATATATAAAACTAAGAGAGAGAAGTACAATGCAGTAATTGAGGAAGTTTCTAAACTATCTGCAGCTGGAAGACCTGTTCTAATAGGAACTACTTCGGTAGAGATTTCTGAATTACTGAGTAAAATGCTTAACATCAGAAAAGTTAAACACAACGTACTTAATGCAAAACTTCACAAAAAAGAGGCCGATATTGTAGCAGAAGCTGGTAATCCAGGAGTTGTTACTATAGCAACAAACATGGCTGGACGTGGAACAGATATAAAACTGTCTGATGAAGTAAAAGCCAATGGAGGTCTTGCAATTATTGGAACCGAACGTCATGATTCAAGACGTGTAGACAGACAGTTAAGAGGTAGGTCTGGAAGGCAAGGAGATCCTGGAAGCTCTCAGTTCTTCGTTTCTTTAGAAGACAACCTAATGCGACTTTTTGGCTCCGATAGAGTTGCAAAAGTAATGGACAGAATGGGACTTGAAGAAGGGGAAGTTATTCAACACTCAATGATGACTAAGTCAATAGAAAGAGCCCAAAAGAAAGTTGAAGAAAATAACTTTGGAATTCGTAAAAGGTTACTTGAGTACGACGATGTTATGAACGCTCAAAGAGAGGTTATTTACAAAAGAAGAAAACACGCCTTACAAGGAGATCGTTTAAAAGTTGATATAGCCAATATGCTTTTCGAGGTATGTGAAGAAATTGTAATTAACAACAAGCAAGGTGATGATTTTAAAAACTTCGAATTTGAAATTATCAGTAACTTTTCTATTACAGCTCCGGTTTTAGAAGACGAGTTTTTATCAACTGATGAACGAACATTAACCGATAAACTTTATGAAACTGTTCATCAGTATTACCAACAAAAAACAGAGATCAACGCAACTCTTACTTTTCCGGTAATAAAGCAGGTTTATGAAAACCCTAACAACAAATACGAAAAAATTGTTGTCCCGTTTACCGATGGAAATAAAACTCTTAAAGTTGTTACCCATCTTGAAAAAGCATATAAGTCAAAGGGTAAAAATCTTATTGAAGATTTTGAACGAAATATTACACTTGCTATTATTGATGAAACATGGAAGAATCATCTTCGTAAAATGGATGAGTTAAAACAATCGGTTCAACTTGCGGTTCATGAACAAAAAGATCCACTATTGATCTATAAATTCGAAGCTTTTGAATTATTCCAATCCATGATCCTTCGACTAAACAAAGAAGTTCTTTCTTTTTTACTAAAAGGTACTATTCCTTCAAATGATAATAATTCCATCAAAGAAGCGAAAAAACCTAGTAAATTAGAGAAAATAAAGACCAGTAAAGATGATGTTTTGAATACAGAAGAAATGGCTGCCAAGAACAGAGCGATTGGCGGTAATGCAGGTCAAGGTAGATCCAGCACTGTTGAGACAATTGTGCGCGAACTTCCCAAAATTGGACGTAATGATCGTGTTGTAATTAAGAACGTTCAGAATGGAGAAAGTAAAACCCTAAAGTTCAAACAAGCCGAACCTCTTATCTCTTCGGGTCAGTGGGTATTGGTAGGAAAAAATTAATTTGTACTTTTAAAGTATAAATTAATTTATGGAACAATACGCAGCAGTTCTTTTATGGGCAATTCCTAGTTTTCTAGTTCTTGTTGTCATAGAGATTGTTTATGGTCATTTGACAAATAAACAAACATATACCTTAATGGATACCCTCTCTAGCTTAAGCTCTGGTATGACAAATACCTTGAAGGAAACTTTGGGACTTGCTCTTGTTATAATTTCATATCCATTCATTTTAAAAAATATAGCTCTAATTGAATTAGAAAGTTCATCTGCATTATATTTCATTGCATTTATATGCATTGATTTTGCAAGCTATTGGAATCATAGATTAAATCATAAGATTAACATTTTTTGGAACCGACACGTGATTCATCATAGCAGTGAAGAGTTCAATTTAGCCTGTGCTTTAAGACAAAGTATATCCTCAATATTTGGATTTGGAGCACTTTTCCTAATCCCAGCAGCAATTTTAGGGGTGCCCCCAAAAGTAATTAGTATTCTAGCTCCCCTTCATTTATTTGGTCAATTTTGGTATCACACACGACATATTGGTAAACTCGGTTGGTTAGAATATATTTTAGTAACTCCATCACAACACAGAGTTCATCACGCAATTAATCCAATTTATATAGATAAAAATCTTTCTGCCATTTTCTGTATTTGGGATCGTCTTTTTGGAACATTTCAAGAAGAATTAGATGATGAACCACCAGTATATGGAGTTTTAAAACCAGTTCAAACTTGGAATCCGATCTGGATAAACTTCCAGCATTTCTGGGCGATTTTAACAGATGCATGGTATGCCAAAAATTGGATTGACAAACTCAGAGTTTGGTTTATGCCAACCGGTTGGAGACCTAAAGACGTCCAAGAACGTTTCCCAAGAACAATTATTGAAAATGTTCACTTACATGAAAAATATAATCCTGAATACTCTTTTGCACAAAAAGCAATTGGAATTTTTCATTTTATTATAATCAATCTAATGATCCTTTACTTCTTGTCAAATTTTGTAGAGATAAGTAATTCTTTACGATTGGGATTAGGATTTTTAATTTTCGGATGTATATTCAGTTTCACTTCCCTTATGGATCTCCATTCTTGGGCAATTAAATTTCAAATCGCATGGGCTTCTATAGCTTTAATAATATTATGGCTACCTAACTTACAGTTTTTATTTATTGAATTCCAAACAGTTAAAATTGGATTGACTTTTTATTTTGGAATCAGTATAATCTTAACCAATTGGAATACTTTGAAAGCACCTACTCAAACTCAAAGAACAAATTAATCAATGGCAATTGATTGTCTAATTTTAGGTCCTGCTTACCCCTACCGTGGGGGTATTGCAGATACAAATCATGCTTTTGCTAAGGAATTAACAAAACAAGGTTTAACCACCGAGATCTGGACATTTACCAAACTTTATCCGAACATCATTTTTCCTGGAAAAACTCAGTTTGATCTAGCAGATAAAGAGTTTTCTTTTAAAATAGTTAAAAAAATACATGCCTATAATCCATTTAGTTGGAAAAAAATATCGGACGAAATAAATTCCTTGGCTCCAAAAAGAGTTGTTTTTAGATATTGGACTCCCCTCCTGGCAATCGCTTGGGGTAACATAGCAAAAAGACTCGATGAATCTATAAAAAGAATAGCTTTAGTCGATAATTGGAACCCACATGAACCCAAACCTTGGGATAATAGTCTTAATCGTTATTTCTCTGATAAAATGAATCTGATTACAACTTTGTCAGAATCGGTTCATTCAGAAATAATAAGTGAGGTTAATATACCGGTAAACAAAGGCTTTCATCCTATAAATGATGATCTCCCAGAAATTATATCCAAAAAAGAAGCAAGAGAACGTTTAAAGCTAAATCAACATTTAAACTATATTTTGTTTTTTGGTTTAATACGATCTTATAAAGGGTTAGATCTACTAATTGAAGCTTTTAAATATTTAAATAAATCAAATCAAGTTATAAAACTTTTAATTGTAGGGGAATTTTATGAAGACGAAACCCAGTATAAAAAATTAATCCAAAAACTCAATTTAACGAATCAAATTGAAATTACTAATGAGTTTGTTTCATTCGAACTTGCTCGCGACTATTTTTGTGCGGCTGATCTTGTGGTACAACCCTACAAAACAGCGACACAAAGTGGTGTAACACCAGTTGGATACTTTTACGAAACTCCTTTGATCGTGACAGACCTTGAAGGTTTAAAAGCACCTATTATTAAAGATAAATCCGGGAAAGTAAGTTCTAAAAACCCAAAAGATATTGCTGAAGCAATAACAGAATTAATACAAAAAGAGAATCTAGAGTTGGCCCAAAAAAATATCAGAAAATCCAAAACAAGTTATAGCTGGAGATCTTTCACTGAGCAATGGATCTCTTTTATAAATCAGAATTAATTGAATTACATTTTGTTTTAAAATCATAATACAAGATTTTATTTTGTAGCTTGAACTTATAAAAAACAAAATTATGGGTATTAAAAGCCAGATTCTATTTTTACTATCTATTGTATATTCTTTGTTAGGATATGGTCAACAAACAAGTTTTTACATCTCTGCACATCAGGACGATTGGCAATTATTCATGAACCCTAATGTGTATAAAAGTATAAAAAACGAAGATGAAAAAACAGTTATAATTCATTTGACTGCAGGAGATGCAGGTCATGGAATTTCCAATAATGATTATTATAAAGCTAGAGAGGAAGGAAGTCTTCGAGCAATTAGATTTATAAGTAACTCGTTTAGTTCTGGAATTGATAAATTAGAAACATGGGAGACTGTTAAAATTAATAAAAAAAAGATTCTGAGGTATTCCTATGATGGAAATATAGTTTATCTCCTACGATTACCAGATGGAAATGGTACAGGAGAAGGCTACCCTATTCATAACAACAAAAGTTTAGAAAAACTATACAAGAAAGAGGTAATTAACTTACACTCTATAGATAGTACAGCAAACTATAAAACAAAAACAGACTTAATTAAAACCCTTAGTAAACTTGTCCAAAAAGAATCTAAAAACTCTAAAATCCAAATAAATTTAGCCAACACAAACTTAGCCGATCATCCTGAAGACCATTCAGATCACAGAACTTCGTCTCTTTTCTTTCAAGAAGTTGCAAAGCAGATTGGAGGATTAGAACTCAGATTATACTTAAATTACAAAACGTCTACTCTCCCAAAAAATATAATTGAAGAAGACTTTATAAATAATATTGGCGCATGGGGAGCTACAACTTCGGGAATAGGAGAAAGTGGCCATCCAAGCACATGGGACACCATTCATAACGAATGGCTGAGTCGTCAATATTACAAGTCCTATTTTTTACCCTAAACAACCCAAAAGAACCTACTTATGAAAAACCTTTATGAAGTTATACTTTTAATACACGTATTAAGTGGTGTATTAGGATTATGCACTGGCACAATAAATATTATAAAACCAAAAGGAGGTAAAAGACATAGACTGGTGGGAAATCTGTTTGTGTTTTTTATGATTTCTACAGGAATTTCTTCTGTAGTAATAGCCTTACTAAAAGATAACACCTTTTTATTTGCAGTTGGAGTTTTTACTGTTTATTTAGTTGGAACCGGAAATCGTTATATGAATTTAAGACTTTTAGGAAAAGGACAAAAACCAAAAATTATAGATTGGATACTCAGTATTTGTATGCTGATTGGTGGGGTATACTTTATTTCAAAAGGAATATTTTTATTGTATAACGCTAGTAATTTCGGAATTGCTTTAATTGTTTTTGGTCTTGTTGGGCTTTATGGTGTTAAAAATGATTTCTTAAATTATTTAGGCAAATGGAAAAACAAAAGATTCTGGATGTTAATTCATATCTCAAGAATGACTGGCGGTTATATAGCAGCACTAACTGCTTTTATTGTTGTGAACAAGTCAGGTCTTCCTGGTAACCTTCCAGAGTACATCTATTGGTTAATACCAACATTTATATTAACTCCTTTAATTATTTATTGGAGCAAACCTTATAAACAATAAAATAATGTTACAGATGAAAAATAAATGTGAACATTGCCATAAGGTACTTGTTCACGAAAACGAAGAAACTTATATCTGCTCCTATGAGTGTACTTATTGCAAAGAATGTGTAGAAACTGTTTTAAAAAATACCTGTCCTAATTGTGGTGGTAATTTTGAAAAAAGACCTCTTAGGTTTACTAAATAACAGGTCGTTACAAGGGTCTAGTAAAATATGTTTTCTATAAACATATTATTTGTAAATTGGACAACAAATTCATTAAATGAAAATTCAATTTACTTTATTTAGTTTACTAATATTCCAGACCTGTTTATCCATTGGATCTAAACCAATAGACAATGATCAAAAGATATGGCACCCAACAACTACCCTTCAAAAAGGTCTTAAAAAAGCTTATTTTGCTGGAGGCTGTTTTTGGTGTGTAGAAGCAATATATGAAAGCGTAGAGGGAGTTCATGAGGTTTATTCTGGTTATTCCGGAGGGGAAACTAAGAACCCAAATTACCGTCAAATTGGAACTGGTAAAACAGGTCATGCTGAAGCTGTTGAAGTTATTTATGATCCTACAAAAGTTTCATTCGGAATTTTAGTTCAAGTATTTTTTGGGTCTCATGATCCAACCACTCCATTCAGACAAGGACCTGATAGAGGCTCGCAATACCGCTCGATTGCATTTTACAGTAATGATACCGAAAGGGAAATTATTCAACAATATATAGAGCTTTTAGTTGAGAAAGAGATCTTCGAAAATGAAATAGTAACCGAAGTTAAACCCTTAGAAAAGTTCTATTATGCAGAAGAATACCATCAGGATTATGAACGTTTAAACCCAAATAACCCTTATGTTAAGAACGTTTCAATTCCACGACTTAGAAAGTTCCAAAAAGCCTACCCTGAACTCTTAAAAACAAATACCCATTAAACTTGAAAGAAATAACCCTTACAAATGATTTACTTAAAATTGTAATTCTTCCTTATGGAGGGATTATTAAGGAGTTATGGTATAATGGGATTAATGTAGTTTTAGGACATGAGAATTCAGATAGTTATTTAGATAATCCATGGAAAATCGGAGCCTGTATAGGTCGCTACGCAGGTAGGTTAAGCTCTTCATTTACACTTGAAAATAAAACACATAAACTAGTAAACAAAAAAGGAATCCAATTACATGGAGGTTCTGCAGGATGGGATCAATCTACCTGGAAAATATATGATCTATATCACGGGTCTACACCACATTTAACGTTAAAACATAGATGTATTGAGGAGAATTCAGGTGGTCATCCAGGAACCATTGATGTAAGCTTAAAATACAGTTTATATTTAAATAAATTAATTATAGAATATAAAGCTATTACCGATAAAGCCTGCCCAATTAATATAACAAACCACAGCTATTTTAATCTGAGTGGAGCTGCTGAATTAAATGATCACAACTTAATGGTTAATTCAGCAAAAACACTGGAATTAGATAAAAATTTAATGCCTACAGGGAAATTTAAAGAATCATTTGGTACTGAATTTGATCGTAACAAAATGAGACCAATTGGTAAATCCAGATATGATGATTGTTTTATCCTAAAAAATAATACTGAAATTAAAGCAAGTTTGAGTGCAAATTCGACTGGTATACAAATGGATGTTTTAACGGATCAGCCTAGCATAGTTGTTTTTAATCCAAAAGAGTTGAATGGGATTTGTTTTGAAACTCAAAAATTTCCTGATAGTCCAAATTTCCCAAATTTCCCAAACACGATAATCAAACCAAAAGAAAGGTATATACAGAAAACAGAATTTGTTTTTTCAAAGATTAAAAAAACCTTCTGAAAAATATCTATTGTACAATTTGGTAGCTATTTTATAAAACAATAAGGACCAAAAAAAGCCAAAAGTTGCACCTGAGAAAACGTCTAACGGATAATGCACACCGATATAAATTCGACTATAAGCGATTAAAGCAGCAATAAAAAATAAGAGATACTTGATTTTTGGGAATTTTTCTCTAAACAAAAAACTGAAAAAAGTTGCAAGGGCAAAAGAATTAGAAGCATGTCCTGAGAAATAACCATATAAACCACCACAGCTTTTCTTTACAATTCTCATAACCTCTTGAATTTCAGGATTATGACAAGGCCTCAGTCGTTCAAAACCATATTTAAACATGTTAGTAACCTGGTCGGTAACTAAAATTAATGCGCCTACTGCTAAAAGTAAAAATAAAGCGGATTTATATCCCTTAGAACGATAATACCAAAGCAATAAAATAATGTAAACAACAAAATTGCTTGCTTTGTGCGTAATCATCATCCATAAAGCATCAAAAGAAGGAGATCCTAATCCATTTAGAAATAGAAACAAAGAGGTATCCCAATCTAATAAACTATCAATCATTACTCTAAAGATTCAATTTCAGAGTCAAAAAAGTTTAAAGCTTCTTCTATTAAATCTTGAGTTACTTTTCCTAATTCTTCCTCATCTTCTTTACTAAACTCCTCAAACCACAAAACATCATCATTTGATACGTTTAAAAGAAATCGAGGATACTCAGTGTGAAGCACAAAGATTTCATCTTGTAATGTTGAGCTGTCAGCAATTAAAAATTTTGGTACTTCCATAGTATTATAGTTTAGTTTATAATGAGCTTATCCGTTTTAAATTTAAATCGTAAAAATAGTAAAATTGCTGAACAAGAAAGACCTGTTAACAAACCGATCCAAATTCCAGTTGCCTTAAAAGGGGTATAAAAAGCAAGATAATATGAAACAGGGAATCCAATCAACCAATAAGAAATGAATATTAAGGTAGTTGGAATATTAACATCCTGAAGTCCACGAAGAGCTCCAAGAACTACAACCTGTAAACCATCTGTTATCTGAAAAAACCCAGAAATAATTAACAAAGAAGATGCTATTGCAACAACCTCGAGTGTATCAGAGGAAGTTTGTATCCCGTTATTATCTAAATAAATCCAGGGTAATTCGGTATTAAAAATTAAATAAAATGCACAGAAAAAAACATCAATTATTATAATCAAAAGAAAAACAGAAAAAGCAATCCTTTTCAGCTCCAAGTAATCTTTTTTCCCAAACTGGTTCCCAACGCGGATCATGGCAGTCGCTCCTAGTCCCATTGCAACCATAAAAGTCATGGAAGTTAAGTTTAAAGTAATCTGATTGGCTGCCTGTGAGTTAGTGCCCAATAAACCCGACATCCATACTGCAACTACAAAAAAAGCAATCTCAAAAAACATTTGCAGAGCAGAAGGTAAACCTAATTTGAAAATTTTTTTAATTAAGAAAAGTTTCATTTGAGAAAACTTTAACGTCAAATCATACTTTTGGTATTGCTTTTTATATTTTACATAAAGAACTATATAAATAAGCATAGTAATTCGTGAAATTAAAGTTCCAATTGCTGCCCCTTCCACCCCAAGTTTTGGAAAACCAAAATGACCGAAAATTAATAAATAATTTAAAATTACATTAATCCCATTTGCAACAAGAGTTGCATACATTGCTGGACGAGTTAATGACAATCCATCGGAAAACTGACGGAAAGCCTGAAACATAATCATAGGTATTAAAGAAACTGCAACCCAATTTAAATAAGGAAAAGCTAAGAATACTACATCCTCTGGCTGACCCATGCGAAACATTTGATTGCGAGATAAATAAACAGCTAGAAACAAAAGAAGACCCAAAAGAGTACATAAAAAAAAACCATGAACAAAAATCTGACCCACACGTTTAATATCAGAATTCCCATCTGCCTGAGCTACAAGTGGAGTAAGCGCAGTAGAAAAACCTATTCCTAAAGACATCGCAATAAAAAAGAAACTATTTCCTAAAGAAACAGCAGCTAACTCGGTAGCTCCTAATTGTCCAACCATGATATTATCTATCATTTGAACAACGGTATGTCCTAGCAGTCCCAAGATTACAGGAAAAGCAATTTTAATGTTAGTTTTAAACTCTCGGGTATATTGATTCAATGATAGGATATTAAAGACTGAAATAATCAACTAAAAAAACTAATGAGGCCATTGTTGCTGAACCCAGCTCTAGTTCCCTTTTATTAATTGCGTCAAAGGTATCATTTTCTGCATGATGGTAATCAAAATAACGTTGTGAATCTGGTTTAAGACCTGCTAAAATATTTGCATCTGTTTTTAGATGTCCAACATCTGCTCCACTCCCACCTTTTACAAATAAATGAATTAGATAAGGCTCAAAATAAGATTCCCAACTTTGTATTGTTTTTAGCTTTTCCGGGGATGTATCTATTGAAAATCCTCTTGGTGTAAAACCTCCTGAATCAGATTCTAAAGCAAATACATGGTTTTCATTTTTTGATTTAGAAACAGATGCATATTTCGTTGCACCTCGCATACCATTTTCTTCATTCATAAAAAGAACTACCCTAAGGGTTCTTTTAGGATTGTAGTTTATTTCTTTGAATAATCTTAAAACCTCCATGGATTGTACTACTCCAGCTCCATCATCATGAGCGCCATCACCTAGGTCCCAAGAATCTAAATGCCCACCTACAACCATTATCTCCTCAGGTTTTTCAGAACCAATAATTTCACCGATCACATTATATGATTGTACATCTGGAAGGTTTTTACAATTTTGTTTTAAATAAAAACGAAGGTTAGGATTTAATGAAATCATAGAACTCAATAGTTCCGCTCCATTAGTACTTATCGCAGCAGCTGGAATTCTCTTCTTGAATGGTAAAAGACCATAACTCATTGATCCGGTATGTGGATAATCATCTAATCTTAAATTTACAGACCTTACTAAAACTGCAACTGCACCCATATTTGCGGCTTGTTCTGCTCCGGAATATCGTTGATCTACACAACCTGAATATGCCTCAAATGTATTTATTAAATCTGCTTGCATTGGTCGATTAAAAAAAACAATTTTTCCTTCTACCTCTGCTCTGCTTAAATTATTCAATTCCTCGAATCCTTTTACTTCAATAACTTCAGCTTTAATTCCTGTTAAAGGAGTAGCAACAGAACCCCCTAGGGCACAAATGGGCACATTAATCGTTTTTCCTGGACTCGTTTCAATATGTGCATACTCAAAAGTTCCACGTATCCACTTAGGAACCATAACCGGCTGAAGCCAAACGCGATCTAAACCAAGAGCATCTAATTCCGCTTTACCCCAGTCTACCGCACGTTGCGCATTTAAAGAACCTGATAATCTTCCTCCAATCTGATTGGATAAGTGATCTAGCCAAGAATAACTTTTTCCATTTAATAATGCTGTAGAATAAATAGATTTAAGTTTATCATCTACTTTAGGATTAGACTGAGATTGAGCTTGAGCTAAGCCAAACATCATTAAAAATAAAATACTCATATTCTTCATACTCTAATTATTTTGGTGCAAATTGGATTATATTATTGCTGGTTATTGGATTGTCTCCTAAAATCATAAGTCGTTCAACAACATTTCTTAATTCACGTACATTACCAGTCCAAGGATATTGCTTTAATAATGCTAAGGCTTTAGGCTCTATAGATTTAACAGGCATGCCGTCTTTTTTAGCAATTTGATTGATAAAGTGATCTACAAGTAATGGGATGTCCTCAGTTCTCTCAGAAAGAGAGGGAACCTCAATCAATATTACTGCCAATCTATGGTAAAGATCTTCTCTAAATCTACCTGCTTTGATTTCCTCTTTTAAATCTTTATTAGTTGCAGCTAATATTCTAACGTCAACTGTAATATCTTTGTCACTACCTACTCGCTGTACTTTATTTTCTTGAAGTGCTCTTAAAACCTTTGCTTGAGCACTTAAACTCAAATCTCCAATTTCATCCAAAAATAAAGTCCCTTGAGATGCTGCTTCAAATTTACCTTTTCGATCTTTGATAGCAGAAGTAAAAGCGCCTTTGAGATGACCAAACAACTCACTCTCTATCAATTCTGAGGGAATAGCTGCACAATTAACCTCTATGAGTGGAAATTTTTGACGTACACTTTTTTGATGAATCTGATGTGCAACCAATTCTTTTCCAGTACCGTTTGGACCTGTAATTAAAATTCTAGCTTGAGTAGGAGCTACCTTATCGACTAGTTCAATTACTTTTTTAATTTCAAGAGATGAGCCAATAATATCATATTTTCGAGCAATTTTCTTTTTTAAACGAACATTCTCTTTAATTAAATGTTTGCTTGCAATAGCGTTACGTACCGAAATTAAAAGTCGATTTAAATCCGGTGGTTTTGGAATAAAATCATAAGCTCCATTTTTCATTGCATGGACAGCGGTTTCAACATTACCATGACCTGTTAACATAATAAAAGGAACTAAAATGCCACTTTTCTGAGCTTTTTCTAAAACCTCTAAGCCATCCATTTTTGGCATTTTGATGTCACATAGAACAAGATCAAAATCATTGTTTTCTAACATTTTTATTCCATCCTTCCCGTCTGTGGCTTCAAATATTTTAAATTGATCATTTTCTTCGCTCAAGATTTTAACTAGGACTCGACGAATAGGTTCTTCATCTTCTATTATTAATATTCTAGTCATTGCTTGTAGGTTTATGATTTATTCATCCATACCGTTCTTTGAGGAAATGGTATTTCAATATTATTTTCATTAAAAACTTCGTAAATACGATAACGAATAGCACTTTTAACCATATTTGAAGAAAAACTATTATTTATAGTAAATGTAAGTTTTAAATCAAGAGCACTATCTCCAAAATCGTTAAAAAGAACATCTGGCTTAGGTTCTCTAACAACTTCATTAAATTCTAGACTCAAATCGATTAACAGTTGTTTTACTAAATTTAAATCAGAACCATACGCGACTCCTATATGAATATTTTCTCTTGTTAAAGTTCCGTTTTCTGTCCAATTATAAAGTACTGAGGTTAAAAATTTATGGTTAGGAATAATGAGTACTTTGTTATCAATTGTTACCGCTCGTGTAGTTCTCAGGGTAATGTTTTCAATTTTTCCAACCTGGCCATCCAATTGAATAATATCGCCAACATGAACAGTTTGATCAGCAATAATAAAAACCCCAGAAATTATATCCTGAATAAATGTTTGAAGCGCGAGACCTACTCCTACCAAAAGAGCAGCTGACGCAGCAAAAATACCGGTTACATTAACTCCTATATTCTCGAATGTAATTAAAATTACAATCAAATAAATGAAGTAATTAAAGAAAGAAAAAATACTCTTAAAGGTGTATTGTGCTTGTTTATTTAAAGTTCGAAAAACTAATTTTTTAATTAACCTTAAAAAATATTTAGTTAAAACAAATACCGCTAGGATAATCAGGATCGATTTCAAAGAAAATGAAACTGAAGATCCTAAGCTAATCTGATAATTAAAAAAGTCAAAAAAATGCTGCATGTGAGTCTTTTATCGATCCAAAGATAAAATAAAAATGGGGCTAAAAATAAAACCCACCCTTAAAAATAAGGATGGGAAAAATGATGTGAAAAAATCAATAGCTCATATGAACCATAGACTAAAGCACACAATTATACTTTAATATGAAGTTAGGCAAACATATCTTTTACTTTTTCAAAAAATGATTTATCAGACTTTTCAGGTTTTGGAAGGAAATTATCATCTTCCATCATTTTTTGAAAAAATTGTTTTTGTTCTCTATTTAATGTTTTTGGTGTCCAAACATTTATATGAACAAGTAAATCACCTGTTCCATAACGGTTAACATCTGGTAAACCTTTACCTCTTAATCTAAGTGTTTTTCCGGACTGAATACCAGATTCTAATTTAATACGAACCTTACCTTCAAGCATTTCAATATCTTTTGATACACCAAGTGCAGCCTCTGATATAGAAACATAAAGATCATAATGAACATGGTTTCCTTCCCGCATGAAACGGTCATGAGCGTGTTCTTCTATGAGAACAATTAAATCCCCTGAGACTCCATTTCCGGGAGCAGCATTTCCTTTTCCAGAAACCTTTAACTGCATTCCATCTTCAACTCCTGCTGGTATTTGGATAGAGACAGTTTCTTCTTCCTGAACCATTCCTTGAGAATCACTTCCCTTAGGTCTATTAGAAATTGATTGCCCAGAACCAGAACAAGTAGGGCAAGTAACAGCAGTTTGCATACGTCCTAAAATAGTATTGGTAACTCGAACCGTTTGGCCTGAACCATTACAAGCGGTACAAGTAGAATAAGTTACGCCACTGGCCTGAACCTTTCTTTTTACCTTAACTTTCTTATTTACACCCGATGCTATTTCCTCTAAGGTAAGCTTAACACGGATTCTTAGATTACTCCCTTTAACCCTTCTTTGTCCACGACCACCGCCACCAAAGCCACCGCCGAAACCTCCACCAAAAATATCTCCAAATTGGCTGAAGATATCATCCATGTTCATTCCACCACCGCCAAATCCTTGACTTCCGTCAAATGCTGCGTGTCCGTATTGATCGTATTTTGCTTTTTTATCTGGATCTCCTAATATTTCATATGCTTCTGCAGCATCTTTGAATTTTGCTTCAGCTTTTGAATCATCTGGATTTTTATCAGGGTGAAATTCAATTGCTTTCTTTCGATATGCTTTTTTAATCTCAGAGGCAGTAGCTCCTTTTGAAACTCCTAAAATATCGTAATAATCTTGCTTCATATCTTATTATTTAGACTACTTATTATCTTTAGTCTACTGACCTACAACTACTTTTGGATAGCGTAGAATTTTATCTCCAAGCTTATATCCTTTTTCTACTACATCTATTACTTTTCCAGTCTGGTCTTCTCCAGCAGGGATTTGTGTAATTGCTTCATGAACTTCTGAATCAAATTGATCTCCAGGTTCAACAACAACTACATCTAACCCTTTGGATTTCAAGGATTCATTTAACTTGTTACTAATCAATCTAAACCCGTCAAAATCAGCTGAATTTTCTGATTTATCAGATTCCTTTAATGCTCGTTCAAAATCATCTAGAACAGGCAATAAATTAACCATAACATCCTGTCCAGCAGTTTTGAATAATTCGATTCGCTCTTTTGAAGTTCTTTTTTTAAAATTTTCAAATTCAGCAAAAAGTCTTAAATACTTATCTTTTTCTTGTTCTAAAGATTCTTTAACAGAAATTAATTCCTTTGCCTCTTTAGAAGGTCCCTTCTTAGATGCAGCCTTTTTTGTCGCTGCTTTTTTAGATGGTTTCTTAGATTCTTCTGTCGTACTCATTCAATTATTTTTCAATTCAGATGCAAAAGTACTGCCATTATGTTAAAATTGTCAAAATGTCACGTAAAAATTATAGTAAATCTTTCAATGCCTTTTCTAGTGTCGGAAAATTATAAGTGAAATTCTCTTTTTTAACTTTTTCAGAGCTTACAAAATGGCTATTTAAAACAAGCGTACTCATTTCACCCACCATTAAACGAATCAAAAATTTAGGTAAAGGAGGCATAAAGAAAGGGCGTCTAATTCTTTGGGCTAGTTGCCTAATGAATTCTGTTTGTGAAACGACTTCTGGAGCCACTGCATTATAAACTCCTTCCCACTCGTTATTTGCTGCAGTTAAAAAAAGACGTGCAAGATCAGACACATGAATCCAAGATTGCCATTGTTGACCAGTTCCAAAAGCTGCTCCCAAACCAAATTGAGTTGGAATTTTAAGCGTTGCTAAAACACCTCCTTGGGTTGCAAGAACAAGACCAATTCTTAACTTAGAAACTTTGATATTTAAAGCTTGAAATTCATCTACTGCTTTTTCCCAATCAATAACAACTTGTTCCATAAAAGAACCTGAAGAAACAGGATCCTCTTCGTCATGAATTTTGTCGGGAGAAGAAGGATATACCCCAATTGCGGATGCAGAAACTACACTCGAAACTGTATGATTTATTCCTTCTAAGGTTTTTACTAATAGGGATGTAGTATTTATTCTACTGGTTAATATTTCATTTTTATATTTCTTGGTCCAAGGCTTTGAAACAGTAGCACCTGCTAAATGAATTATGGTATCCACTCCATTCAAACATTCTGAATCGATTAACCCTTCTTCAGGGTTCCAATAAAAACCTTTTATTCCTTTATGAAAACCAAGTTTAGATTTGCTCCTTGTTAAAAAATGAACTTCATGACCTTCTTTTAGAGCATGCTCAATAAGAATCTTCCCCACCAAACCTGTCGCACCACTTATTAAAAACTTCATTCTATTTTTTTTGTAAAAATAATACAATTAAGCCCGAATTGCACGTAACATTTCACGTTTTCCAGGAGGTCCTTCTATTCTAAAGACCTCCAACCCTAAAGATTCTAATGATCTTCTAACACAGCCTTTTGCGGAATAAGTGACAAATACACCATTCCTGTTTAGAGCATTTATTATCGGACCAAGTGTTTCTTCACTCCACATTTGAGGTTGCACACGGAATCCAAAAGCGTCATAATAGATAACGTCATACTTCGAAACAGGATTGAAGTTTTCCATCAAAATTTTATTTTTTAAGAGAGTGAAAAATGGATTGATTTTATTTTTCTTTTCCCATGGAGATAAATGGAGTTTTTTTAAAATGGATTTATAATTTTTAGAAGGAAAAAGGGAATCAAAATCTAAATCTTGAACTTCAAGAAAAGATAATGGAAACGCTTCAATAGTTTCGAATTCTACTTCAAATTCATTTTCAGTTGCATACTCTAAGGATAGCAGTGCATTTAGACCAGTACCAAATCCCATTTCGAAAACAGTACAAGTCTTATCATTGATTTTATTTAAAGATTTCCAAAAAGACAAACCAGACTCAATATAAACATGCATGGCTTCGTTATAAGCACCATGCATGGAATGATAATATTCATCCCACTGCTCCATATATAAAGTGGAACTTCCGTCTGCCGTTATGACTTTTTCTCTTTTGATTCCATAAAGGTAAAAAAATGAATATTGATCTTTTAAAAAGATATGATTTAAAAAATTAATCTTTAATTTTGACATTTATTAGCAGGAATAATGAAAATAACACACACAAAAGAATCTAGAATAAAAAATGTTGATTTTGACAATTTAAGTTTTGGAGAAATCTTTACGGACCACATGTTTGTATGCGACTATAAAGATGGCGTTTGGAATACGCCAGAAATTATGCCATATCAACCTATTCAAATGGATCCATCTTCAAGTGTTTTTCATTATGGGCAAGCTGTTTTTGAGGGAATGAAAGCCTATAAAGATGAATCTAACGAAGTTTGGTTATTTCGTCCAGATCAAAATTTTGAGCGTATAAATAAATCTTCGGAGCGTTTATCAATGCCTACATTTCCAAAGGAATTATTTTTTAACGGACTTGAAAAACTATTAAGTCTAGATAAAGAGTGGATCAAAAAAGGAACCGGTAATTCTCTTTACATACGACCATTTGTTTTTGCAAGTCAAGCAGGCGTTCAAGCTTCAGCTTCTAATGCATATAAATTTATGATCATTTGTTCTCCTGTTAGTAGCTATTACAGTTCCTCGGAAGTTCATGTTCAAGTTGCAGAAAAATACAGTAGAGCTGCATCTGGAGGTGTAGGATTTGCGAAAGCTGCAGGAAATTATGCCGCTCAATTTTACCCCACCTCACTCGCACTTAAAGAAGGGTTTCAACAAATTATTTGGACCGACGCTAACACCCACGAGTATTTAGAAGAAGCGGGTACAATGAATATCTTTTTCAGAATTAACGACACACTTGTAACAACCCCAACTAGTGACAGGATTCTTGACGGAATAACAAGAAAAAGTATTTTAAGACTATCGGAACACCTAGGTATTAAAACTGATGTTCGTCCGATTACTATTCATGAACTCCTTTCTGCAAAAAAAGACGGAAGTTTAAAAGAGATTTTTGGTGCAGGTACAGCAGTAGTAGTTAGTCCAATAAAAGGTTTTGGATATCAAAACGAACGATATGTATTAGAAGACATTGAAGATTCTTTTGCTCAGAAACTCAAAAATCACATGGTGGCTATTCAAACTAATGCTGCAGAAGATCCATTTGGATGGCGTTATCCAGTGAACACTACTGATTCAGTATCGCTTTAATATTGGGTTTAAAATAGTTCGGCCCTTTCATTACTTTTCCATCTTCTCTGTAAATTGGGTTTCCATCTTCACCTAACTTACTCATATTAGAACGCTGTATTTCTTCGAAAACTTCAGTGATTTTATGCTGCATTCCATGGGTAAGAATAGTTCCACATAAAATATAAAGCATATCCCCTAAGGCATCTGCCACTTCTACTAAATCATTATTTTGAACTGCTTCTAAATATTCTTCATTCTCTTCTTTCATTAAGTTGAAACGAAGTTCTTTAATTTTATCAGAGACTTCAATAGTTGGTTTTTGATTTACACCGATCTTAAAAGCTTCATGAAAAGCTTGTACGGCATCTAATTCATTTTTAATCATATGGATCTAGTTTAATTTAACCCAAGGCTAAACTTAGTTGTAACATAATTCCAAATCCAAAAGGTTTGGAACTATTTTTTTATAATTTCGTAGAAAATTAACGTTATGTTTTCAAACGGACAACTCCTTTTCTCAGTATTTTTTGTAATTGCTTTTACAATTGCGATCACATATACCTATAGAAAGGATTTCAAAGGACATCAAGTACATTACAAAGGAAGCTTTAAAATCTTACTTACCTTTATTGCAGCGATAGTTGTTTTATTTTTTATTAAATATTTCACCCAAGCAGACTAACCAAGTAACTCCTTAATTATAATTCATAAAAAATGCATTACATACGTTTTATTATAGGAGTTCTTTTTTTCATATTTCTTATTTTCCTATTGCATATTAAGAATATCCCTTCAGAATTTAAAATAAAGCGTACGATAACTACTTCGATTCCCGCTGAGACATTATATAAATACATTCATGATTTTGAACAGTGGCCGGAGTGGAATCCATGGATACAAGAAGATCCTGAAATGAAGCTCACTTTTGACAAAACTAATTCAGAACTACCTTCTTATAAATGGTATGGAAAAGAGGGATCTGGATCTGTAAAAACAATAACAACAGACTACCCACACCAAATAAAGCAGGTTATGTTATTTGATGGTTTTAACCCCGCTAACATATCATGGTATATTAAAGAAGATTCTAATACGCTTCAATGGACAATGGAAGGGGAAATGGATTTTGCAATGAAAATTTTTACTCTAATGAGTGGAAGCATGGATTCAATGATTGGACCTTATTATGAAAGAGGTTTAAAAAACATAAATCAAATTTTAAGCAATAAGCTAAATGAATATCGGTTTAAGTTAATAGAAAATGAGTCACTTCAAAAACAATTTTATCTGAATAAAACCTATTTTTCAAAACCCGATAAAATTGATTCCATAAGAACAGCTGACTCTAAAATTTTATTAGAATATGCTAGAGAAAATAAGTTACAAACCGATGGGATATTATTTACTCTAACTCCGAGATTAGATTCAATAGCCGTAACCTGGAAACTTGCATTACCTATAAAAGAATATCACAAATCGACAAACCCATTCATTAAGTGTAGATTAATGCGAGAAAGAAAAAGTTTGAGTGGAATTCATTATGGTCCAAAAGACAAGATTGAAACGTCTTGGAATACACTTTACAAAAAAATAGATGAAATAAATCCTAAACTCCAATATTATCAAATTACTAGATATATTAAAGATGCTACCTTTGATAAAGATCCTTTAAGTTGGGAAACAGAACTTATTTTACCTTATAAACTAGATTTTTAAAATATTGAAGAAATGAAAATATTATTATGGGTGTTTTTAGGAGGAGGATTAGGAAGTAGCTTACGCTATGGAATTCATTTGCTATTTAAAAACACTACTTCTTTATATCCTGTTGGAACTTTTGTAGCAAATTTAGTGGGGTGTCTTTTAATAGGAATATTATTTGGAGTGCTTCAAAAACTCAATCTTCTAAAATCAGAAATACATTTCTTTTTTATTGTTGGTTTTACAGGAGGACTAACAACTTTCTCTTCTTTTGCCATTGAAAACGTGCATCTATTTCGTGAACAAACCTTACTTCAACCCTTAATCTATACTTTTGGTAGTCTAATTATAGGGGTTTTGATGGTAATTGCTGGACTTTGGCTTTCTAAATCTCTTTAGAAAGAAACTAGAAAATAATTTAATTTATTAACAATCAATTGATTATAAATATCAAATGATTAATTGCACCTATTTATTAATAAAATTAGGCACCCCCCCCTTAAAATTAGGGGGAATTCTTAAAATATTCAATTTAAATTTACAATACCCCTATTTTTTAGGGGTAAATTTTATAAATAATATAAAAATAATAAATTTTATATTAAAATTTAGGGGGTAATCATCAAAAGCATACTATTTTTGATCAAAATCATTTAAACAATAATTATATGAAAAAAGTAGAAGCGATTATTCGCAAATCAAAATTTGGAGACGTAAGAGATGCGCTCCATAAAGTAGAGGTTAACTTTTTTAGTTACTGGGATGTTACTGGGGTTGGAAATGAAAAAGAAGGGCACGTTTACCGAGGCATTTCTTACAGCACATCTGACATTCAAAGAAGATATTTATCCATTGTAGTTAATGACCAATTTCTTGAAAGAACAATTGATGCCATTACAAGTTCAGCCGGAACAGGAGCTGTTGGTGATGGAAAAATATTTGTTTCCAGTATAGACGAAGCGATTAGAATTCGTACCGGAGAAACTGGAGGAGAAACACTTAACTAAAAAACTAAACAACTATAATTTATTATGGAAACAACAGCAATTTTTACAGCAAACAACGTATGGATGATGGTCTGTACGGCACTAGTATTTTTCATGCATTTAGGATTTTCGTTCCTAGAAATTGGATTAACTAGACAAAAAAACACAATCAACATCTTATTTAAAAACTTCTTTGTAATAACAGTAGGTCTTTTACTTTATGCAATCGGAGGTTTCAATTTAATGTATCCAGGTTTCGAGGATGGAGCAATGGGTATTTTCAAATTCGCTGGATGGGGAATAGCATCTCCTGAAAATGGAATGACAACTGCATATGCAGATGGTGGATACACTTGGTGGACAGACTTCTTATTTCAAGGTATGTTTGCAGCAACTGCAGCAACTATCGTTTCTGGAGCTGTAGCAGAAAGAATTAAACTTAAAAGTTTCATGATTTTTGCTATTATATATGTAGGATTAATCTATCCAATAGTAGGTTCTTGGAAATGGGGTGGTGGATTCCTTGACGCAATGGGATTCTATGACTTCGCAGGATCAACCCTTGTTCATTCTGTAGGAGGATGGGCTGCATTAGTTGCTATTTATTTACTTGGTGCTCGAATTGGAAAATTTGATTCTGACGGAACTTCAAGAGCAATTCCAGGACACAACCTCCCATTAGCAGCTGCTGGGGTATTAATCCTTTGGTTAGGATGGTTCGGATTTAACGGTGGTTCTGTATTATCAGCAGACCCTGCATTAACATCATTGACTTTAGTAACTACATGTTTAGCTGCCGCTGCAGGTGGTGTAGCATCAGCTATATTCTCTAACTTTCTTTATAAAAACTTTGATCTTACCATGTTTATGAATGGTGTACTTGGTGGTTTAGTTGGAATTACTGCTGGAGCAGACCAAATGGGACCATTGGATGCGGTTATTATTGGAATTATAGCAGGTATCATAATTGTACTTGGAGTTTCTTTAATTGATAAACTTAAACTTGACGATCCAGTAGGAGCAGTAGCTGTTCACTTAATCTGTGGGATTTGGGGAACCTTAGCAGTAGGAATATTTGGAGCAATGGCAGGATTTGATCAATTCTTGATCCAACTAGCTGGTGTAGGAATTGTAGGGGCATTCTGTGTAATCACAAGCTTCTTAATTATGCTATTAGTAAAAGTAATTTCTGGAGGAAGCATCAGAGTTGAAAAAGAAGAAGAACTTAAAGGACTAGACATTTCAGAGCACGGTATGGATGCTTATGCAGACTTTAGACTTAACCAACACTAAACAAACAATAATTTAATATAAACATTATGAAAATTTTCAAAACATCAATTTTATCTTTAGCATTATTTGCATCGACAATTACTTTTGCTCAAGAAACAGAAGTAGCAACTGAAGAAGCTGCTCCAACATTTAGCGTTAGCGGATCAGTTGACACTTATTTTAGAAGTGCAGAATTTGCTCCGAACACTTCATTTGCTGGGATCCCTGGATTTGCACTTGGGATGGCTAACATTGTTCTTTCTTATGAAGGAGAAAAACATGGATTTGTAGCTGATTTAGTATACGGACCAAGAGGAACCGAAGCTGTATTCAACTCTGTTGGATCTTCTAACATCGTAAACCAGTTATATGCATACTACAATGTAAGCGATAGTTTTACGTTAACATTGGGTAACTTCAACACATTCCTTGGATATGAAGTTATTTCGCCAGTAGCAAACTTCAACTACTCAACTTCTTACATGTTCTCTTACGGACCATTCTCTCATACAGGTATTAAAGCTGATTTTGCTTTATCTGATGATGTATCTTTAATGGTTGCAGTATTAAACCAAACTGACTACACAGAAGGAAACATTGACTCGGATGGAGTTATGTTTGAGAAATACATGTACGGTGTACAATTAGGATTATACGGACAATACATTAACCTATTGGCTGGTGAAGATTACACTCAAATTGATTTCACAGGAGGTCTTGACATTACAGACTCTTTCTTTTTAGGAGTTAACGCTACTTCTACTGATTTAGGTGGAGATGCAGGATTCTCTGGAATTGCACTATATCCTCAGGTTGCTTTATCTGAAAGCTTTAGTGTAGGATTAAGAGGTGAAATCTTTAGCGAGACTGATGGTGGTGTTGGAGCTTTATACTCTGGATCTCTAGACGGAAGTACAGAAGATGCTGACAATACATCTATCACTATCACTGGTAGCTATACTAGTGGAAACTTTATATTAAAGCCAGAATTTAGAATTGACACTGCATCTGCAAACATCTACTCTAAAAATGCAACTGACTTTTCTGACAACTTAGCGTCTTTTGTAGTAGCCGCTATATATTCATTCTAAAAGAAATTAATACATAATTGTTTGGTTTCCCCCCGCAAAGTTTTGGTAGCCTTTGTGGGGGTTTTTTTATGCCAAAAATGTTATATTCGTTCAAACAAAAGCCATACATTAATTACGCTTATATAGATGAAAAGAATTACACTCGTTATGAACTGTCCCGATCAAAAGGGAATTATTGCTGAAGTAACCAACTTCATTCATAACAACAACGGAAATATTGTTTACATTGATCAATACGTAGATCGAGTTAATGCTGTATTTTTTATGAGAGTAGAATGTGAAATTTCTGAGAACGATCACAGTCTAGAATATTTTAAATCAAATTTTGAATCTACAATAGGGAAACAATTCCAATTAAAGGTTGATATATACATAAACGATGTTTTACCAAAAATGGCATTATTTGTTTCTAAATACGATCATTGTTTATACGACATCCTCTCCAGACATCAATCGGGTGAATTAGCCGTTGACATTCCTTTTATCCTTAGTAATCATAATGATTTAAAAAGTATAGCGGACCGTTTTGATATTCCGTTTTATCATGTTCCTGTTACTAAAGAAACGAAAGAAGAAGCTGAGGAGAAACAACTTAAAATATTAAAAGAACACCATATTGATTTTATTGTTTTAGCACGTTATATGCAAATAGTTTCTGGCAAATTAATAAAGCATTATACAAACAAAATAATCAATATACACCATTCTTTTTTACCTGCATTCCCAGGAGCAAAACCGTACCATTCCGCATACGATAGAGGGGTAAAAATTATTGGAGCTACTAGCCATTATGTTACGGAAGAGCTTGATGCTGGCCCTATTATTGAGCAAGACACCACTCATGTAACCCATTTAAATTCAATTAACGACTTCATAGCCAAAGGAAGAGATTTAGAACGTATTGTTCTTTCTAAAGCACTACAATTACATACGGCTAGAAAAGTAATGGTTTATCAGAATAAAACCATCGTATTCTCTTAAAGCTAGAGTTTTTTTAAAAAATCTAAAGTCATCTCGTTGAATTGCCTCGGACGTTCTACATTTACAACATGTCCACAATCTTGAATTACCTCTAAATGGGAAGAAATATGAAGATTTACAACCTCTTTCACCGAGGGTAAAAACATATAATCCTCTGATCCCATAACATAAAGAGTAGGGATATTCAATTCTTCTTGCCTAAATATTTTAAGCAAAGGAATTACATCGCCAGTAAGTTTAAACCAGCGTATAAATTCTTTTTGATATAATTTTTTAGCTTCTCTAATAAACATAATCCGAGAATCTTTATGATTCCTATGAGGCATCATAATGAAAGCAAATACTTTATAAATCCACATATACGGAACTATCGACTTTATTGAATTACCAATATAAATAAGAAGTCTAGATTGAAAACCAAATTTTAATATTGCACCCCCCATAGTCATACTCAAAACTCGTTCGGGCTGCATTTCTGCGATTTGTCTTATAATTATAGTACCTAAAGAAATTCCTATAAAATGAGTTTGTTTAATTTCTTTATAATCCAAAACCTCAATAATATCAGATGCTATCGCATCGAAGGTATAAGCACCTTTTAAGGGTTTTAATGTATTAGAACTTGAATCACCATGACCTCGCAAATCAATTAACAATAAATTAAAATACTTTGAAAATGCTCTTATTTGCTTGAACCACACAGAAGAACTCCCTCCAGCTCCATGGATAAAAGTTACCCAAGGGGCATTTTTATCGTCAGCTTCATAAAGGGTGTAATTCAACATTATATATAATTTTTATTTTTTAGTATTGCTGCCATTTGAAGCTGCAAATCTTGAGCCGCTTTTCCTGCAGCACCTGCAAAATCTTCACCTTTAGAAGCATAAATAATTCCTCGTGATGAATTCACTAATAAACCTACATCTTCAGATAAGCCATTTTCTGCAACTTCACTTAAACTTCCCCCTTGAGCCCCTACTCCTGGTATTAATAAAAAAGAATTTGGAATTAATGTCCTAATGTTTTTTAGAGCAGCTGCTTTTGTTGCTCCCACAACATACATAAGTCGATCGGAACCCTCCCAATGGGTACTCGTTTCAATTACTTTCTCGTAGAGCATTTTACTGCCAATTTTTTGGGTTTGAAAGTCGGAAGAACCTGTGTTTGAAGTTAATGCTAGAACAATAGCATATTTTTCTTCAAACTCTAAAAAAGGTTCAACTGAATCTTTACCCATGTAGGGTGCTACTGTTATTGAATCAAAATTAAAAGTTTCAAAATATGCTTTAGCATACCGAGTTGCAGTGTTTCCAATATCACCACGTTTCGCATCTGCAATTGTAAAAATCTCTGGATGGTTCTCGTTTATATAATCCATTACTTTTTTCAGAGACTTCATTCCTTCTGGCCCATAAGTCTCAAAAAATGCAATATTAGGTTTATAAGCTATAGTATAAGCTGCTGTAGAGTCAATTATAGCTTTGGAAAATTCAAACAAAGGGTCTTGTGTATCTTTGATATGCTCTGGAACTTTCTCCAAATCAACATCCAAACCAACACACAAAAAAGATTTTTTAAGAAGGATTTGCTCCTTTAATGCTTTTATTCTCATATATTAAAAAACCTCACCGGCTTCCTTAAGTTTTTCTGTATTTTGATACAGTTGCAATTCATCGATAAGCTTATGAACATCTCCATTAATTATATTTTGAAGGTCATAAAGCGTCAATCCAATTCTATGATCTGTTACCCTCCCTTGAGGATAATTATAAGTTCTAATCTTAGCAGATCGATCGCCAGATGAAACTAATGAATTACGTTTTTGTGAATCTGCTTCAAGTTTTTTAGCCAATTCCATTTCGTATAAACGAGAACGCAAAACCTTGAGCGCTTTATCTTTATTTTTGTGTTGAGATTTTTGATCTTGGCACTGAGCAACAATTCCAGTTGGTTCGTGTGTTAAACGAACAGCAGAATAGGTTGTGTTTACGGACTGTCCTCCAGGCCCAGAGGAACAGAAATAATCTACACGTACATCGTTCATATTGATTTCAACATCAAATTCTTCTGCCTCCGGTAAAACCATTACCGTTGCAGCAGAAGTATGAACTCGTCCTTGAGTTTCAGTTTGAGGAACGCGTTGAACTCGGTGTACTCCCGATTCAAATTTCATAACCCCATAGCAGTCTTCTCCAGAAGCCTCAAAGATAATTTCCTTAAAACCACCGGCTGTTCCTTCACTACTATCCACTAAGCTTACGTTCCAACCTTTGTCTTGACAAAATTTAGAATACATACGGTATAAATCTCCGGCAAAAATACTTGCTTCATCTCCACCGGTTCCAGCTCTAATTTCTACGACTATATTTTTAGCATCTTCTGGATCTTTTGGTATTAATAAAAACTTAATATCTTCTTCTAATTCCGGAAGACTCTCTTTCGCTTCTTCCAATTGCATTTTAGCCATTTCTACCATCTCAGCATCAGAAGCATCACTAATAATCTCTTCTGCTTCAGCGATATTAGAAAGCAAGGTTTTGTATTGCTCTCCTTTTTCAGTTAATATTTTTAAGTCTTTATATTCCTTATTCAGCTGAACATAACGCTTTTGGTCCACAATGATATCGGGTTGAATAATCAAATCGGAGACCTCGTCAAAGCGTTGTTGAATTATTTGTAGTTTTTCGATCATAAGTTGCTAATCTAAGTCGTAAAATTACTACTTTTTAAATAAATAAGAAGTGAATTAATCTAAAACAAAACTGAAATTAGTTGATATACTAAATGCAGAAAGCCCATCTGATCTTTGGTAGTTTTGAATACGTAAACCAATCTTCTTCAGTGAAAGGCTCCATAGGTTATACTCTGACAAAACATCGGTAAACACGAGCTCCCCCCCTATTTGATAACTTGAAAAAGCTGAAAGATCATAATCAGAAGTATAAAATTCGTCTGTTGAAAGATGTTCGTTATAGGGAGCAAAATAATCTGCTGCTGTTTGATCATATAATCTTATACTGGGAGTTAACTTCCAATTCATATTAAATTTAACAGGAAGTTCTAACTGGTAGGTATTTGAATATATCCCCCAATCATCCAGATATTTCCTATAATAAGAACGTACTACTAAATATTCATTTACATAATAATTTAATCGCATTCCGAAAGGATACTTAAGTCGGGTAGCTGGGAGTCGTTCAATATCATCAGCTAAATGAAAAACATCTGTATTTGAACTATTTTCATAATTAGAGATGCTATTTGCATTTCCTACATAATAATTTGTCCGATCAGAAAAATAAACTCGCTGCAGGGGGTTTGCCAACCAACCCTCTTGTTTGACAAGATCAAGTACTAGAGAAAATTGCATTCTAGGACTCAAAATTTGAGAAAACCCCAAGGAAAAAGAATATGAATTTCTTTTAACATCATCGATTGGAGAATAGTTTGATGGGAGATATCCTATAACACTAGCACCACTAGAGTTAAGAACACTTACTCCTGAGAAATAACTTTGATTGTTGAACAAAAAATCTGATCCAAATAACTCGTATTCATGAATTTCAGTGGGAATTATTGGAAGCCATTTGTCTAAATAAACCTGTGCTTTCAAACTAATTTCTGTATTTTTTTCATTCCACAATTGCGTTATGCCTGCTCCAAAACCAAAAGATTGATAATCATACTCAAAAGAAGAACCAATATTTGAAGACCAATATCTATTTCGGTCGTCTGTCGCGTGTACATAAGATAAATTAATTGCGGTTAAAACATCTTTCCTAGAAGCACCCGTAGAAGCAACCCACGGAGAGCCTTTCGGGCCTCGACCACCACTTCCGCTTCCATCACCTCCACTAGTATAATCTCTTTCGCCTGAAGATGCACCTGTGTTAAAAGGATTTCCATTACTTGAACTCGCCGAGGTATAAGCAGAAAAACCAAAATCGGCAGTTAAAACATCATCTTCGTTTAAGGGAATATTAACAACAACTGTTGGGGCAAAATTCTCTAATTCTTCGTTACCAACACCTCCAGTAACAGAAGCATGAATTCCTTCTTGATTGTAATAACCAAGCAATAGATCTACTTCTACAGCTTCAAGTACCTTTTTTTTATAAACTTTAAGAGAGTCATTTTGAGCATTGGAAACAAATCCAATACTCATTAAAAAAAATAATATTATTTTTTTAGTTACATCCACAACCACCTCCTGTTTTTCCACCGTTTGCACCTGCAGCGGCTTCTCTATAAATATGAAAGGTAGTTTCAAATCGTTCTGACAAACTTGCTTTGAGCGCCATATCTGAATCATTCAAATAAACCTTATTATATTCTTTAACAGATACACAGCTACTGCCTGAAACCAAAATCATCAATAACACTATTAAAAGTTTAATTTTCTTCAATTTCAATATTTTTAGATCGATGAATCATCCCTGAGTCATCTATTAAAATAGCCTCTATGTTAGGCAACTGGTTAATTAAAAACAGTCCCGCTTCTTTTCCCATAACAAATACTGCGGTTGCAAGAGCATCTGCTAATTCAGCTTTTCCTGCAAAGACAGTACAACTTACAATTCCTTTTGCAGGAATCCCAGTTCTTGGGTCAATAATATGGCTATATCGCTCCCCGTTAATTTGAGTGAATTTTTCATAATCTCCAGAAGTAACAACCGCATCATGTTCTAATGAAAACCATGAAAAAACCTTTTTATTATTCATAGGATTAACAATACCAATAGTCCAGGAAGAACCATCTGGTTTGGTTCCCCAAGTATTCATATCTCCAGATGCATTAATGATCCCTCCAACAACACCCCGTTCTACAAGAACTTGCTTTGCCCGGTCAGCAGCATAGCCCTTTCCGATGGCGCCAAAACCAATTCGCATTCCCTTTTTAAGTAAAAAAACAGTTGAGGCCTCTTCGTTTAATTCAATTAGGTGATGACCAATATTAACAATTGAAGCATTTAGAATTTCTTGATCTGGCATTTGCGATTCCCTACCATCAAATTCCCATAGTTTACCGACAGCCGCAAATGAAATATCAAATGCACCAGAAGTTAATTTTGAAATCTGTTGTGCTCTATAAATTAGATCAAAAAGTTCTTTTGAAACCTTAACAGCAGCAACTCCTGCATTTTGATTTATTTTAGAGGTTTCAGAACCTTGAATCCAGGATGAAATTAATTTTTCAATTCGAACAATCTCTTCTTTTGCAAGGGCCAAGGATTCCTTAGCAAATTCTTCATCTTCAGCAACAACTGAGATATTAAAAGAAGATCCCATTAAAATACTAGACTCTGAGTATAATTGCTGTGCACTCAAAATACAGCTAGACAAAACAAAACTAAACAGGACCAGAATCTTTTTCATTTTAAAAATCTTCTATATTTTGAATGTAACTTTTAACTGGAATTTTATCATATCCCAACCTCCCAATAACCTCCACATTAGAATTTAAAATAACAACCAAAGGAAAGTATCCATTAGGATTGTAAACACTAGCAATTTGATCGTTTCGATCTTGGATTTCATTGGGTAATTTATTCTTTTTCCTTTTTGGGAAATCTGCTCTAAAAAGTAAATAATTCTCCTCAGCATAAGAAATAAATTCAGGATTAGTCCAGATTTCTTTTTCAAGTTTAATGCAAGGAATACACCAGTCAGAACCTGAAAAAACCAATACGATTTTCTTATTGGTTTGTTTGGATTTAAGTTTTGTTTCTTCCCAGTCTGATTGCCAATTCTGAGCAGAAACGAAACTGACCTTTAATGAACATAAAATAATTAGAGAAAGAAAAATAAATCTGTTCATTATGAGATATGTTGTTTAAAGTTTTCTAATATGTAAAAGTCCCTTGAGTGCTTTTAATTGTCAATTTTTTATCACTTGAAGCTTCAACCTTTCCGATAATCTGAGCGGGCACATTAAATAATTCTGATATTGAAATAATCTGTTCAGCTAATTCTGGAGCTACATAAAGTTCCATTCTATGTCCCATATTAAAAACTTCGTACATCTCTTTCCAAGATGTTTTAGATTCTTCTTGTATCATTTTGAATAGGGGAGGTAAATCGAATAAATTATCTTTTATAACATGTAAAGAGTCTATAAAATGTAGAATTTTAGTCTGAGCTCCTCCGCTACAATGAACCATTCCATGAATTAAAGATTTATCCACAGTGTTCATTATTTCTTGAATTATTGGAGCATACGTTCTTGTGGGAGATAAAACTAGTTTTCCTGCATTTATTGGACTATCCTCTACAAGATCTGTTAGATTCTTTGAACCTGAGTAAATTAAATCTTCTGGAACGCTAGCATCAAAAGTTTCTGGATATTTAGATTTTAGGTTCTTATTAAAAACATCGTGTCTTGCGGAAGTAAGTCCGTTACTTCCCATTCCACCGTTGTATTCTTTTTCATAAGAAGCCTGACCAAAGGAAGCTAAGCCTACAATAACATCTCCAGGCTGAATATTCGCATTATCAATAACATCAGAACGCTTCATTCTTGCGGTAACCGTGGAATCTACGATTATGGTTTGAACTAAATCTCCAACGTCTGCAGTTTCTCCTCCTGTACTGTGTATAGAAACTCCATACCCTTTAAGTTCCTCTATTATTTCTTCAGTACCGTTAATTATAGCAGCTAAAACTTCACCAGGGATTCTGTTTTTATTTCTTCCAATGGTAGAGGAAAGTAAAATATCTTGTGAAGCCCCAACACACAACAAATCGTCAATATTCATGATTAAAGCATCCTGAGCCACTCCTTTCCAAACTGATAAATCTCCTGTTTCTCTCCAATAAGCATATGCCAAGGAGGATTTTGTTCCAGCTCCATCGGCATGCATTACTAGGCAATGCTCTTCGCTTCCTGTTAAATAATCTGGAACTATCTTACAAAAAGCTTTAGGAAAAAGACCTTTATTTATATTTTTAATAGCGTTGTGCACATCTTCTTTTTGTGCAGAAACTCCTCGAAGACGATACCGGTCACTAGACAACTCACTCATACTGGTTATAATTTACCACAAAAATACATCAATTTATTTCCTTTACCTAGAGCAATTTTAGACGAATAAAAAACAAATAAACTATTTTTTTGAAGAGTCTACATTCTCTGTTGATCTAACATATGCAAAACCACCCGCTTTTCCGGTAGACCATGAAGTAAACCTAATTGATATGTATATATCATCGGTTACTAAATGTAAAACCATATCTTGACCAACAACGTTTTTAGGCGTTCCATTTGTAGCTGCTCTAAAAGTTTCAAAAGTTAGCTCATCAATTTGATCGATAGTTCCAATTGCCCATTCAGTATCAGCAGGACTAGTTTCTTTTACTGCTGCTGCTTCGCTCACAATATTATAAATTTGCCCTCCACTATTACCTCGTGTTATTTTTACATTATCAGTTAAATGATCTTGCTGTGAAGAATTTGTAGGATCGCCGCCATCATCTTTTGTAAAAGTCATCGATGCACCTTCCCAAATTGTATAAACCGCTTCAACCTCATCTACATCTGTGATTGAAACTGTAACGTTTACATCCTCAGTAATACTCCCTACAGTTACACGGATTACAGCTGTTACAACCTGTATTGTTTCAAAATCAAAAAGACTAGCGTCTGCCACAGTAACAGCTCCTGTCGATGCATTTACCGACAAGGCCCCGTTAACACTTTGAGACACTAAACTGTATTGTAAGCTTCCAGAGGACGCTGAGGCTTGTACTGTTCCAATGGCAGCTCCCACGTCAGGATTTTCGTTAATTGTTGAGGATAAATTTGCAGCTGTGATTACTGGAACAACAACTTCTGGAGTTGTTATAATTTGAATATCATCGTCACCACCTCCACCACCACCACAACCTATAAAAAACATAAACTGCATACACAGTAAATATTTTAAACCGTTTTTAGCATTTAAATGTTTCATAAAAATATAATATAGTTATGAATAAAGATACTAAAACTAAACCAACAAATTCTATCTAGAAAACAGTAATTCTCGATATTTTGCGAGTGGCCAAATCGAGTTATCTACCAATAACTCTAGCTTATCGCAGTGGTACCGTATACTTTCAAAATAAGGTTTAACAAGTTTGTGGTATGCACTTGCTTTTTCATAACTATCATCGAGTAAATTTGCTTTCTTTCGTTCCGAAATCATATCCCCAACCCCAAGATTAATTTGAGCAATATGGCCCGATATTCTTTCTAGAATAAGCATTTGTTCTTTTGCATGAGATTCAAAATCTTTACCATAAATTTCTTTCAACCCTTTTACGTTATCAATGAGCGTATTCTGGTATTTAATCGCAGTTGGAATAATGTGATTTCTAGCAATATCACCTAGGGCTCTTCCCTCTATCTGTAAGGCATAAGTATATTGTTGTAAATCTACTTCTACTCTTGATTCAAGTTCACGCTCACTAAAAACTTTGAGTCCTTTAAACAAAGTAATACTTTTAGGTGCTAAATATGCTTTTATAGCATCTGGTGTTGATGTTGCAGGATTTAAACCTCTCTTTTTTGCGTTTTTAATCCAAGTTTCACTATAACCATCTCCTTCAAATAAAATGGTTCTAATGTGTTTTATAGAATCACGAAGCTCATTAAAAATCGCATCGTCTTTTTTCATTTTTGGATTTTCAAGACGTCCATCTACTTTTGCTTTAAAAATAGACAACTGTTCTGCAACTATAGAATTAAGGACTGTTATTGGTTTAGCACAATTAGTTTTCGAACCAACAGCTCTAAATTCAAATTTATTTCCTGTGAACGCAAATGGGGAAGTCCTGTTTTGGTCGGTGTTATCTAATAGAATTTCAGGTATTTTTCCAATTACATTAAGCTTTAAATCTGTTTTTTCTTTAGGGGATAGTTTCCCTTCGGAAACTTGTTCTAGATTATTAAGCACATCCGTTAATTGCTCTCCAATAAAAACAGATATAATTGGCATCGGAGCTTCATCTGATCCAAGTCTTAATTCATTACTTGCCGATACGATGCTCCCCCTCAGCAGAGATTCATGATTAAGAACTGCAACAATGGTATTGATAAAAAAAGTTAAAAATTGAAGGTTATTCATTGGAGTTTTCCCAGGACTCAATAAATTAATACCGGAACTTGTTTTCAGAGACCAATTATTATGTTTCCCAGACCCATTAATCCCGCTGAATGGCTTTTCATGTAGCAGCACCATAAAATCATGCTTATCTGCTATTTTATTCATTACATCTAACAACAATGCATTATGGTCTACCGACAAATTTGCCTCTTCAAAAATGGGAGCTAATTCGAATTGAGCAGGAGCAACCTCATTATGTCTTGTTTTAACAGGAATCCCCAAAAGCAAACTCTGATATTCTAATTCTTGCATAAACGACAATGCTCGAGCAGGAATAGAACCAAAATAATGATCGTTTAATTGCTGTCCTTTTGCTGACTCATGCCCCATTAAAGTTCTTCCAGTTAAGATTAAATCCGGTCGAGAAGCTGCTAAGGTTTTATCAATTAAAAAATACTCTTGTTCCCATCCTAAGGTTGCATATACTTTTTGGGTATTCTTATCGAAATAACGAGCAACTTCAGTGGCGGCTTTATCCAGTTGCGATAACGATCTAATTAGTGGTGTTTTGTAATCAAGAGCTTCTCCTGTATAGGAAACAAAAATTGTAGGAATACACAATGTTTTGCCATAGATAAAAGCAGGAGAAGTAGGATCCCATGCTGTATATCCTCTAGCCTCAAATGTATTTCTTATACCCCCACTTGGAAAACTAGAGGCATCAGGTTCTTGCTGAACTAATTGACTTCCATCGAACTGTTCAATTGCCTGCGAAGCATCTGATAAATCAAAAAAAGATTGATGTTTTTCTGCAGTCGCTCCGGTCAAAGGTTGAAACCAATGAGTATAATGAGTAGCTCCTTTAGAACGTGCCCAAGATCTCATTGCAGCAGCAATTTGATCGGCAAGAGCTCTAGAAATTTTGGTACCCTTAAAAATTACTTTTGAAATTTCTTGATAAGCATCTTGATTTAGAGACTTTTGTAAAGCAAGATCATTAAAAACGTTCTGTGCAAACTCAGCTTCTGTGTCGTATACAAAAGATGTTTTCTTAGAATTATTATTAAATAAACCGTTTAAAGCTTCAAATCTCAGCGAATTCATGGGTTTTCTTATTTAAATTTAGCTTGACAAAGTTATCTATTTTTTAAAAAAAGCTGTGTTTTCCATGATTTTTTTACATAAAATTTAATTTACCCCAAAAAAAATGGGTAATTGACAAAAGTTAATAACTCTGTTAAGATTTTAACCCCATAAAAAACGAGGTTCTAATCAAAAAAATTAAATTTGTATTGTTAAAGTTAAAAAAACTATTATGAGCAAATCAAAATTAGAGTATATCTGGTTGGATGGTTACAAACCAACTTCCAATTTACGTAGTAAAACAAAAGTTGTTGAAGATTTTAACGGAACACTAGAAGAGTGTCCAGTATGGTCGTTCGACGGTTCTTCAACTCAACAAGCTGAGGGTGGGTCATCAGACTGTTTATTAAAGCCTGTAGCTATTTATCCTGATCCTGTTCGCAGAAACGGATACTTAGTAATGACAGAAGTTCTAAACGCAGATGGATCGGCTCATGAATCAAATGCAAGAGCTACTATCAACGATGATGATAACGACTTCTGGTTCGGATTCGAGCAAGAGTACTTCATTATGGATACTGAAACTCAGTTGCCGTTAGGTTTCCCAATGGGAGGTTACCCAGGACCACAAGGAATGTATTACTGTTCTGTTGGTGGAAAAAACACACACGGAAGAGACTTCGTAGAAGAACATGCTGATCTTTGTATCGATGCTGGTCTTAACTTTGAAGGAATCAACCAAGAAGTTGCAAGTGGACAATGGGAATTCCAATTGTTTGCTAAAGGTGCTAAGAAAGCTGGAGATGAGATTTGGATTGCACGTTACTTACTAGACCGTTTAACGGAACAATATGGTTATTATATCGAATACCACCCAAAACCTATTAAAGGAGATTGGAATGGATCTGGTATGCACGCTAACTTCTCCAACACTACTTTAAGAACTTGTGGAGATGAGAATACATACAATGCAATTTGTGAAGCATTCCGTCCAGTGACTAAAGAACACATCGAAGTTTATGGACAGTTTAACGATCAACGTTTAACTGGTTTACATGAAACTGCTTCTATAAACGACTTCAGTTTTGGAATTTCAGATCGTGGTGCTTCTATTCGTATTCCTATTATTACAGTAGAAAAAGGATGGAAAGGATGGTTAGAAGACAGAAGACCTGCTTCAAACGGAGATCCTTACAAAATTGCTGCTCGTATTATCAAAACAGTTAAGTCTGCTAAGATATAATAACAGTAATTTATTCATACTAAATATTAAACATCCTCTTTTAGAGGATGTTTTTTTTACCCTAATAAACCATAAATAAAGTAAACATATAATCCCAGTAGAATTATACCATTTAAACGATTCAAACGTTTATCTTTTGGTACAAAGACAAGAAGTAGTACTAAGATAGATATTAAAAACATCCAGACAAAATCGTTAGATATTAGGTTCAGATCCTGAACTTCTATAGGCTTTATTATCGAAGTTACACCCATAACAGCCAAAATATTAAAGACGTTAGAACCAATTAAATTCCCCAAAGAAATAGCTTTTTCTTTTCTAATAATAGCTATTATTGATGCTGATAATTCGGGAATACTAGTCCCGACTGAAATTATAGAGATACTAATAATACGCTCACTTACTCCCATTTCGGAAGCTAAAGAAACTGCACCTTTCACCAAGGTTTCAGATCCAAGCCATAAAGCAAATCCACCTGCAATTAAATATTTAATTGTATTGAAACGATTTAGTAATTCAAACTCATCAGAAGCAGCTTCAATTACTCCTTCCGGTGTTTTCTTTAATAGGTAATAAATAAAAGAAAATAATAAAAGAACCATGATCAACCCTTCGATTGAAGAAAGTCTGTTGTCAAAAGCAATCATACCAATAAAAAGTAAGGTAGAGAACATCATCATGGGCCAATCGGTCTTAAAAAAACTTTTTGGCACCGCTATAGGGGTTATTATTACTGTAATTGCAAGTACAAAAGAAAGATTAGCAATGTTAGAACCTACTACATTTCCTAGAGCTATATCAGAATATCCCGCAATTGCTGATTGAATGCTTACAATTAACTCAGGTGCGGAAGTTGCAAAAGAAACGACCGTCATTCCTATAACCGCTTTTGGAATTGATAAATTTAAGGAAAGGGAAACTGAAGACTTCAATAACCAGTCCCCTCCTTTTATTAAAAGTACCAACCCAACAATAATTGCAAAAAACGCCATATTTTAAATTTTAACGAATATACGGCTTCCGTTAAATCAAAAGAAGTAAAAATTACAACAAAATACTTCTTAGTCTGTAGGTTTTAATAAAAAGGGATGTTATATTTGCACCCAACAATAACAAAATCAATTGTGGTGTCGTTTAAATGCCCAATAAGATTTTAAAAGGCCTCGTAGCATAACTGAATAGTGCACTTGATTACGGCTCAAGAGGTTGCAGGTTTGAATCCTGCCGAGGTCACTAAGGCTCAGCCAATTATAGGCTGGGCTTTTTTATTAGGTGACAGATACGGTTACTATTTGCTCAATTATGGGATAAGAATTACTATATAGAACTATCTCGGTTATCGGTACTATGTTATACCTACTACTAAAGTATTGACACTGTTATATTTGTAACACTTTATTAAGTATCTAACATCGGAATCTTATACTGGGGCTACAGCGGATGTCGTGAGCGACTTACTCGGTGACTCTGGAGTGAAGACGTATTACTACACGTTATGGTCTTTTAGTGTACTCAATCTCTTTCTAATTCTGTCGAGTAACGTTGGGAATCTCTATAGTAACTCCCTATGATGTTCGACACTTTTGCTAGTAATGTTGCAAGACGTAGGTAATCTCTATAGTACTCCCTATGTTCTGCATCACTTTTGTCGAGTAACGTATCCTTTCTCTATAGTAATAGGATATGTCCGTCGACACTTTTACTAATTCTGTCACACAACGTAGTCATTCTCTATATAAGTAACTATGTTCTGCATCACTTTTGTCACACAACGTATTTTTCTCTATAGTAATAAATATCTCTTGTGACATTTTTGTCGAGTAACGTAGTCAATCACCTTCTAATAATAATGCACAACGTATCTTACTTAATAATATAAACTACTTTAAGTATAGAACAGTAGCAATGCAGTTCCAGAATAAATAAAAAAATAACTTAATTTTACAATATGAAAAATACAATCACACTATTATTACTGGCTATAAGCTTCACTGCTTCAGCTCAGATTTCAACTTTAAAAATATCAAATGATGCTTACTACACTGTAGACCGATATAAGACTACATTCCACTACAGATACACTCCTACTGATGAGATGCCTAAGAGTATCAAGACCAATATAAATGGTTTATTAGGTGCTATACAAATTTTTGCAGACGTAGAGATAGATGGAGAGTGGGTTATCCTTAAGAGAATTAAAATGGAGCAGGAGAATAACGCGTTATCAAGCGTTAAGATAGCAATGGGTATAGAGACTTTATTCTACAAGAATTCTGGAAAACAGCATAAGGAAAAGAAGCTTAAAAAAAGTAAAGGGATAAAAAGATGGGCTGATAATCTAATCGGTATGATTAAACAGTATTAATTATTATATTTATGAAAGAGCTACTAGAGAAGGTTACTAAGGTTACAGGTACGGTTACAGCTTCTAAGCTAACTACAATACACTTAAGTAATGATTAGGCTACTGTTTATAGGATATTGTCTTTCTACTAAAGGGATTAGCTATATTACCTCTTAATTACGGCTCAAGAGGTTGCAGGTTTGAATCCTGCCGAGGTCACTAAAAACCAGCTCTTTATAGGGCTGGTTTCTTTTTTAGCAGATCTTTTTGTAAATCATTTTACCTCATTTACTCACTATCTAACTTCTTAACTTACTAAAGAGAATATACCTGTCATTTAAACAAACCTATATTGTGTTCAATACTCTATAATTTTAAAAAAATTGTTTAAAGGTCTAGGTTAAAAGTGAACAAACTAGATTGAAACTAAATCATAGGCGGTAATAGAACAACTTTATAAATTAGATTTAGTATATTTAGGTTGCGATTTAAAATTAATAAAAATGGATAAAATTAAGAAGATAAAACAGAATGGGATAATATTTATCGGCTTAGGAGCTGGTGTGTTAAGTTTAAATGAATTAATTGATTTCACAGAACCTACTATATGGGCACTTAATATAGCAGGAAGTATTTTGGTAGCTTTACCTTTTCCATTTTACCTATATGATGGGATAAAAAAAATCTCAACTGACTTAACCAACTTATATCTAAAGAAATATAGTTTTTAATTCTATTACTTCAAGAATTTAAACATAATTTATAATCAATAAAAAAATGGAAAAAGTAATCTGTTTACTCTTATTCACTTCAATTCTTGTTGGTTGTGAGAAAAAAGATGAATGCTTAATCATTCGTGAAAAAGCATCCCAAAATGGAGAATACTATTTCATTGATAGGAGTGGATTTGTTGATGAAAACACAGTTGCAGGTCAAGTTAATGTATCATTAGAAGTATTTAATCAATACGCTGTTGGAGATGAATATTGTATAGAATAACATCAAGGTTTTATTTTTATATATAGCTTTTAAGTTAATTACTTCAACTAATTCATTTGCTTTCTATACTTTGTGGACTTCTAGGTGTGCTTCATTTACTTCTTATTTCATCTTAGGAAAGGGGTATTCTAAGCCATCAAATCTTCCAACGGAGTACAGCTTGTGGAGTTTGCTTTTATATTAAATCTACTGATAGCTAAAATCATATTGACTCTCTAAAGATGTTTAGTCGATCGTTTTAAAAAATACGACACTCAGATTAATCAGTTACGTATATAATTTAAAAGGATTTAATATTTCTTTTTAAGAAGCTATTCAGTATCCGGAGAGGTTCCTGGACCAAGCGAGCCTTCTTTGAACCAAACCTCTGTATAGCATCCATTTGCATATTGCTTTGATATATCTCCATCAAAAGTTTCTGAATCGGTACTCCAAACAATATTATCTTCTGGTTTCTTACCATTGGTTTGGTTGTAAGCACCTTGTTTAAAATATTGAACTTCCCCTGCATATGCAGTTTCTCTTTCGACACCATCTCGGTTTATTGGAGCATATAAAACACGAACTTGCTCCGGCATATCGGATTTATTAGAGAAATCCGACTTAAGCAAGTTTTTTGAAAATGTTTTTGTTTCATGGTTAGTGCTTTCGAAAGTTAAATACATCATTCCCTGATAAACGTTTACTTCATAACTAAACTCCTCTCCTAGCTCTATACCCTCTTCCGGCTCTTCCGGATACACATTAGAGCTTGGCCCTACTACAGACATATCATATCCCCAAACGGCTGTAGAAAAATCCCATCTTCCCGAATTAGATCCAGCAGTATTGATTTCGTAATTCCAAAAAATAGATCCTTTTTTATGACCTGGAAATTTTTTATAAAAAATCTTCAAGGGCTCATTCTCATGACCTTCATCACTGTGTATTTGCCCAACAACAACAGAATAAGAAGCGGCTACTCGAGCATCCCCTGAGGTAGAAACATGTTGAACTTTTAAAGTTCCGGTCAGCTTCCCTCCTGTCTCGGGTATCCATTTTTTTAATTGCCCTAGTTCAGTCCTTGTGTTTTTTGAATTTCGTGACGTTATTCCTGAATTTGGTGTTTTATAAACTACCCAATCCACTCCGTTTTGATTTTCTACGTAGAAAAAATCTTTTTTGTCAAACTTTACAAGTGAATCTACATAAGTTCCGTCCCCTAAAAGAATTTTCCATTCATCCAAAAAAGGAAGGACATCACTTGGGAAAACTTTAGCACTTTGATTGGTTTGATTCTTCGAATTAGAAACACAGGCAGTTGATAATATGGAAATTGTTATTCCAAAAATTAAAGAATATAATGGTTTATAAAAAATAGATTTCATTTTGAATTTTTAATAAAATAATTTAAAGTAAATATATAAATTGATTATCGATTAGTCTTTTATTTTAATTGTAGATTGACGTTCTCGGTTGAGGTGTAATTGGGTAACATCGGGTCTAGAATAATGTCCCACGGGATCAAAATTTTGACGCTCTTCATAGATCCTATTCAATTGAATTGATCCAAAAAAAACACCTTCTGTATTAATTTGTGGCTCAAGCAACCAAGTCCCATCTGGATTAGCGATACAAGATCCACCATTGGCTAGTTGCTCAGGAGCAGCGGTTAAAATTTCGTCTATATAGGGAGTGTCTAGAGGGAAATCATTTTTATTCATGGTTGAACTTACTGAAATTACATAAGACCTACTTTCTCTTGCAATAAATCGGGTGATATCTTTTGTGTTATGGTCGCTACCCGGCCAAACAGCACAATGAACATTTTCTCCCATTCCATATAATGCGGCACGAGGAAGTGGCATCCAATTCTCCCAGCAGTTTAATCCGCCAATTGTAAAACCTTCTAAAGGATGAACTTGCAATCCATTGCCATCGCCAGGTGCCCAGGTTAGACGCTCATCATAGGTTGGTTGTAGTTTACGGTGAACACTACAAATTACACCAAACTCGTTGATGTAAACTAGAGAACAATATAAACTATGGCCTCCCCTATTTGTAGCTCTTTCAATTACTCCAACATAAATTGCAATTTTATTTTCCTTTGCTAAAACACAAAGTTCCTGTAAATCACCCTCTTCAATATTTACTGCATTTTGAGCATAATGTGCATGCAATACCTTGTTTATTTTTAAATCCCACTGTGCCCCCTCTGTTAGGGCGAGCCAAAATGGGTATCCTGGCAACAGACCCTCACCGAAAACAACTAATTGCGCTTTAGATGCAGCAGCCTCGAGTATGGCATCTTTTATTTTTTCTAGGGTTTTTTGCTTATTCAACCAAACAGGAGAAATTTGTGCAAGAGCAACCTGTAATGTTTTCATATTCATTTATTAATACTCGTAAATATAACAATATAATTTCCGATCCAATGGCTTTAATATTCCATTTGAATTATTGAAAATATAAACCCAATATAGAAAACAAATAAATTATGGTATATTTAAAATCTATCAAAACATATAATGAAACCAGACATACTCCATTCAAAGCAAAGAGCATTTTTTGAAACTAATACAACCAAAGATGTTTCTTTTAGACGAGCAAGCTTAAAAAAATTACTTCAAGTAATTGAGTATAAAGAGAATGAAATTTATGAAGCTTTATTTCTAGATTTAAAAAAATCAGAGTATGAAGCTTTCATAACGGAAGTGTTTTTTGTGAAAAAAGAAATTAAAACAACACTTAGCAATCTAAATTCATGGACTAAAACAAAACGAGTTTCTGGGTCAATTTTAAACTACCCTACTAAAGATTATTTAATTCCAGAACCTTTTGGATGTACGCTTCATATAAGTCCTTGGAATTATCCATTTCAACTTGCGTTAAACACCGTAATCGGTGCAGTAGCAGCCGGAAATACAGTTGTTTTGAAACCTTCTGAATATGCACATTTCACAAGTGGTATTGTAAATGATATTATTCAGGAAGCCTTCAAGCCAGAACATGTATGTGTTATACAAGGTGATGCTCAAACCTCCGCTAATTTATTGAGCCTTCGATGGGATTATGTGTTTTTTACGGGAAGCACTAATGTTGGTAAAATCGTTGCAAAAGCAGCTGCAGAAAACTTAACGCCATACACTCTAGAATTGGGAGGTAAAAATCCGTGTGTTGTAGATGAAACAGCACCAATAGCATTAAGTGCAAGAAGAATTGTTTGGGGCAAATATGTAAACTGCGGTCAAACTTGTATTGCCCCCGATTATTTATTAGTACATAAATCTAAAGTAAATGAACTGACCCAAGCCATGGCTAAAGAAATTAAAAAATCTTTTGGGGAGGATCCTCAAAAATCTTTTAGCTATGGTCGAATCATAAATAAAAAACATTTTCTGTATTTAAAAGAAAAAATAGAAGACACTAAAGTAGTGCATGGTGGAACAACCAACGAAGAAGATCTATATATAGAACCTACGTTAATCAAGCAGCCAGATTTAGATAGCGCTATTATGAAAGAAGAGAATTTTGGACCTATCCTCCCAATTCTTTCCTATGAAAATGAAGAAGAAATTAAACCAATAATAAGCCGTTATGAAAAACCACTAGGTTTCTATGTTTTCAGCAAAAGAAAATCTTTTATTAAAAAAATGCAAACAGAATATTCTTTTGGAGGGGGAGTATCTAATGATACTATGATTCAGTTTTCAAATGATGAACTTCCTTTTGGAGGAGTTGGTCATAGTGGTGTAGGAGCATATCACGGGAAATATAGTTTTGACACTTTTACACATTATAAACCTTTTGTTAAGAAATCGTTGTTAATTGATCTTCCTACCCGTTATGCACCGTATCCAAAGTCTTTTAAGTTTTTAAAAAAACTGCTAAACAATTTCTAGTTTTTTGCTTTATCCTCGAAAGGTTTCAAAACACTTGGATCTGGAGCATGTGTTAAGAAAGCATCATATGCTTTTTTATTTTTATATAACATACGTTTGACTGCACTCGGACTACAATCATATTTTTTTGCTAATTGAGCAATGGAATGGTATTCTCTTTCACAAGGTTTTATTATGTGCCACTTTGTAAGTTTAGATGGTGTTTTCATAATGCAAAGGTACTTTTAAATGCTTAGTTTTTCAATTAAAAAAATTCAGAAAATAATCGGAATAGACTAATTTAATTCCAAAAAAGAATCAGTGATTTAAATTAGAGGATTTAAAAATCTTGCTGTATCAATAAGTATAGATTAAAATCTTTATATTTATGGAATATTATTTATTTATAACATACAATTAATACATTAAAATGAGTAACGAAGTTTTTGAACAATTAAAAGAAAAAGCAGAAGGAGCTGATGCAATCGGTGGAACTTTAAAATTTGAAGTCGGAGACTTAATTGTTTTCGTGGATGGTTATGGGAATACAAATATTGTTTCACAAGAAGATAACGAAGCAGACTGTACTATTTCAACTACCGCAGAAGTTTTGATTGATTTAAAAAATGGTGATCTAAACCCAATGATGGCTGTTATGGGAGGTAAAATAAAAATTTCAGGCGATATGGGATTAGCCATGAAAGTTCAGTCTCTTTTGGGATAGATTATTTTTTCTCTTACCGATTTTAACAAGGACTTTATTACTTTTTATAATTTGATTTATTTGAAAATATAAAGATGTAATATTACTAACTATTTATATTAATATGAATTTCAGGCTGTCATTAAATTTATTGTTTACTGCATTAGTTTTTGGCTCATTTACTTTTTTTATACTAAAAAAAGATTCACCTGAACAATTACATAAACATTTTTTAGAAAATAGTCCGTACAAAGAAACTCATAAACTTTCTAAGAAGGAACGCTTTAAAGCGGGACTTCCTCCCAACAAGTATTATGAACAAATCTATGATTTAACAATAGATCCTCTTACGGGAAAACAAGATATTGCAACTAAAATAGAAACATCTAGACGTCTTGAATATCAAAAATCTATTCAAGTAAGGCGTCAGGCTGTTCCGGGGCAGAGTTCAGACACACCTTGGAGTTCTATAGGACCCAACAATCAAGCTGGAAGAACACGAGCTGCAATTTTCGACCTCAACGACAATCCTACTTATGATCGTGTAATTGCGGGTGGGATTAGTGGAGGACTATGGGTTAACGAAGACATTGACAACCCAACGGTTCCTAGTTGGACTCAGGTTACCGGTGTTCTTGGAAATTTATCGGTTTCAAATATAGTGCAAGATCCTGATGATAACGACTTTATTTTTGTTGGAACTGGAGAATCCTATACTTCAGGAGATGTCAACGGAAACGGAATTTATCGCTCTACAGATGGCGGTGCAAATTTTACTCAAGTCTTTGGAAGCAGTTCCGGTATAGTTTCTTCAACATGGAATAATAGTAATAATTGGTGGCAGGTTGAAGGTTATTTTTTCATAAATGATCTTGTAATTTATGATGCTGATTTAACTGATCCAAACAACGATAAATGGATTTATGCAGCATTAGGCTATGCTGTAAATTCAAGAATGGATATTAACACCTTACAAGATCTATATGAAACTGGGGTTTATCGTTCTCAAGACAATGGTGTTACTTGGGCTAAGCTAACTGATTCGGACCTTACAGACGGTTTCCCATTACAAATAAATGATATAGAAATACAAGAGGGAACCAACAGGATTTGGTTATCAACGACTAATTCAGTTAATCAATATGGAGGAAGATTTTTTTATAGTGATAATGGAACAGATTTTACTAGAGTTTCTCCAACATACAATAGTACTCCCACAAATATAGGAAGGACGGAAATAGCTTCTAGTCATACAAATTCTGCCACTCATTATGTATTGATGAGTGCAGATAATGAAGCAGAAATATATAAAACAACTGATAACTTTGTAAACCTGACAAAACTTGCTGAACCAGACGATGCAGACACTGGAATTCCAGCAAATGATTTCACTAGAGGTCAATCCTTTTATGACTTAGAAGTTGAAGTTGATCCTAATGATGATTCAATTGTTTATGTTGGAGGAATTGACTGGTTTAGATCATCTGACGGAGGAAACAACTGGTCTCAGTTAACAAAATGGTCTAACAATAACAATTTATTTGGTTTAACGGTATCTGAAGTTCACGCCGATCAGCACGGCTTATTTTTTAAGCCGGGTGATTCAAATAAGGCAATTGTTGTTAATGATGGGGGCGTTGCATTTTGCTCCGATTTAGCTAACGCTTCTACCAACCCACGGTTTGTAGAAGCCGAGAGCAACTACATTACTACACAATTTTATACTGTTGCTCAAAGCCCCCCTAGTTTTTCTAAAGATTGGGTACTTGGAGGAACTCAAGACAATGGTACTTATCGTATGGAAACTCCTGGAGCAACCCCTTCAGCTGGCGTTGATACCGATCCAGGAGGAGATGGTGCCGCTACATTTTTTGATCAGGTCGGTGGTGATTATGCAATTTCTAATTATACTTATAACGATGCCATAACAAGGCTTAGTTTTAATGGGAGCGGGAATTATTCAAATAGTTATGACATTTCGAATGCTTTAAGTCTTCCATCTAATGAGGGAAGCTTTATAAATCCTGGTGCTTTAGATTCCAATCTAGATACCTATTATTCCGATGGAACATCTTTTAATGATACAAATTATAGAATAAGAGTAATTACAAATTTAACAAACACACCTCCTGGAACTAGAGTTATAACTGGATTAAGTTCCAGACCAACTGCATTTGAAGTTTCACCACATACAACGGACAGTTCAACTTTACTAGTCGGAACAAAAGATGGAAATATAATTAAAATAACAGATGCTGAAACAGCTTCTTCTGCCTCTGTTATTCTTCAAAAACCAGGAGTTGGTAGTATTTCGGACATTCATTTCGGAGAAACTGAAGATGAAATATATGTAACGTATTACAACTACGGAAATACAATTTCTAATGTTTTTTATACCTCTACAGGAGGTGTTAGTCCAGGAAGTTGGTTGGACAAAGAAGGAGATTTACCGGATATTCCTGTATACTCTATCCAGCACAATCCATTTGAAGAAGAAGAAGTTATCATTGGAACTGAATTAGGGATATGGAAAACATTAAATTTCACTGATTCAAACCCTACTTGGACTCTCGCCTATGAGGGAATGAGTGATGTAGCAGTTCTTGATATGGACTATCGCGGAACAAGCGCCTTAGACAACAGGGTCGTAGCGGCTACTTTTGGGCGTGGTATCTATGTAGGGAGTTTCAGAGCAAATACAAATCCTCCAGTTTCTGCAACAGATTCTATAACACTTGCTGAAGGAGGTACTGCAACTACAACAACTTCAGGAGCAACTTCTGTTTTGTCTAATGATTATGATCCAGATGGGGATGCTATTAGCACGTTTACTGTTACTACAACTATAAATGGTATTTTAACTTTAGCTCCAAGTGGAACAGGATCTTTTACTTATGTCCACGACGGCTCTGAAACTACAACCGACACTTTTTATTACAATGCAACTGATGGAAGCGTTCCTGGAAATACAGTCTCTGTCACCATAAACATTACTCCAGTTCCAGATTGTCCAACAGCTACTAATCCAATAAATGATGTGATTGCAACTGAAGATGATCCTGATTTGGTAATTGATTTCTCAAACGTATTTACTGATCCAGACACTCTTAATTTAACGTATACCGTTACAAATACAAATCCTTCTTTACTGGACGCAAGTTTAAATACAACTTCACTTACGTTAGATTATTTCGACAATATGAGTGGTACTGCAACTATTACCATTTTTGCTAACGACTCAAGCTGTGGATCCTTAGTTTCAGAAAGCTTCAATGTTACCGTTAACTCTTCAGATGACCTGCCCGTTGGAGTTGCTGACCTCATTAATGTAACAGAAGGAGGAACGGTTACTTCTACCACTATTTCAACTACAGTACTTGCAAATGATTCCGATATAGAAACTGGTGTTGCTAGTTTAACTGTGGGTGTTGGATTTGGAGCAATAACTCCATCTCCAGCAAAATCAAGTGGATTTACATTTAATAATGACGGTACTTTCTCCTACACACATGATGGAACGCAAACCCCAGGAGATGCAAATACAACCGATGTATTTTATTATCGTCCACATGACGGATCAAATTTCGGTAATACCACAACCGTTACTATTCAAATTACCCATACTAATGATTGTCCTGAAGCGACAAATCCAATTGCAGATGTTACTGCCATGGAGGACGATCCGGATCTTAATATGGACGTATCCTCTGTATTCACTGATGAAGAACTAGATACTATAACACTTACTGTAAGTAACACAAATACTAGTTTATTAACCGCTACACTTTCCTCAGCTACTTCGCTCACAATTGACTATGTAGATAATATGACCGGTAGTAGCACAATAATTCTATACGCTACAGACAGTTCAATAGAATGTTCATCGCTTGCAAGTACAAGCTTTATAATTAACGTGGTACCACAGAACGACACACCGGTAGGCGGACCTGACATTATAAATGTCGCTGAAGGAGGAACAGCTACTATGACTACTGTTTCATCTACAGTCTTGGCTAATGATTCTGACACAGAAGGTGACAGTTTATCTATTTCTAGTTTTACACAACCGTTATACAATTCGGGTACATTTCCTTTACAATCAAACGGTACTTTTGTGTACACCCACGATGGGTCAGAAACTACTACAGACACATTCAATTACGAATTAACAGACGGCACTACTACGACTTCAGTGAGTGTTACCATAAACATTACTCCAGTAAACGACTGCCCACAAGTTTCATCACCAATTGCAGATATATCAGTTAATGAAGATGCATCGGATGATGTATTTAATCTGCTTGATAATTTCACGGACGCAGAAAATAATACACTATCGTTTACAGTCTCCAATTCGAATACAGCTCTTGCTACCGTTACTTTAGACACAAATACGTTAACAATTAGTTATATACCTAATCAAAATGGGACCGCAACGGTTACAATTTATGTAGATGACTTAAATGGATGTTCAAGTGTTCAAGATGAATTTGCTTTAAATGTATCCGCTGTCAATGATGTTCCAGTAACCGTTACAGATTCAATATTTGTACTTGAAGGAGGAACAGTGACATTAACTACATCGTCTAACACATCAATACTCGATAATGATAGCGATACTGAAAGTGATCCATTAGAAGCTCAGCTTGTTACTCAAGTATCTAACGGAACTCTTGTATTATCATCAACAGGTACGTTTACTTACACACATGATGGATCAGAAACAACTACAGATACATTTGAATACAGAGCTTCTGAAATCTCGGGACAAGACGGAAATACTGTTACAGTAAATATTACCATTCAAGAAGTAAACGATTGTCCAATATATACGGATCCGGGTACTCGCTCTACTCAAGAAAATAGTGCTTTTTCAAAATTATTTTCTGAAGATATTACAGACGATGATGGAAATGCATTGATGTATACAATTACTGGAACTAGCTCTAATTTATTAAATGCATCGATAACAAATCAAGCTACAGGTGAAGTTCAATTTACTCCTGTAGCCTACATGCATGGAACTGCGGTAACTACGATTAATATAAATGATGGTCGAGGCTGCGATTATGACATTACCTATAACGTAATAATTACTCCTGTGAATTACTGTCCTACATTAGATAACCCGCTTCCAGATGTAAATGCAACAGAAGATGATCCAGATTTATACATCCCGTTAACTAATATATTCTCAGATGTTGATCCAGAAGATACTTTAACCTACACAGCTGCTGTTGGTGACTCTAGCCTCATTGCGACAAGCATAACCTCTACAGCTTTAATAATAGATTATTTACCAAACCAAAATGGTTCTACTTACGTTAGTCTAATGTCATCGGACGGGAGTATTAATTGTACTGTAGATGATTTGTTCACTGTTAGTATATCCCAAATTAATGATGCTCCTACAGGTGTTGAAGATTTTATAAGTGTAACAAACGGAGGAACAATTAACGTTTTAAATGATGGTATCACAAATTCAGTTTTATCAAACGATGATGATCCTGAACGTGATTCAATAACTGCTATTGAAGTTTTAAGCCCAATAAACGGTACTTTAAACTTATCTACAGACGGAACTTTCACTTACACTCATGATGGAAGCGCAACAACAACAGACGTGTTTACTTATACCCCTAGAGATAACTTCAGTATAGGAAACACTACTACGGTTACCATTTACATAAACAACCTCCCCATTGGGGTATCCGAAAGTATAGCATTGTTTGAAAGTGGGACCGCTACAATAACAACTGCAGCGTCAACTAGTGTTTTATCAAACGATACTGATGCAGATGTTGGAGATCAAGCTTTATTAACTGCTTCAATAGAAACAAGTCCAGTTAATGGGACTTTAACCTTAAATTCAAATGGAACTTTTACTTATATTCATAACGGTTCCGAAAACTTTACTGATAGCTTTACTTATATACCTTTTGATGGAAAAGGATATGGAGCTGCTGTATTGGTTTCCATAACGGTAACCCCAACAAACGACCCTCCTGTTGCTTATCCGGATAATATTACAATAGGACTAGGTGGAACGGCAACTCTTTTAACGAATGGTGGAAATAGTGTACTACTAAACGATATAGATCCAGATGGAGACGCACTTACTGTTACCGTAGTTTCTACCCCAACCTATGGAACATTAGTTCTAAATCCTGGGGGGACTTTTAGTTACGTTCAAAACGGAGTAATGAATGGTGGGGATAGTTTTACTTATAAAGCAAATGATGGGTTGCTAGATAGTAATACGGTTTCTGTAAACATAGATCTTACTTGTACCCCTTGTACACAATCAACAATTATAGGAGGAAGTGATGGAGCTTTATTTATGTATCAGGGCTGTGACTGTAGAAACTACTCCGTATATGTTCCTAAAGGGAAAAGTTACACATTTTGTCACCTTGATAATTCTATAAGCATAACACAAGGAGCTTATACCGTATTGAGCACAGAGGTTTGTCAGTAGCTTGGTATTACCTAATGATGTTACCAAGAAAATCATAGGTATCAGATTTTGAAACTATAGATCCGTTGGAATAAATGATTTGATTTTTTAATTGTCCATTGGGATGAAAATCTTCCCAAATACCATTACGCTTTCCATTCTGATCAAAACGTAAACTTTTACGTAATTTACCATCGGAATAATAATATAAATTCTCTCCTCCCAAAATGCCATTTTTAAAAGTGTTAAGTTCTTTTAAAATACCATTAGACCAGTATACCATTCTTTTACCGTTAAAATTTCCTTGCGAGTAATTTACAGATTCTTTTAATTGTCCGTTTTGATAGTACTTTTGACTCAGACCATTTAGAATTCCTTTTTCATAACTGATAGAACTTTTAAGAACTCCATCAACATAATATTCATTGCATAATCCACTAAGAAATCCATCCAAAACATTAAACTCTTGTTTTAAAATTTCAGTATCTGGAAAATATTCATAAACACGCCCCGTATAGGGTGTATCCTCCAAATGATAACTATTTTTTTGTGTTGTCTTGATTAAAAAAACCTCATCTATTGAAACCCCATTTATATTAGAGCAACTATGAAATAATACAAAAACAATACTTAACACAAAAACATTAAAACTATATTTCATTGTATAATAATCTGTAAATTAAGTACTAAATAAATATTTAATTTTATTTATTGGATATATTTTGACAATCAGAACTTGAGTACGGTAAACTTGATAACTGGAAATTATAAGTTGTTGTTACGACTACATCCTCATTATTTTCATTTTGCTCTGTAGAAGTTTGTTGAACTGAAAATGTTGTTTCTGATAATTCATCAACAACAATCAAACTAGAATTATCCCATGATTCATCTTCAAATCTTACTTGAAAGTTGGTGTATGGAGCAGTAGTTCCTGAAACCCAGCGCCACTCCCCTTCCTCACTCGAAAGGATCTGACCTGCTGCATCGTAATAAGTAAACAAATAAGTACCATAACTCGAAAACAATAAAGTAAGCGTGTCTGGTTGAGAACAATTAGAACTGAAAGAGTCAGTTTCCTCCTCGTAGCAACGATCATAGTACTCGTCTAAAAATATACTACAAACATCAAAAGTTGTTGCGTTATTTTCAACTGTTGAACTTACATTAATTACTCTCCATTCTTGTTGAATTTTAATATGATTACTGTCCTTCGGGGCATTTGGCTCTAACTGTTCTTCTTTATCCCCTTCTAAAGAAAGGGTAGAATCTATATTACAGATTGCAGAAGTTCCAGTCTCTAACTTAATATTAAAAGAGATATCATCCGCTTCTTCATCAAATACAATTTCTGTGATTGTCGCAATAGAGCCTTGACTAGGAACAGCTGAAGAAGAATTATAATTGGTTCCCATAAGAACAACACGTTCAATATCAACTTCACCATCAGACTCCGAAAATTTGATGTCGTATTTTCCTTTAAACAATTTATTTATTAATTCAGACGAGCTACTTTCCAGGTAACTGATATTTAAAAGATAGGTTTGATTTTCTAAAAATTCAATTTGAACGATATTACAACTATTATTTGCTAGAATATTTTTCGAAGAACTTGATGGTCTTTTTATTTTCCATTTACCTACAAGATTTATTTCGAGAACTTCTTGAAGTTCTTGTTCATTAAGATGCGGATCTAGACCGCTTCCTCCTGACCCACAAGAAATAATAAAAAATGAAAGTAATACTAGAGTAAAGTTTAAATATCTCATAATGTAAAAAATAGTTCTACAAATATAAGAACTAAAAAAAGTTTAATCTATAAAAAACAAACGAACTCGTTAAACATCACAAATTAGAATTGAATCTTTCAAAGACTCCAGGGGATTGTCAGCTGTAGGAATAAATTCTTGAGCAACTGCACCTGAATACCCGGTCTTTAATATTGCTTTCATGATCGCTGGATAATTTAGCTCTTGGGTCGAATCAATTTCGTTTCTTCCAGGAACTCCCGCTGTATGGTAGTGTCCAAAATAGTGGTGATTATCAGTTATCGTTCTGATGATATCCCCTTCAGATATTTGCATATGATAGATATCATAAAGCAATTTAAAATTAGGAGAATTTAATCGCTTACAGAGTTCAATTCCCCAGGATGTATTATCACACATATAATCGGGATGATCAACTTTAGAGTTAAACAGTTCCATTTGAATTATAACACCATGTTGCTCGGCGAGGGGAAGTATTTTCTTGAGACCATCCACACAGTTCTGAAGACCAGTTTCATCGTCAATTCCAGCTCTATTTCCACTGAAACAAATCAAATTAGTATATCCCGCTTCCGCTACTAGTTTAATGTGTTTTGTGTAATTTTCAACTAATATATCGTGATATTTTGGATTGTTAAATCCTTCCGTTAAACTAATTTCCGCTCCCTCACACATCGTCGAAATAAGGTTGTATTTTTTCAAAGTGCTCCATCCAGTAGGATCTACTAAATCAATCCCGACCAAACCAAATTCATTTGCCACTTGACATAATTCCTCCAAACTTAAATCGGGATAACACCACTTACATACCGTGTGGTTGATGTTTCCTTTTAATTTTTCAGAAACTTGATTAGCTTCTAGTTTAGAAAAAGCTGTTGACCCAAGAAAAGCAGAGCCTGCACCAACAGCTAGTGTTTTTAATAAATCGCGACGTTGTATTTTGTTTTTGGTTCCCATTAGAATATCTTTAAATTGTAATTAACGAACATTAGACCTCAAAACAATTGAGTGAAGTAGTTTTTGGGAAAAACGTTTTACAAAAACACCTAACTTTTCTTTTTTTCCAAAAGAAACCTCCCATTTGTTTGCACTAATGGCACGTATCATTTTCTTACAGAAATAAGAAACCTCCAATCCATTTTTAGTTCCTGGATCATCGTGATTTAATTTCTCACCGTTTCCAGTCAATGCGTTTATGGTTACATTGGTTTGAACAAAACCCGGACAGATCATAGTTACCGCAATATTATCTTTTTGATGTTCCATTCGTAAAACATCAAAAAATCCGTGTAAAGCATGTTTAGCTCCACAGTAACCTGATCTATAAGGCGAACCAAATTTCCCCATAACACTGGTAACAACAGCAAAATGACCACTGCCTTGTTTTATAAAAAAGGGTAATAAAGCTTTGGTTAGTGCAACAGTCCCCAGATAATTTACATCTATTAATTCTTTGTAAACTTCAAAATTAGTGTCAGCTATTAAAGAACGTTGACTTACACCTCCGTTGTTTATTAACAAATCAATAGAACCAAATAAAGCTATTGCTTTTTCTACCGAATCATCCATTGATTTAAAATCCTTAAGATCTAGTGGAAGAATTTTTATATGCTCTTGATTCGAACATGTTTCCTTAACTGCTTCTAACTCTTTTAACCTTCGTGATGATAAAATTAATCTGTTTCCAGATTTAGCATATTGTCTCGAAAGTTCAGCACCTATACCAGAAGACGCTCCTGTAATCCAAATAGTTTTATTTTTCATACTTATAAATTACAGTTCCCAACCCTTTCTATACGCACGACCTACGAATTGATTTGCATCTAATAAATTGGTGATTTTCATATTATCTCCGTCCCAAAGTAATTTTTTACGTCCATAATAATCAGCATTTCTGCCACTTTCATTTCTGAGTAAATAACTGCGAATTGCAATATTACCCATCAAAACCGTTTCCGTTAGTGGTCCGGAATAGTCAAATGAAGATGTTAATGCTTTATGCTCCTTACTATTAAATCCTGCTTTTACTGCGTCGATCCAATCATATTGGTGCCCATGTTCTGGAACAGTTCCTTCAGGTCTTTGGTAGGTTATCGTTTCTTCCCCTTTTCTAAACAATTTAGGACGATTTCCATACACACCAGTAGTTATGATACCGTGTTCCCCGATCATCATAACACCATTTGCTCCACCTGGCTCTCCAATATCCTCAGTTGAAGGAATTAAGTCTGGATGAGCAGGTCGTATTCCTCCATCTGTCCAAGTCATTACTAATGGGGTGTTATTTTTTTCTGTAGAATCAAAATTTATAGTAACCGAAGAAGAAGGCGGACATCCCTCAGGAAGGTGTTCAGGAATCCACATCTGAGTATAAACACTACCAACACTACATTCGACAGCAGTTGGATAATGTAGTCCAAGAGCACGAAAAGGAACATCTATTAAATGGCATCCCATATCGCCTAGTGCTCCAGTTCCATATTCCCACCAACCTCTCCAATTAAATGGATGAAGCGATGAAGTGTAAGGAGTTTCTGATGCAGGACCCAACCACAAATCCCATGCTAAGTCTTTAGGTTTGTCTAAAGGAGTTGGAATTGGTTTTGGGATTCCCTGGGGCCATACTGGTCTGTTGGTCCATACCTTAACTTCAGAAACTTTACCGATTAGACCAGAATCAATCCATTCCTGAACTTTTAACTGATCTGGGTTCGATGCCCCTTGATTTCCCATTTGGGAAACTATTTTATTAGCACGAGCTGTTTCGGTTAATAAACGAGCTTCTTTTATGTTGTGAGTTAATGGTTTCTGGACATATACATGAACACCTCTATTCATTGCTTCCATAGCAATTACAGCATGCGTATGATCGGGAGTAGAAACCGTAATTGCATCCAGATCCTTTTCAGAATCTAAAAGTCTTCTAAAATCAGTATAAAAATTTGCTTTTGGAAAATCATTGATGGTATCGATTACTCCATGAGATCCACTTGGATCAATATCACATAGCCCCACAACGCGTTCTCTTCCATTCACAGAGGCATTCATAATATCACCTCTTCCTTTCCCTCCTACACCAATACCAGCGATATTAAGCTGATCACTAGGTGCTATAAAACCTTGTCCGCCAAGAACGTGTCTTGGGATGATCATGATTGAAGATGCAAGGACACTTTTTTTAAGAAAATCTCTTCTTGAACTTTTGTTATTGTTTTTTGATTTCATCTAGTAGTTTTAAAAACAAAAGTTACAAAAAAGATTTAATCAAACGCTTTATGGTGTAATATATTCTCCGCTCCAAACAGAATTAGTACCGTTAAAAACCGCCCTAATATGTTTCGTTCTTGTCAACTTAAGGTACTCTATTTTAGAAGCTTTAAATACTAATTTTAATAAGAAGTTATGTTCATCACGGTATGTAACAGCGTCTGGAGATTCTATTTTTGATCCTGGAGCTAATTGGGTCGTATAATCATTTTTACCTCTAGGTGTTTGTTCTTCAAATAATGAATCATTTTTTTCATGCATTACAAGAGAACAAGAAACTCTGACTTGTGTTAGATTCTCTGGATTGTAAAACAATAAAGATGCTTCTTCATTATCCTTTAATTCTTCAACCTTATTAGAACGTTCATCGGTGTATATTGAAAACTCCATAGTAGAAGGATTAAAATCTCGAAGAACCACCGTTCTAAGTTCAGGCTTTGAAGATTGTATGGTTCCAAGAACAAAAAAACGAAAAGGATGTTTTTTTTGAGTTAACGAGTTCAACCATTCCGACTGGATTTCGCTAAGGATATGATTAACGCTCATTTAGAAATGTATTTTTGTTTCCATTTTTCAGCTCTTAGAAGGGAATTCACCTCAATATCTTTCCAGAACAAATTTACGTCAGCAAAGTGATAGCTTTTAATAAAAGAAAGTAAAAAACGTTTAGGAATACGAGGGACAGAAGACCATATTAAACCATCAATAATTCTAATATCTATTGCATTTTTATAAATTTTTTCATCAGAATTCAAAGTCCCTAAATGTTTAGTTCTAGAAGTAGTTATACTCTCATCCCAGGTTATGGGGTTGGTTGTTATTCCACCTTTGTACCACTGATCGTATGTTTTAGGATAATTTTTTCTCTTATAACTATTCCAGCTAACAAAACCACCAATCTGATCTGGTTTAGTCATGGCTTTAATCGTACCAAGTTCACCTACCTTCACTCGAACACCCGGTAAATAAGCTGCTACTAACAATTCTTGAATATCTTTCCCGTCAAAATAATCTTTAAGTAATTCCTTGGCCATGATACTCCCTTGACTATGACCAGCGATAATAATTCCTTTGCCTTTATTATAATGCTTTAAATAATATTCAAATGCATTTTTTATATCAGAATAGGCGATCTGCCAAGAAGGAGGTCCATCTATATCGTAGGGAGGCACGTAAGTTTTATAATGAGATTGCCTGTAGAAAGGCGCATATATATTCCCCGCTTTACCCCAGCTAGAAGCCTGGAATTTAATTGACTTACTAAGAACGTCTTTTCTAAGTTCGTCCCGACTTAAATCAGCATTCCAAGCAGGGTCTTTTCGATCTGTCAAGAGGGTTGGATAAATGAAAAAAACATCTACTTCTTTCGGTTCTGATTTACCTATTATTGAAATGAGTTCATTTGGATATTGACCGGGTAATACCGCCCAATTATTTGAATCTGTATAATCTGGAACTTCAGGGATTGGTGTTTCAGAAAAAGGGAGTGTTTTATACATAGTCTTACAACCAAGTAACGAAATCATTACAATAAACAATACTGTTTTACCGCTCAATTTTTTATTGTAAATATAGTCTTTTGGTTTTAAAAAATTTTAAAACAAATTGTTCTCACAAAACAGAACTAATACTCAAAATAGATTATTAAAATAATACCCCTTAATCTGCTTTTTTTTATAACTTTATGAAGTAAAAAAAACACTATGAAAATTTCAAAATATATCCTTTTAAGCTTTTTAAGTATTTCACTTTTAGTTTCTTGTAAAGAAACTAAAAAGAAACAGGATACAAAGCAAGTAGAAATATCAGTTGAAACTAAAAAAATAAGCGACATTCTCCACGAAGCAACCATAACCACGATTGTAGAAGAAAATGGTGAAAAACTAGAAACTGTAGAAGTAATTGAAGGAACCCCAGGAGAGGTAAAATCAAAAGTAGAAGCTTACAGAAGTTATACACTTCATAACAACCCACACAAAACCCAAGAAATAGGAGAAGTAAAGATGATGCTCTCTTTGGATTCTAAAAGTGGTAGCACTGCAACAGGAATGGTTACTCTAACCGAGAAAGATGGAGTTGTTTCGCTAGAAGCACACATCAACGGATTGGATGAGGGAGTACATGCAATTCATATCCATGAAAAAGGAGATTGTAGTTCAGAAGATGGAAAATCTGCTGGAGGACATTGGAATCCTACCTTTCAACCGCATGGAGCTTGGGGAGCTTCTGAAGGATATCATCGCGGTGATATCGGAAACTTTAACGCAGATAAAACAGGTCACGGGATGGTATTTTTTAGTACCGATTTATGGTGTATTAGCTGCGATGACCCAAACAAAAATTTATTAGGAAAAGCGATCATTGTTCATCAAGGTGCTGATGATTTAACCTCACAACCTTCCGGAGCAGCAGGTGCTCGAATTAGTTGTGCAGGTATAATTAATTAAAAAAAACATTTCGTTTTTTGTAACATTTTTTTTATTTGTCCCACAAATTATACGTAGTTGAATGCCTATAAGCGAAAAAGATTTTTTGGAGTTGCTAGCTAAAGAGCAAAACATCATTCATAAAATTACACGTATTTATGCTCAGGATGAAGCCAGCCAAAAGGATCTTTTTCAAGAGATAAGCATTCAGCTATGGAAGTCTTACCCTAGTTTTAAAGGAAATTCCAAATTTACGACTTGGATGTACCGTGTTGGCCTAAATACAGCCATTACTTTATATCGCAAAGACAAAAAAGTAGTTAAAGGAGAGGAATTCACTAAGGTATCGGACTTAAAAGCAAATGAAGAATATGACGACACTAGAGAACTCCAAATCAAGTGGCTCTATGAAAAAATAGATACTTTTTCTGAAATAGAAAAAGCACTAATCTTGTTATATTTAGAAGAAAAGAAATACTCAGAAATTGCTGAAACATTAGGGATTTCTGAGGTAAATGCTCGAGTTAAGATTAGTAGGCTTAAAATAAAACTAAAAAAAATGCTCTAGTAGTAGTTATATATGAATAAACTAGATCTATTAAAACAACAGTGGAAGAACCAAAAGTTCGATCATAATTTTTCTAAAGAGGAGCTCTTTAAGCTGTCTCAGAAAAAATCAATTTCCTCAATTAAATGGATTTTCATATTCAGCTGTATTGAGTTTTTTGCCTATCTAATAATTCCTTTTCTAATACCAGATTACTTTGAAGCTTTTGAGTATTATAAGAGTATTCACTTGTATGGAGTTGCAATAGCTACAAATGTTTTAGGATACATCATCCTTTCTTATTTTATGATTCAATTTTATTTAAACTTTAGAAAAATAAAAACATCTGAGTCGATTGCATTACTAATTAATAGAATCATAAGGTCTAGACGATCTGTAAATAGATATATAATATACAATCTTACAGTGCTAGTAGGCTTTTTGTTAGTAGTGCTTTTCAACGCGTTTAAATATGATGAAAACTACATTTCGCTTCTAGAACCTAATGATTCTGGCGAAACCTCCATAATCAAAATATCCTTATTAATTTTCACTATAATTGCCCTAGCTATTCTGGTGCTGATTGGATTTTACTATCTAATTTATGGAAGATATTTTTTTAAGTTAAAAACCAACATTAAAGAATTACAAGAGATGGAGGAGGAAGAACTACCACTCTCTTGATTTATTTAATTCTTCCTGCTCTTTGATTTCCTTAGCAGATAAAACCTTTAAAAAAGAAGGATGCTGCTCGATTGAGTATTCAATTTTCTCCAGAATAGAAGCAACAGACTCGTTTTCATAATCAATATCCAATGGTTTTTTGATAACCATAGACTGAAGAATACCTTTCTTTTTAATCATCAAACCTTTTTTATCAAAAGACCTTCTAAAGCCGTCTATTACAATTGGAACAACTACTGGTTTATATTTTTGAATAATAAAAGCAGTCCCTTTTCGCATAGGCTTAAATGGCTTTGTAGTACCCTGTGGAAAAGTAATTACCCATCCGTCATCAAGCGCTTTTGCAATATTAGAAATATCGGAAAACTTAACTTTTCGGTTAACATCTTTCCCTGACTGTCGCCAAGTTCTTTCAATTGACACGGAACCTGCATAAGCTAATATTTTAGGCAACAAACCTGCATTCATAGTTTCTTTTGCTGCTATATAATAGATATTAAGTTTTGGGTTCCATAGATATCCTACGTTTTTGATGGAATCTATCCTTCCACTCAAACTCGCATTAAATACATGAAACATGGCAACCACATCAGCAAAATATGTTTGATGGTTAGAAACAAAAAGAACATTTTTGTCTGGAAGGTTTTTAATTATATCAGACCCTTCAATATGCAATTGGTTAAATCCTCTGTACCGTCGGTGAGACATAATACCCAGATAACGGATTAACATCTTCTTAAGAAAAAGTATATGTCCAAAAGGATTTCTTTTTAATATTCCCATAATTCAAAAATCGAGTAAAGATAATACTATTCTTTTAGCACCGAAGAAATGACATCTTTGATTTCCGAAAGAATAGTTGCTGTAGCGCCCCATACTTGAACTCCTTGTAACAAATACAGAGGAACATCAACCTGACCAACATATGAAGTAGTTACCAAACCATGGGTTTCATTTTTTGGTAGTAACAATTCGCTCAGAGGAACTTCAATGATCCGCTGAACTTCTTTCTCTTCCGGCATAAAATCTAGTTTACTTCTCGAAATAGCCATGAAAGGGTGCACAATAAAATTACTTGGTGGAATATAAAAAGTAGACAAAGCTTTAACTTCAGTTACAACTTCTTTAGGCACTCCTATCTCTTCATTTGCCTCTCTTAGGGCGGTACCCCAAAAACTGAGATCTTCTTTCTCCTTACGACCACCCGGAAAACTTATCTGACCTGAATGAACTCCTTTATATATACCTCGTTCTATAAGAGCAAAATGAGTTAACCCCTTCTCATTGGGATAAAACAAACACAAAACAGCAGATTTTTTAACTAGGCTTTTATTTTGAGATTTATTTTTTAACTCCTCAATTCGGAAAACTGGAGCCATTTTTTTTTGAGCTTCAATGCCTGGTAAGGGTAAATCAATTACTTTTGAAAGAAGAGACTCGAATTTAGTAAACAACATATAATGGCAAAAATTTTTAGTGTTTTTAGCGTCTTGCTTTTCTTGATTGTAAGCTGTACAGAGCCACCAAAGAAAACAAAAAGAAGTGAAAAAAAAGTTGAACAAAAGCAAAAATTTAAAAAAAAGAAACTGCTTTTAAAAGATCCTGAAGTTTATTTAGATGAAAATACTGCAATTCCCTTTTTATTTGACTACCAAAAAAAAGATCATGATAATCAGGTTAGAATAACAACAGAGTACGGTGACATCGACATCCTTTTGTACGAGGACACCCCTTATCATAGAGCAAATTTCATATACCTTACAAAATTAGGATACTTTAATAACACCTTTTTTCATAGGGTAGTTCCAGATTTTGTAATACAAGGTGGAAATTCAGATCACCCAAATACCTGGTCAAAAAGAAGAAAAATAGGAAGATACCTATTGCCACAGGACAATAGAAAAGGGCATAAACATGATCGAGGAGTAATTTCGATTCCTAGCAGTGAAGAAGAGAATCCCCATAAACTAGCTTCTCCTTACGAATTTTTCATAGTACAACAAAAAGGGGGTGCCTATCATTTAGATAAAAACTTTACTCCCTTCGGTAAGGTAATTAAAGGGATGGATGTTGTTGATAAAATATGTGCACAACCCATTGACAAAAGAGAAAGTCCCATAAAAAACATACTAATGAAAGTGAGTATTATTTATTGAATAAAATAAATTTATTATATTTAAATAATTATAAGGTAAATAAATAATGACTCTTACTCAACTTAAATACATGATTGCGGTCGCAGAAGCTGGGAACTTCACGCTTGCTGCAGAAAAATCTTTTGTGACTCAGCCAACTCTCAGCATGCAAATTCAAAAACTTGAAGAAGAATTGGGAGTACAAATATTCAACAGAGCGAAGAAACCTATACGTTTAACAAAAGTTGGATCAGAAATTCTTATACAAGCAAGAAAAATCATATCTGAATCCAAACGAATGGAAGACGTTGTTGCTCAGGAAAAAGGATTTATAGGCGGGGATTTTACACTCGGTATTATACCCACGGTTATGCCAACCTTATTACCTATGTTCTTAAATACTTTTTTAAAATCGTATCCTAAGGTTAATTTAAAGATTGAAGAACTCACTACGGAAAACATTATAAAAAAATTAGAGGAAGGGAAAATAGATGCTGGTATTTGTGCGACCCCACTGAAACAAGAAAAAATAATCGAACGCCCTTTATATTACGAACCTTTTGTAGCCTATGTCCCAGGAAATCATAGATTAGCGAAAAGCTCTCAAATTAATGTAGAAGACTTAGAAAACGAAGACATCCTTCTTCTACAGGACGGACATTGCTTTAAGAACCAAGTCCTTTCTATGTGTTCTTTAGCAAAAAGCGGAATGAATGGACGACTAAACCTTAAAAGTGGAAGCTTTGAAACACTGGTTAATCTAGCCAATGAAGGACTAGGAATGACCTTAGTGCCTTATTTGAATGCAAACAACTTGTCAGAAAAAAATGCACAAAACATAATCCACTTCCCCGCTCCACCCCCTGCAAGGGAAATAAGCATTATATATCATAAAAGTCAATTGAAACTGCAGATAATTGAAGCGCTAAAAGAAAGCATAAGCAGTGTCGTAAGAGGAGCTATTGCATTCGATGATGTGAAAATTGTTTCTCCTTAAAACACCTCCAATTGTAAATGAGGGTTTTTATTTAAGAAAAGAGTTACCCACAATTTCAGCTTTCTTAAATCAGTTCCTCTTAAAACTGAACAAGCTTTATTATATTCTTTCTTAAATAATATTTTACTAAAACTTACCTTTTTTAGAACAGTAACATAATATTTACACTTACTCATAATTAGAATAATTTGATTCAAATATAAAAGAGTAAAATTTAAAAATATGTTGTAAAAAAGTTAAAATTAGTACTATGTATTGCATAGTTCTATTTTAAAAACATATATTTGCATAGTAAACAACTAAAAAGCAACTTTAGGCAAGTCTGTTTATTCAATTAAAAAAACTTAAATGAACATAGAAAACACAAAAGCACAAATGCGAAAAGGTATTTTGGAATTTTGCATTCTTAAAATATTAAGCACGGATGACAAATATTCTTTCGAGATCATAGAGACCTTAAAGAAATCGAAAATGCTTGTTGTAGAAGGAACACTTTACCCATTACTAACTCGGCTTAAAAACGGTGGAATGCTAGAGTATCGTTGGGAAGAATCTACTTCTGGACCGCCAAGGAAATATTATTCCATAACAGACGAAGGGAAGAAATCTTTAAAAGAACTTCACAGTTCGTGGAACGAATTAAACAAAGCCGTAACCTCTTTAACCAAAAAATCTTAATCATGAATACAACAATAACAATTCATCTTGCTCATACCCTGTTCCATATCGATAGCGACGCCTATGATCTTTTAAAAAACTACCTTAATAAACTTGAAAAAAGTTTTAAAAACACGGAAGGAAAACAAGAAATACTAGAGGATATCGAGGTTCGAATTGCAGAATTATTTTCACAATATGCAATCCGGGACGGCTATGTAATATCGGTACAAAACACCACCGACGTAATAAAGACACTCGGATCACCAGAGGACATTAGCGAGGATAACAACAGCGACGATAGCTCGGAATCTGACATACAAAAAAAACTATACCGAGATGGAGAAGAAAACATTTTGGGAGGTGTTGCCAGCGGACTGGGGTACTATTTTGGAATTGAACGAATCTATGTGCGTCTCATCTTGCTCTTCCTTTTCTTATCTTCTGTGGGTGGGGTTTTATTCATATACATCTTACTGTGGGCATTACTTCCAGTAGCAAAGACAACCTCCGAAAAACTACGAATGCGAGGCAAACCTGTTAATATTTCAAATATTGAAAGTAAAATTAAAGAAGGTTTAGACGATGTTACACAAAAAGTAAAAGATGTTGACTACTCTAAAGTGGGAGATGATTTAAAAAAGAACACAAAGAGATTTTCCGAAATTTTAGAATCTACCCTTATTCTATTGATAAAATTAGCACGTAAAATAATTGGTTTCTTCATGATTGTAGTTTCATCTTTAACGCTAATATTCCTTCTTTTTGGTGTTGCAATATTAGGCTTTATTAGCTCCATTGAAATACCTCATGAAATCCTATTCTTATCTATGAATACTGACATTCCGGCTTGGACTATTTCTATAATTGTATTCTTTGGTATTGGTATTCCTAATGTGTTTTTGTTTGTATTGGGACTCAGACTGCTTACCTCTAAGAGAAAAATTATGAGCAACTCAACCAAGTACACCCTTGGAGTACTTTGGATTACAACCATTCTCTTATCAGCCTTTATAATTGCACGAGAATTTAGAACTAATCTATTCACAGCAAAGAATAATACTGAAATGCCTATTGATATTTCTAAAACAGACACCCTTCAAATTCGAATGAATCAACTACAATATGAGGATGAAATTCTAGTGTTCAACGACAAACGAATCATCTATAGCGACGAAGAGAATTTAAAATTAATACAGGAAGACATTCGATTGAATATCGTAAATGGTCAGGACAATATTTCAGAATTAAAATTAGAAAAAAGAGCAAAAGGAGTGAACCAAAAAAATGCACATGAGAATGCGAATACCATTGAATATGATTACGAATACTATAACAAAAGCTTATTACTTGATAGTAATTGGCTCAGCTCAATCGGTCAAAGTAGAAATGATCAAGAAGTAAGATTAACCCTATCTATTCCAGAAGGACAATATGTATTTATTGATCGAGACCTGAGTCCGATTCTGAATAGAAAAATTAAAAATGACAAAAATTATTCTAGAAGAAAAGTAGCTGGCCATCTTTGGAAAATGGAAAATAAAATTTTGGTTTGCCAAGATTGCAACTCAACTTCAGGAAATCTGAGTATTGAGGAAGATAATTTAAGTCTTAAACTTTCAGATGAGGAGAATAATATTGAGATTAACATCAATGAAAACGGAGTTGAAATCAACACCCGAGAGCAGTAAAATGCTCAATTTCAGTCTTCTTAGAGACAAATAAAAAAGAAGATTAATGAAGCTTCAAAAACTTGTCAGGAAGCGGATAAATATTATATTTGCATACCGAATTTTTCGGGGTGTAGCGTAGCCCGGTCATCGCGCCTGCTTTGGGAGCAGGAGGTCGCAGGTTCGAATCCTGCCACCCCGACTAAAAAAGCTCATTCATTGAGCTTTTTTTGTATCTAATTGTTTCGGGATGTAGCGCAGCCTGGTAGCGCACACGCCTGGGGGGCGTGGGGTCGCAGGTTCAAATCCTGTCATCCCGACTAAAAAACAGTATAAACCCTTGATTTACAAGGGTTTATATAATTTAAAATTGTATTGGTCACCATATAGGTCACCAAATTTATATTTTCATATATTTGATATTATGAAAATATCCCTTCTTCATAAATCATTTAAAGATAATAAAAAAGGATCTCCTCTGTTTGTTAGAGTTAGGGGTAAGACTTCAAATGGCGTATTTACAAGTTCATTAATATCAACAGGAGTAAATATTTTACCTAAGAATTTTTCATCAAGAGAAAGGATTTCTTAAGAAATGGGCATCTCCTCTTCGAAAAGTTGTCAGAGTATCTTCAAAAGAATTATAGGTATCACTTTTTTATCTGTTAAATGAGAGACAATTAAAAAAAAACTTTCTTTATTGATACTTTTTCAAATCATAGTTCACAAAACTCCCCAACTTATCACAAACTCTTCATTCCACATTCAAATTTTATTGAATTATTATTTTTTATTTTTCAAACAACTTCTTAGCTATGTTTTCAGCCTCTTTACAATCTTTAAATTGATCTTTATTTTTCCAATTACTATTGTCATTTAAAAAATAAAAATTATGAAAAGCAAATAGAGATCTTTCTACTTTACTTGGATCCTTTTCATTAAATTCAATTTGTGATTTTTTCAAAAAACTTTTTACAATTTCATTATACTTAAAGTCTTTTTCTAAATCATCAATTGTCCTATAACCTAGTACTCCTGATATTTTGGAATCAACAATAATTAATGGATTGCAACTGTTTAGACTCCAGAAATAAGAGTGTTTACTTGCATATGATGAACCAATACCTCTTATCCTATTAAATATTTCAATACTTACAGACTTTCCTTGTTTTGCAAACTCTATTCCTTCTAAATAGGTTTTATATGTGATTTCATTCGTTTCAAGTTCTTCCCGAGGGCTTATTTTTCCTTTTGTTTTTGAGTAAAACATCCTTCCGGATGGACCTCCCCAAGAGTAAATTAAATCAACAACTCTGAGTATGTTTTTTTTATTAATATCATCTTTACTAGTTAACTCAATTATTTCGGAGGTACAATAGTTTATATCTTTATCAAATTGAATATATTTTTCAATATTTTTATTTGTGTATACACCACCTTTACCAATACTTTCGTTCCAATAAGATAACCAGAATTTATAATCTATTTTAGGAAATACCATTGTTATTAACAATTTATTATTATAGTTAATTAAATAAATTATTTTAGATTTTTATAATTCCAGTCTTCGGATTCATCATAATAAAATTCCTTTCTGATTGAATCTGTATAAATATAACAGTAAAGTTCATATTCGTGACATATTTCTTCACATAAAAATATATCTACATCATCAACACCGTCAAACTCACCTTCACACAAGACGATATATTCTTCTTCTGGATCCTTAGTCAAATTCACTACCATGTCTGGATAATCCATTTTCACCCTTAATGAGATAGACTCAAACGTTGAATCTCTTTTCTCATCTTCCCAAAGTGAAGTAAATTGAATACTTACTTTCATATTAAAATTTAAGTAAATATATATTAAAATTTTAATTTGGAAAAAAGATGGTCAGATTTAACTGATGAAAAGTATCTCAGAGGTTGGATTACTTCAACCCCTCACCATTGATATTCATAATCAAGTAATCAGTGGAAATAGAAGATTTGAATCCATAAAACGATTAGGATGGAACGAAGTTGAGGTTGAGGTTAAAGAGGTTAATAAAGGAGAAGAAGAATTACTCCTAATACACTACAATAAACAGAGTAACAGTTTTTATAATATAAAAATAATGTTTTATATTTAAACAAAATAAATAATATGGAATTGAAGATTAAGTTTTTAGAGAAAGTCTCAAAAAATGAAGACACTAACCATGGTGATTATTTCAAGGTTGTATATACATCATCTATTTTAATAAATGATCAAAAAATTGATTTTAAATTCACTGAAGAAGATGGAATGGGAGTTACTCTTGAAATAAAAGATGGTAATGATTACAAGAAAGTTAGTAGAGAGGATAATTTTGAATTTCTATTAATTGAGGAATTATTTTCTCAATCTCCTATTGATTTTCAAAGTATCACTGAAGGAGAGGAAATAGAATTAAATTTTGATTATTATGAAGATGATGGAATTATTGAGTTTTAGTTATACTTCATTAATCTTTATATAAAATATTTAAAAACGGGAGATGATATTATCTATCGAAATTCTTAAAAGATCCTCATATTTCTCCTCTACTATGCATTTCTTCTCTAAATTCGATTAGTTCCTCATTCACAATTAACTATTTGCAATTTTAATGTAGTCATAATTTATTTGACAACTTGGTTTTAATCCATGATCAACCTCTTCATCTTTATTATCCCAAAGTGGAATCCCATTTAACCAATTGGAAAAAGAGTAACTTGAAAAATTAAAATACATTTTAGTTCCTTTTTTAAAGGTTTTTGGTGTGTGAGTGTGGTTTGATTTATTAACCTCACTAATTATTTCAAATTCTTTAGGAAAAGAATAGTAAATCTCAATAGAGTCTTCATTAATATCAATCCATAAATTATAATACCACCTCAAGATAAATACAAGTGTTTCTTTATCTTTTTTATCATGACTAATAATTAGGTTTTCTCCCTCTTTTATCTGATTGAAATACTTTTTGGAAAGATTATTGAATTCCGCAACTGATATAGATATTTTTTCCCTTCTAGATGAGATTTTTCTTTTTATTCCTTCCTTTGAATCCTTTATTAATCTATTGAAATCCATTTATTAAAGTTAAGAAAAAAAACTATCATTTTGCATAGGGAGAAAAAATTGACTCCTATATAAAAACCACTCCAATACCCATTTTGGAAAAAATCATTTTCTCAGTTACAAGAAACCTCAACATTTACAAAACTTGCACATCAATAAAATCTTCGCTAACTTCATCTGAAGAAAATTAAAGTTTTCTCACTCAACTCGTTGGTTTTCATTCAACAGATACCACCCAAATTGGATAAGATTTGTCCACCTAAGGAGGATAACAGAAAAAAGTACATATAAGCAATTGATGTTAAGTCTAATACATGAAAATATTTAGTTGATTTAGTTCCCATCCAGACCACATGCACTTCGAAATTTATAATCCCTTGATTTTCATGGGGTTATTTCATTAGGTTGTTCAAGTCTCTCCCTGTTTTTAAAAAAATAATGTAATTAAATAACAATCCGTTGTTTATACTGATTTCCAAAAAGACAAAAATTTAAAGTGTGTTCTAAAATTTTAAGATATTTAAACAATTCCCTTGACGAGTGAAATTTGTTTTTCTAATTGAATTCCAAGTTGTTGAATGAATCTAAATCGCCAAGTTTTTTCACTACAATTATTATAAAATCTCATTACACTTTCATTATTCTTCATCCAACTAACCGATTTACTTCCTTTTGACACTAAGTCGTTTAAATCGGAAATTTCATTAATATTATTTTTATCCCAGATTGTTTCAATTATGTCAAGAATAATTAAAATATTTTCAAGACACATTGAAATGTAAATAGATTATTTGGTTCGCATTTGGGATTACAACTTAGGGAGATATTACTTATAAAACAAACATATTTGTATTTATTTAAATATATGATTTATAAACACTCAAAAGTATGTAGTTTAGCCTTAAGTAATTATTAATAACCCGGATTAACAACAAATACCTTTTAATCTTCTTATTAATCAAAAGGACAATGAAAACTTAAATCAATGACAACCCATACCAACAACACCCCACCAAAAGAAACCTTCAGCAGCTGCTTTTTCTTTGCTAAAACAAAACCCAGAATACCAATAAAATTTCTTATTTTTATAAAAGATTAATTGGGATTACACCAGTGTATTTTCATACAATCCCGAGGTGAATTTTTATAACAATAGTGCTACCAAAATAAATCACACATGAATAAATTTTTTCTACTCAACATCTTTTTTGCCTTCTTTATAATCACAAGTTGCGCACAAGATCATGGGCCTAAAATTCAAAACGAGCTTGATCCTAAATACATATACGAAACCGTAATTGACGGGATCGACATTCCATGGGGGATGACTTTTATTTCTGAAAATGAAATGCTAGTAACAGAGAAATCTGGAATCTTGTATCATGTTGCGGAGGGTCAGAAAACTGAAGTATCGGGACTTCCTGATATTTACGTTCGTGGTCAAGGTGGTTTATTAGATGTTATTGCAGCACCTGATTTTAAAACTTCAAACACCATATTTTTCACTGCCAGTTCTGCAGATGGGGAACCTAAAGGAGGGCATACCGCGCTTTATTCTGCTCAACTAGAAGATAAATCTTTGGTTAACCTCAAGCAACTTTACAAAGGAGAAGAAAACTCTAAAAAAGGTCAACACTGGGGATCTAGAATAAGTTTCGATGCCGAAGGGAAGTTGTATTTCTCTATTGGAGATCGAGGAAACAGAACGGTTAACCCACAAGACCTTACCCGAGATGGTGGAAAAATTTATAGAATTAACCAAGACGGTTCTATCCCTACAGACAATCCGTTTTACGATCAAGAAGGGAGCAAAAAAGCCATATACTCGTTCGGACACAGAAACCCGCAAGGGATGCTTACGCATCCAGAAACAGGAGCTATTTGGGTACATGAGCATGGGCCTCGCGGAGGAGATGAAATAAATGTTATCGGAAGAGGAAACAATTATGGATGGCCCGAAATAACCTATGGTATAAATTACAGCGGAACCCCGATTACGAGCAATAAAGAATTGCCCGGTATGGAACAACCTTTGTACTACTGGCTTCCTTCAATCGCTCCCTCTGGAATGACTTTTTCTACTTCGGATAATTATCCTAATTGGAAAGGAAATTTATTGGTTGGTTCTTTAGTATTTGAATATTTAGAACGTTTGGTTTTCAAAGACAATAAAGTAGTTGAACGGCACAAAATTTTAGAGGGTGTAGGTCGTGTTAGAAATGTTAAACAAGGTCCTGATGGATTAATTTATATTGGAGTAGAAGGGAAAGGAATTCTGAAAATAATTCCGCAACCTCCTATTAAATAAATTACTATGAGAAACGTATTGTACATATACTGCATCAGTGTTTTGGGATTCATGAGTTATATGCATCAAGAAAAACCATTAAAACAAAGCATAATCGATGGAGCAGAAATATATCAAGACTTTTGCCTACAGTGTCATTTGGACAACGGAAAAGGGGTAGCAAATGTTTTTCCTCCGCTTGCTCAATCGGACTACTTAGCTAACAATCTAGAAGAAAGCATTCGTGCAGTTAAACACAGTCTTCGAGGTCCAATTGTTGTGAACGGAATATCGTATGATGGAATTATGACCAAGCAAGGCTTAGATGATGAGGAAGTTGCTGATGTCATGAACTACATTCTGAATTCGTGGGGAAACCAGTATAAACAACAAATTACGGAAGCACAGGTTTCGGAAATTGAAAAAAAATAAAATGGCTTTTAAAGAATTTCTAAAATATCTTAAAAAGAAAAATAAATCCTATGCGATTACTTATCTAGTTATTGTAATCCTGTTCACAATTTGGATTCTGTTCTTAGATTCTAATTCATGGCTGACTCAAAGGGATTTGGATCTAGAAATTGAAAAATTAGAATATCAAAAAGAACGTTTAAAGACCGTAATCGAAGAAGATCAACATTCAATAAATCAACTTGAAAATATTGACAGCCTCGAACGTTTTGCAAGAGAATATTATGGTCATAAAAAAGAAAATGAAACCCTTTTCATTATAGAAACCAAAGACGAGAGTGAAGATTGATAAATGTTAATTTTTTCATTTATAATTTAACTTTATTTAGATAATAAATAATTGTATTTTTAAAGCCTAAACTTAAAGCATGGGTAAAATAATCGCAATAGCAAATCAAAAAGGTGGGGTTGGTAAAACAACTACCTCCGTAAACCTTGCTGCAGCGTTGGGAGTACTCGAAAAAAAAGTTCTCTTAATCGACGCTGACCCTCAAGCAAATGCTACCTCTGGTTTAGGAATAGATGTTGAAAAACAGCAAAAAGGAACTTACGAATTACTAGAACATACTGCTAAAGTTGAAGATTTAATCGTCAAAACAGATTCTCCTAATTTAGACCTGATCCCATCGCATATTGATCTTGTAGCGATTGAGATAGAATTAGTTGATAAACACGAACGCGAATACATGCTTCGAAAAGCTCTGGAAAGCATAAAAGATCAGTACGATTATATATTTATTGACTGTGCTCCTTCTCTTGGTTTAATTACTCTAAATGCCCTTTCTGCATCCGACTCGGTATTAATTCCTATTCAGTGTGAATATTTTGCATTAGAAGGCTTAGGGAAATTATTAAATACCATAAAAAGTGTTCAGAAAATTCACAACAAAGATTTAGACATCGAAGGGCTTTTGCTTACCATGTATGATTCTAGGTTACGATTATCAAATCAAGTTGTAGAAGAGGTCAAAAAACACTTTGGGAAAATGGTTTTTAAATCAATCATTCAAAGAAACATAAGACTGGGAGAAGCACCCAGTTTTGGAGAAAATATTATACAATACGACGCAACCAGTAAGGGGGCGCAGAACTATCTCAGCTTAGCACAAGAAGTTCTTAAGAAGAATAAAGGAAAATAGAAATGGCCAAATCAAACAAAAAACAGGCTTTAGGACGTGGACTTTCCGCGCTACTTCAGGACCCTTCAAATGACATTAACTCTGTAAACGACAAAAATGCAGACCAAGTAATTGGTAATGTAATCGACCTTGATTTGGATCGAATTGAAGTAAACCCATTTCAACCAAGAACACAATTCAATGACGAGGCTATTAAGCAATTGGCTTCCTCCATCAAAGAACTTGGGATTATTCAACCCATTACGGTTCGAAAAATGGAATTTAACCAATATCAATTAGTTTCTGGAGAACGTCGATATCGTGCAGCTAAATTAATTGGTCTTAGTTCCGTGCCCGCATTTGTTCGTTTGGCGAATGATCAAGAGTCTCTTGAAATGGCATTGGTAGAAAATATTCAACGTCAGGATTTAGATCCAATTGAAGTTGCACTTTCCTATGAACGCTTGATTAACGAAATAAAACTAACTCAAGAAGCACTGAGCGAACGTGTTGGAAAAAAAAGATCGACAATTACAAACTACCTGAGACTTCTTAAACTAGATCCTATCATCCAAACCGGAATGCGTGATGGCTTCTTATCCATGGGACATGGAAGAGCATTACTTCCGATTAATGATCGAACAAAGCAACTAGAGGTCTACGAGAAAATAATTAAAGGTGATATAAGTGTTCGCAAAACAGAGGCTCTTGTTAAAGCAATAAAAGAAGGTAAAACAGACAAAATTCCACCTCACAAACCTTTATTTATAGAAGAAGGTAGCAAAGAATTTAGCGCACACTTTGGAACTAAAGTAAGAATAAGCTACAAGGAAGATGGAAAAGGTGTTATTCAGATTCCGTTTGAATCTCAGCAAGATTTTAGTCGTATGAAAAAGTTATTGAAAGGTGAAAAATAAACTCCCACTTTTATTAATTTTTATACTTTCTTATTCTGCTATTTCCGCCCAAAAAATTGAATTGGATAGTTTAACGCGAAAAGAAAGACTAATAAAAGACCCTCTGACACCTGCCAGAGCAGCTTTCTACTCGACTGTTGTTCCGGGACTCGGACAATTATACACTGGAAAAACCTGGAAAGTACCTATCATATATATAGCACTTGGATCTGCAGGATACTCTTATTTATATCAAAGAGATCAAATGAACGTATTTCGAAATATTTATAAAAGAAGAATTGCAGGATACACCGATGATATTTATCAAGGTAGGATTCTCAAAAACGATCAATTAATTGAAGGTATGAAATTCCATAAAAACTACAGAGACCAATCTTTGCTGTTTTTTATGGTTTTTTACTTACTTAACGTGATTGATGCAAATGTAGGGGCTCACCTGATGCAGTTTAATGTAAATGAGCAACTCAGTTTTAAACCCTATTTAAAACCTAACGATTATAGCACAGATATGAATTTTGGAATTACTTTAAACATAAACCTTTAAACCATGAAAATAGCATTATTAGGTTATGGAAGAATGGGAAAAGCTATTGAACAAATTGCCATCGATAGAGGGCATAATGTAGTAGCTAAAATCGATAAGTTGAACTCAGAAGGGGAGCTTTCGGATGCAGATGTTGCTATAAATTTTAGTATTCCAGATGCAGCGGTTGAAAACATTAAAGCAGCTTTAGATTTTAAAATACCCGTTGTTTGTGGAACTACAGGCTGGTTGGACAAGCTTAGTCAAGTTGAAAAATATTGCGAAGAGCAAGACAGTGCATTTTTGTATGCCTCCAATTTTAGTATTGGGGTTAACTTATTTTTTAAGTTAAATGAAGACCTAGCAAAACTTATGAAATCTCATAAAAGCTATGCTGCTGAAATGAAAGAAATTCATCACATTCATAAACTGGATGCACCTAGTGGGACGGCTATAACATTAGCAGAGGGTGTTTTTAAAGAAACTGACTACAACGCTTGGACCATTGAAGAAGCTAAAAACCAAAAAACACTTCCTATTGTTGTAGAAAGAACAGGAGAAGTCCCTGGAACTCATGCCATAAAATATAAATCCAAAATTGATAGTATTACAATTGAACACGAAGCTCACTCCAGAGAAGGTTTTGCACTTGGAGCTGTAGTATCCGCAGAATGGATTCAGAATAAAAAAGGAATTTTTTCGATGAAAGATGTTCTTAACATTGGCTAATTAGTAACAAAAAAATAAGGATAACGTCTTATTTATAAGATCGAATCAAATTTAAAATTATGACTGCAACAGAATGGCTACTTTTTATAGTTGGAATTCAAATTATTCACTTCTTAGGAACTCATAGACTTTATGTGAAAGCAGGGCGTAAGTCTTGGGAGGCAATAGTTCCGATATATAATGCAATTGTTCTAATGCAAATTATTAGAAGACCTAAATGGTGGGTAATATTACTTTTTATTCCTATAATTAACCTAATGATGTTCCCCGTAGTGTGGGTAGAAACATTAAGAAGTTTCGGGAAACATGAAAACAAGGATACACTTTTAGGGATTCTTACCTTAGGATTCTATTTGTTTATTGTCAACTATGATTCTAATACTAGCTACGATAAAGACCGAGACCTTAATTCTAAAACTTGGTTTGGAGAATGGATTAGCGCCTTACTTTTCGCAATAATAGCGGCAACAATAGTTCATAATTACTTTATTCAACCCTATATAATTCCAACAGGATCACTTGAAAAAACCCTCCTGATTGGTGACTTCTTATTTGTAAGTAAATTCCATTATGGAGCAAGAACTCCCACCTCTGCAGTTGCATTTCCTATGGTTCATGATACCATTCCTATCATAAAGAAAAGATCCTATTTAAAAAAACCACAACTCCCCTACTTTAGGCTACCTGGGTTTCAGGATGTAAAAAGAAACGATATCGTAGTTTTTAGTTGGCCTGCAGATACGGTTCGTCAGTTCTTTGTTAAAGAAAAAGGAGTTCGTAAACCCATAGACAAGAAATCGAACTATGTTAAAAGATGTGTTGGAACTCCTGGAGATAGTTTAGAAATAATTGATGGATATGTTTATATCAATGGAGCTAAAAATCCACTACCCGATCGTGCCAAAACACAATATACTTACACAGCCTATAACTCCAAAGGTATTTCATCTAGGAAACTATTAGAAGCTAATCTTAAAGATTTCAGTAGACAGTATAGAATAAAGAATATAACTCAAGAAAGCTATGATCAGCTTACACCCTATATTTATGGTCCTGTAAATAATGATATTGATAATTTTATAGTTTCTACTCCTTCGGCTGGTATTCCAAATGGACTTCCAAAAAAACTTGGAATAATAATAGAAGAACCTTTAAAAGCGGTAAAAGAAATTACTCTAACAGAGGCAGAGGCAAAAGGGCTTAGTGATGCTGGAATTTTGGATAGTATCGTTAGAAAAATTAACACCAATAAAACTGCTAATCCTTATTTCTTCCCAAACACAATTCCATATGATTGGAACGAAGACAATTTTGGTCCTATTCTAATTCCAAAGGCAGGAATGACGGTTCAAATTGATGAAAAAAGTTTTCCTCTTTACAAAAAAATCATTCGTGAATACGAAAAAAATACGGTTACTAAAAAAGGGAACACATTCTATATTAACGGAAAAGAAACGAGCTCGTATACCTTTAAACAAGATTATTATTGGATGATGGGTGACAACAGACACCGATCAGAGGACAGTAGATATTGGGGTTATGTACCGGAAGATCATATTGTAGGGAAACCTGTTTTAATCTGGTTCAGTATTGAAGGCATAAACGACGGAATTAGAAACTGGAAAATAAGAACCGACCGTCTGATGACCACAGTCGGAGGAACAGGAAAACCAATATCATTTTTTCCTTATGTAGCTGCAATTATAATAGGATGGCAACTTATAGTTTTTTACAGAAAACGAAAAAAAGCATAAATGTCAATTGAACTATTTAGCGCTTATATTCCCAATATAGCCACCATGGCATTCATTGCAAAAACGAAACATGTTAATATCCCTACCGGGGAGTTCTATCAGAAGCAAACTTATAGAAATAGAACTAAAATTGTTAGTGCAAATGGAGTATTAAACTTATCCATACCGATTATACACGCTTCAAAAGATGAACGTTTACTGGATGGCGAAGTATGTATTTCTTATGATGAAAAATGGCAGTTAAATCATTGGAAATCATTTGTAAGTGCTTATAACTCCTCCCCTTTCTTTGAGTATTATCAAGATGAGCTTGAGGAGGTTTTTTTCGCTAAAAAGAAAACACTGGTTGAATTCAATTTGAGCTTAATAAAACTATTTATGGACTGGTTCGAAATTGACACTGAAATTTCATTAAATCCATTAAAGAAAGAATTTAACACTTTGAACACTACCTTAATAAACTCTAAAAAAGAACTTCCTGTAGAGTTTCCCAGATACATTCAAGTGTTTGAATCAAAGTTTGGATTCATACCGAATTTAAACGCCTTAGATCTTATTAGTAACCTAGGCCCTGAAAGCTCGGTTTACTTAAACTCGATTGATCTTACTCCCATGCAAGAGTTGTCATGATCGGCAAATGGTCAGAGAGTTCAATATCATAGGATTTAAAACCATTTATTTTAAAAATAGGATCCGTTAAAATAAAATCAATTCTTAAAGGGAAAAATGAAAAGTTAAAAGTAGTTCCCAATCCAGTTCCTGCTTCTTTAAATACATCATTCTTGTCTTTTTTTAAAGCTCTATAAATAACAGAAAACTGTGAATTATTTAGATCCGTACAAACTATAGAAGGGAACGGATTTTGTTTATCAATTTCCTCAAACTGGCCAATTTGATCCAGCTGCTTCTTAAAAACCTGATTGAACTTAAGCTGAAGACCTTCTGAATTACGGTTGGTAATTAAAGTATCTTTAAAATTAATTCGTAAAGACTCGAGGTGTAAATTGTAAACTCTAGCCTTCTTACCTCGATATTGAATGTCTGTAAAAATTCCACTATTGGTAGAATTTTCAAAGTTGATGTAGCCTGTGTTATTTATTGGAAATTTTGAGAAAATAGCAATCTCAGACTTTCCATTCGATTGAATAGGTTGAACATAACTGTAAGGATACGAGGGTAATTTTGGTGCTTCACTTTTTGAATATTCCTGAAAACAAATAATATCAGGCTGTTCATTATCTATAAAACGCTTTATTTCTGCCGGAATATCTTTTCCTTCAATCCAATCAAACTTATTAAACAATCTAACATTATAGGTCATTACCTTAAAGGTATCTGTACTCTTATGAATTAAATTTCTTGGAAATTGATACAATAAACCCCACTCTCCATAACCAATTAAAAATGCAATCATGAATAACAAGAAAACCCATTTTGAACGTAATAACCAGTAAATAAAAAAAGCGATATTTATTATAACAACTAGGGGGACGAATAAATTTAAAATTGAAAAATCAAATAAGGAAGGTATACTTCCCATAAGCATCAATTGAAAAAGTAACGTTAAAACATTAAATATTAATAACAGTTTTTGAAAAAAATTCAGTTTCATTGAATTGTAAGTTAATTGTCTTTTCCAGACTGAAACAAAAAATCTTTTTCTTCTTGCTTTAAACTCTCATACCCTGAAGTACTGATCTTATCAAGAATTGCATCAATCTTTTGCTGGTTTGTAGGACTTGGTTTTCTTTTTACTGTTTTTTGAGTTCGATGAACAGTTCGCATGTTTTTAACAGCTGAAGGTTTTGTAAGGGTATTAAAATAACTCCAAATACGGTCTAAAAAAGATCCAATGTCAGTACCTTGTTTTAATTGAGTTGCATAAAGGTATCCAATAAAAGCTCCACCAAGATGAGCAAGCCTTCCACCAGCATTACTGTAAGGAATTTGAAGGATATCGATCAAAACTAAGGCTATCCCTATATATTGAAGTTTTACGTTTATAAACAACAAACGTATTTCTTGATTAGGAGTGTAGGTTGCTACAAATATAAGAACAGCCATTACTCCGGCTGAAGCCCCAACTAAAGGAGGATAGATACCCTCGAAAACTGGAAAGAGGTTATAGCCTATTAAAAAAAACAGCCCCCCAACCAAAACACCCAGAACGTAATTCTTTAAAAATTGATGTTCAGAAAATAAATTTAAATACATCTGTGATGCATAGTACAAAAGAAGCATATTCCAAAGAATATGGCTGAAGCTAGCGTGCAAAAAACTATAGGTAAATAAAGTCCATGGACGAAAAAGAACTTCGCTGAAACTGGGTAATAAATGAAACCAAGAAGAAAAAGTTGAACTTGGAAGTTTAAACAAATAAAGGAGGGTTTGAATAAAAAATGGAATTATAAAAAAAACAATGTTCAAAACAATTATTTTTTCTGCAATCGAAAACTGCTCAAATCTATATTTTAAGTTTTTTAAATTCATCATCTATCCCAACGATTATCATTAAACTGTTGACGTTTCCAATATCGCATGATTAGAAAACCTGATATTGCGCCTCCAAGATGTGCAAAATGTGCAATGGGGCCTATTGAAAAGGAACTGAACCCAAAAAACAAATCTCCAAGTATCATAAAGGGTATTAAATACTTGGCTTTTACAGGGAAAGGAATGAACATTAGGTATAACTCTGAATTAGGAAATAACATTGCAAAAGCTACTAATACTCCGTACAGAGCACCAGAGGCTCCTACCATAGAAGAATTAAACGCTTGATACATTCCGGATAATTGTTTCTCAGACAATGATTCCAAAATAGCACGATTATAGCTACCCTCTGTTACTAAAGTGTTAACTGCATCTTGACCATAACCCAATGCCAATAAATCGTTGTAGACAGTGGTGTACTGGAAATAATAAATTAAAAGTTGTAATGCTGCGGCACCCAAGCCTGCAGAAATGTAAAAAAATATAAACTTATTCTTTCCCCAAAGAGACTCTAATGGAGAGCCAAACATGTACAGTCCAAACATATTAAATAAAATATGATTAAGACTTCCATGCATAAACATATGTGTTAGAGGTTGCCATATTTCGAAACGAGAATTCTCAAAATAATGTAACGCAAATAAATCGTATATCCCACGCCCAAATAGATTTGTGGCAAGGAAAAAAATACCGTTTATTATTAATAAATGCTTAATAGTCTCTGTAACTCTCCTCATTAAACGAATTTTTTGTCAAGTTCTTCCTGAGTTAAAGTAATAAAAATTTGACGATTAAATGGAGACACTTGTGTTTCTTTACATGCAAACAAATCGTCTAAAAGTCTCTGTTGTTCTTCGGATTTCATTGGAACTCCTCTCTTAATTGATAATGTTTTTGATAATGACTTTGATAGTAAATCAGACTGACTAAAACTGTCCGATGGTAAATCACTTTCGAGTGAAGCAAATAAATTTTCGAATATGTTGGGTATTTCTTTTTCAGAACTTGAAGCTGGAATACCTTTAATACTTATGGAAGATGAGCCAACTTTTTCAAAAACAAATCCAGCTTCAATTAAAACCTCCTCAAGATCTGACAAAAGCACTTGTTGTGTGGATGTTAATTCAAGATCATAGGGAAACAAAAGTTGCTGACTTGCAGTTTGCTTCTGTGTAATTGTTTTCAGAAACTGTTCGTACAAGATACGTTCGTGCGCACGCTGTTGATCGATTACTAATAATGCAGATCCAATTGAACTGACAAGGTATCGGTTCATTAACTGAAATAATTTCACACTATCGTAATCTCCTAATACATTGAGTTCATCCCCTAGAACAGTTGGAATAGGTTGAGACTCGACCTCAACATAAAGACTCTCCCAATTCGTTTCATTAGGTTTTGAAAAACGCGGAGTATCTGGATTTTTAAAAGGATTAAAATTAGAGTCAACCTCTAAATGCGGACTCGCTGCAATCTGATTGACCTGATTATATGGAGTATCTAGATTAGGGTCGCGATCAAAATCCAAAGTGGGTGCTACATTAAACATCCCTAAACTATGTTTAACACAGGAACGAAGGATCGCATATAAACTTTGTTCATCCTCAAATTTTACCTCGGTCTTAGTAGGATGAATATTTATATCTATGGTTTGAGGATCAAGATTAAAAAATATAAAATAACCAGGGACAGTACCCTCTGAAAGTAAACCATCGTATGCATTCATTATTGCATGATGCATGAACGGACTTTTAATGAAACGATCATTTACAAAAAAGAATTGTTGTCCACGTGTTCTTTTTGCCGCACTAGGCTTTATTACAAAACCGGATACCGAGGATACAGAAGTCGATTCCTCTACAGGGACCAATTTAGCGTCCATCTTAGATCCAAAGATGTGCACAATTCGTTTTCTTAAATTTGCGACTGGCAAATCAAAAAGCTCATGCCCTCCTTGAAAAAATGTAAATGCAATTTGTGGATGTGCAAGTGCGACACGATGAAACTCATCTATGATGTGTCTAAGTTCTACCGTATTCGATTTTAAAAAATTTCTTCGAGCAGGAATATTAAAAAATAAATTCTTGACTGAAATAGAAGTCCCTTGTGGTGCCACAACAGGTTCTTGTTCCTGAATTTCGCTTCCAGCAATTTTAATTTGTGTACCTATTTCATCTTCTGAAGTTTTACTGAGCATTTCAACATGAGCAACAGCTGCGATGGATGCTAATGCTTCTCCCCGAAAACCTTTTGTGTTTAGTGCGAAAAGATCAGAAGCGGATTTTATTTTTGAAGTAGCATGTCGCTCAAATGCCATTCGAGCGTCTGTAATACTCATTCCTTTTCCATTATCAACAACTTGAATGAGTTGTTTCCCTGCTTCTTTGATTATTAATTGAACATGATCCGAACCTGCATCTATTGCATTTTCCAACAGCTCTTTCACAACAGAAGCTGGACGTTGAACTACTTCTCCTGCTGCAATTTGATTTGCGACATGATCAGGCAATAAGGTTATTATATCTCCCATGGATTATGTAGAAAAAATAGATAAATCGAAATCGATTATAAATAAAAAGGCAAGGGTCAAAACGGCTATTATAATTAACAATAATGGAGTAACTGCTCGATTAGATCGATTACGGTTTTCTAAGCGTACATCATTCCATTTTTTACCCAAATCATTTTCATTATACGTTTCTCGATACTTATTGAATTTGGAATCAAATTCATAAAGGTTATCGATTGTTTTACCCTGATAATAGCGTGGTGTATAATTGTATCGTTTGTTACGATTCAATTTAAATAAATTTGCTTTGAACATAGGTTTCGCTTAAAACATAAAAATACATTGATTTTACTAGAATCACAAGAGCGAAATACTAGAACCGAAGTAATGTTGACAACTTAATGACTTGCGAGTGCAGCCATTTTTAAAGCAGCAACAGCAGCTTCTATTCCTTTGTTACCGTGCTTCCCTCCAGAACGGTCCAAAGCCTGTTGTAAGTTATTGTCTGTGAGTACACAAAAAATAACAGGAATCGGCGACTGAATATTCAAGTCTTTAATTCCTTGAGTAACACCCTGACATACAAAATCAAAATGTTTCGTTTCTCCTTGAATTACACTTCCAATCACAATTACTGCATCTACGCCATTTTTCTGGGCATGTTTCGCACCATAAATTAACTCAAAACTCCCTGGTACATTAATCCTAGAAATATTTTCTGATTTAACCTGATGCTTAATGAGTGTGTCATAAGCTCCTTGAAAAAGAGGCTCGGTTACCTGATTGTTCCATTCTGAAACAATCAATGCAATTGAAAAAGGCTTCCCTGATGGTACCTCATTCGAATCATAAACGGATAAATTAGTATTAGCCGTAGCCATATGGATTAGTTTATGTTTTCCAAACGACCTATTTGAATGTCTATCTGAGATGCTTCATCTGAATTTGGAAAATCAGACTTTATACGTTTAAAATAGGCTAGTGCTTTGTTGTTTTTACCCAAAGAACTGCTTAACAACCCTGCTTTAAATAAATATCTTGGTGTTGTATAAACGTTTTCACTAGCATCTACCGCTTGTATATAATAGGCTAGAGCTTCTTCACTTTGGTTTAACTGAGCATAAGAATCTCCGATAGCTCCTTTAGCTAATGCACTAAGAAGAACGTCATCAGAACTAAAATCTTTTAGGTAATCTATAGCTGAATTGAAATCTTTAATATTTACATAAGCCATACCTGCACTGAAAGTTGCAAGGTCAGCTGCATCGGTACCGCTGTAGTTTTCAATGATATCATCAAAACCATACTTACCTTCACCTCCACGGATAGAACGTGCATAAAGAGAGTCTGTATCTTGACCGTTTACTGCAAGGTTAAAATAGTATTGTGCTTGATTAAGCTCACCAACTGCTTCTTTTGAAGTGGGTTCTAATACAAATGAATTATATCCTAAAGAACCTAAAACTCCGATGGTAATCAAACCAATAGAAACTAAAATTAAGTTTTGATATTTGGCAACAAATTCTTCTGCCTTTGATGCTGTTGTGTCAAGAGTTTCAAAAACTTCTGCAGTTGTACTATCAATTTGGTTTTCGCTTACTTCAGTTTTTGTAACTGATTTTTTTGCTCCGCGTTTTTTATATGTAGCCATTGTGGTTTTTTAAAGTTCCCAAAAATAACCTTTTTATTCTAATTCAGAAAGCTCAATTTTCATATTTTAACAGAAAGCTCCTTTTTTAAATTCAGGTTACCTGTTTTGAATAATAAATTGGCTTATTAACTTACTTTATTTTTAGAAATCATCTATAATTTAACACGCACTCCCCCAAACACATATCTAGTTGGTGCAGGTTCGTAATACCGACCACCAAAAGCGTTCAGTCGGATGTTATCGTTATAAATAGAATTCCAAAGATTGTTCACTCCAAAGAAAGGAATCCAAGCAACTTTGCCCTTCCCGTTTTGAAAACTTACATTTAAGTTTGAAACAAAAAAACCTTGCTCTTTAACTTCGTTTGCGTCATCAGCAAATAAAGCACCTTGAAATCGAGAAGTTAAACTAGCATTCCAACCTCCTCGAACTAAAGTTGTTGTAATAGAGGCCATATGCTTCGGAATTCCAGGCAATGTTTTTCCAGATAAATCTACATCCCCTTTTTGAAAAGAACCATAACTAAAATTAGAATAGGTGTAGGTAATTTTTGTATTTAAATATTCTTTTGTTTGTCTAGAAAAACTCAACTCTAAACCGGTTCTATTAGTTTTACCAGCATTTCTGTAAAAGGTTCTCCCCGGAGATGATTCTATCTCGTAAGGAACTAAATCATTAGAAGTATTAATGTCAAATAAGACAATTTCAAACTCATTTTTTTGATCATAAAAACGATACCCTATTTCTTTATTATGTGCCTTTTGCGGAATTAAAGAATTAAATCCACCTCCATTTGGATTCGCAGACAACTCGCTTAAAGCAGGAGTTTCAAAACTTGTACCCAACGAAGAGAACAGATAACTCTTTTCATTTATCTTATAGTTTAGACCTAAAGAATAATTCCAGGAGTTCATAGAAATAAAACCACTATCGTTTCCATTTGATATAAAATAATCCAATACACTTAGTTCGTTTTTATCATATCGAAGACCCCCCAGAAGTTTATATTTTCCAAAGGATATTTCGTCTAAAAGATAAAAACCTAAAGCATTAAAAGACTCATCCTGTATCAAAGTCAAATCACCATTTGCTCCTCTGTTATTAACATATCTTTTCCTCAAGTCGGACTGCTCGGCATAACTATATCCCAATTGTAAATTATGACCTTTTGTGCTCCCGGACTTATAACTTATCTGTGCTCCATTTCCCGAGTGTTTTCGATCCAAATAAACAGAACCGCCAAAACTGAACGGAAGCTTTGCATCAAAATCACGGGATGACTTAAAAGCATAAGTTGAAAACTTCAACCTGGAATTAAAATTATGAGTCAAGGATATACCTCCTTTAATTTGATTAACTGATTCTTTAGTTTTATAAGTTAAATTAGCATCTCTCGCCTGTAAACGATTTACTTGAGTAGATTCAAAATCAAGACCTCCAGGATCTTCAGCTAAAGGACTATCGGTATAGTTAAACAATAAATTTAACTTTGTTTTACTTGATATCTCATGTTTAATTCTTGCATTCACACCGCTACTCTCATAGGCACTTTGAGATCTATAACCGTTTGTTTTTATTTTATTAGCAAGGATTATAAAAGAGGTGTTTTTATTTTTCAGACCAGCTTCAATTTGAACGTTCTGCATTCCAAATCTCCCTAAGGTCAATGCTGGTTTAACATAATTTCTATCAAAATCACTTTTTGTTTTTATGCTAAGAACCCCCCCAGATGCATTTCCATATAAAACCGAAGAAGGTCCACGAATAACCTCAACAGATGAAATAATCCCCAAAGATAAGTTATCTATTTGCCCTTGACCATCGGGCGTAGTCTCAGGAATTCCATCAACCAGTATTTTAATACCGCGAATTCCAAAAGCAGATCGAGCTCCAAAACCTCGAATAGAAATACGTAAATCTTGAGAGAAATTATTAGAATTTAGAACAAACAAACCAGGAACTCCATGAACATATTCACTAAATGAAAGTTGCTGCATTTGATCTTGAATCGGTTCAAAATCTAATTTAGATACGGACCAAGTTGACTCTGGTAATGAGTTTGAGATTTTAGTTGCAGTAACTTCTACCGCTTGTAATTTTACAATCTCGAGGGAATCGATTTGTGCTTTCACAAAAGTTGTGAGTAGTAAAAACGCAGATTGAAAGAGTAATCTTAAATTCAATATTTTTTTTTCAAAACTAATAAGAATAAATCAAATTATTAGGATGAAATGAAATGAATATGCAGGTAATTGAATGGGTATAAAATAGGGTATGCTGTTAGCTTATTATTATATTTGTGAACATGAAACTTAAAAGTCTTTCTTTAACACAATATAAAAACATAAGTTCAGATAGTTTTGAATTTGATGATAGAATTAATTGCTTCATCGGCAACAATGGTGTGGGAAAGTCAAATATTCTTGATGCTATATATCATTTATGCTTTGCAAAAGGATATTTTAACCCTACTGCGGTTCAAAACATTCAATTCAACACTGATTTTTTTCTCTTGGATGGAATTTTTGAGAAAAATAATCAGGAAGAAAAAGTAGTTTGTAGTCTCAAAAAAGGACAAAAAAAAACACTTAAAAGAAACGGGAAAGTATACGACAAAATTTCAGATCACATTGGTCTGCTACCCTTAGTTATTATTTCTCCTTCAGATCGAGATTTGATAACTGAAGGAAGCAGTATCCGAAGAAAATTCATGGATGGAGTTATTGGTCAGACCGACAGTTCTTATCTAAACAATCTGTTGGATTACACCAAAATCGTTAGTCAAAGAAATGCATTACTTAAATATTTTGCAGCAAATCAAACGTTTGATTCAGATACATTAGAAATCTATGATCAAAAAATGATTGCACTTGGAAATCCGATTCATGAAAAAAGAAAGCAATTTCTTGCTTCCTTTACTCCTGTGTTCGAAAAACACTATCAAAGCATAAGTAAATCGGAGGAAAAAGTTACGCTAACCTACGAAAGCAAATTACTTGACAGTTCTTTCGAATCCTTACTTAAAGATAATTTACATAAAGATCGTCTTTCTCAATTCAGTACCGTAGGAATACATAAAGAAGATTTATTTTTTTCGATAAGTGATCAACCTATTAAAAGATTCGGGAGTCAAGGCCAACAAAAATCATTTCTTATAGCGCTAAAATTAGCTCAATTTGATTTCATTAAAAAGTTAGCTGGTGTTCCACCAATAGTTTTATTAGATGATGTGTTTGATAAATTAGATCAAAACAGAGTTGGACTAATTATGCAACTAGTTGAAGAAAATCACTTCGGTCAATTATTCCTTTCTGACACACACGAACAAAGAACTTTAGATGCTTTACAAACAACTCAATTATCTTATAAGATTTTTAATCTCACCTAAGATCCTTATCTTTATTATATTATAAACGTATGAAAATATTCAAATTCAATCTTTTGTTAACCCTCTTATCTATATATAGTTGTACAACTATTTCTGATCAAGATCTTGTATACTTAAATGGTTACTGGGAAATTGAACAGGTTGAATCCCATGGGGAAATTTTCAACCCTAGAGGTGGAAATGTTTTAGTTGATTTATATATTTTGGATTCAATGAAAGGAATTCGAAAAAAACTAGCCCCAAGCTTTGGAGCAAATTATAGCAGTTCAGAAGATCAGTTTAATTTCGTGATCGAACGCATAGATAAAGCTTACTATATAGTTTATGAAGATGCTCTTAAACCTTGGAAGGAAAAAATTAAATCTATAAATGAAGAAAGTCTAGAACTAGAACACAGTGACAAGGTGTATTATTATAAGCGTCACAAAAAAATAAGTCTTTAAGTAATGTCTAACAAAAAAAGATCTTTTGAACCCCAATCAATTTCCGAAGTTTTAGGAGAATTGATCGATCAAAAGAATATAAAACAAGGAATTACGAAGGTCCGTGTAGAACAGGCATGGAAAACTACGATGGGTGCTAGTGTTTCACAATATACACAAGAGGTAAACTTTAGAGGCTCAACTCTTTTTGTGAATCTAAATTCTGCCCCTCTTAGAGAGGAATTATCCTACGGAAAGGAAAAAATTCTGCGCCATTTAAACGAAACTCTTGGCGCAGAAATTATTAGTAAACTGGTACTGCGTTAAAATATCTCTCTTCCAGAAAAATGAAATGCACTTTCAATAGCAGCATTCTCATCACTATCTGAACCGTGAACTGCATTTTCTCCCATTGAAGTAGCATAAAGACTTCTAATAGTACCTTCTGCAGCCTCAGCAGGATTAGTCGCTCCGATTAAAACACGAAAATCGTTAACAGCATTTTCTTTTTCAAGAACTGCAGCTACAATAGGACCTCTAGTCATAAACTCAACTAATTCTCCAAAAAATGGACGCTCACTATGAACACTGTAGAAAGCTTCAGCGTCTGCAACTGTTAATTGCGTCTTCTTGAGAGCAAGAATTTTGAAACCTGCGGAAGTAATTTTTTCTAAAATAGAACCGATGTGTCCGTTCTCTACAGCATCAGGCTTAATCATCGTGAAAGTACGATTTGTCATAATAGTATTTTTTTGTGTGGCAAATCTATTAAAAGGAAGTGACAATTCGAGAATAATGACTGAATTTTAACGTTCAATAGTTATCTAAACAAAGTAAAAAGAAATCTTTATTCTATTTAGAATATTATAAACAAACAGGATATTTTTTTAAAGAGGTTTGGTATATTAGCACCTCTATGACAGAATTTTTTATACAAACTTTAAAATCAGAATTAGCAACTCCCAAAAAGGTAGTTATTATTCCACATAAAAACCCAGATGGCGATGCCTTAGGAAGTTGTTTAGGATGGAAATGTTTTTTAGATCAAATGGGACATTCTTGTGCTGTTGTTTCTCCAAATGAATATCCTCAATTTCTAAATTGGTTACCTGGACAGGAAGATATTATAAAGTACAGTGAATCTGAAACTTTGGGTAAAAAACTCCTTAAAGAAGCAGATTTAATTTTCACATTAGATTTTAATAGTTTGGGAAGAATAAAACCAATGAATGAAATTATTAAATCCTGTGACGCAGTTAAAGTAATGATTGATCATCATGAACAACCGGAGGATTATGCAGATCTAATGTATTCTGCACCAGAACTTGGATCTACCTGTGAGATGGTCTACAACATAATGGAGGCATTGGATATTAATAAAATTAATAAAACCATTGCTAGCTGTATTTATACTGGAATAATGACCGATACTGGTTCATTCCGATTTAACTCAACAACTTCAACAACACACAGTATTGTTTCAAACTTGCTTGATCTTGAAATTGATCATGCTCAGATTCATAGAAACATATATGACACCTATAGTTTTGGGCGTTTACAGCTCCTTGGTAAAGCATTATCAAATCTTGTAAAAGTTGAACCTCTAAATGCCGTATACATTACAATTAGCCAAGAGGAGCTGGATCAATGTAACTTTAAAAAAGGAGATACCGAAGGCTTTGTAAATTATGGACTGAGCTTGGACGGGATTGAATTAGCAATTATTATGATTGAAAATTCACAGGAAAATATCGTTAAAATGTCGTTCCGTTCTAAAAGTACTTTTAATGTAAATGAGTTTGCAAGAAAACACTTTAACGGAGGTGGTCACAATAATGCAGCCGGTGGAGCATCATTCCAAAGCCTTGAGGCGACCAAAGAAAAAGTGCATCAAACCATACTAGAATACAAAGATCAACTACAATAAAATGAAGAACCTTTTGTTTTTATTTATTGCGCTAACCTCTTTAATAAGCTGTTCTGAATTAGAACCACGAAAACCCGTTAATATTCCTGAAAGTTCTTTTCTCGAAAGCTCGGTAGCACGAAATAGGAACATCATGAAAAAAGAGCAAAAACTTTTTAAAGAAATAATTGCACGAGATTCAACCTTGGAATACCAATTGAATAAATCTGGCTTCTGGTACGCATATAAATTAAAAACAAAGGATAGAGTATTCCCTAAAAGAGGTGATTTTGTTCGTTTCAATTATAAAATAGAAGACTTAAAAGGGACGCTTTTATATGACGAAATGGAACTGGGAACTGTAGATTATTTGGTTGATAAAGAAGAATTGCTTCCCGCATTAAGAGAGGCTATAAAACTTTTGAGCATAAATGAAGTTGCTACATTTTTATTCCCTTCCTATCTTTGTTATGGTTACCAAGGAGATGGTGAGAAAGTCGATATTAATCAAGCACTTCGTTTTACAATAAAACTTACCTCACATTCCGTTAAAAATTAAAAATGCATATTTGTAACTTAACTTAAATATACCAAATGAAAAAAAACATAACGTATTTAATCTTAGCCTTAATTGCAATAGGATGTAAAACAAAATATCCTGAACTAGAAGCAGGTATTTATGCTGACATTGAAACCAACAAAGGGTCAATCGTTGTATCATTAGAACATGAAAAAACACCCGTTACGGTTGCTAACTTCGTTTCTCTTAGTGAGGGGACTAATGAAATGGTAAGTGAAGAATATAAAGGGAAGAATTTTTATGATGGCCTTATTTTTCATAGAGTAATTCAAGACTTCATGATTCAAGGAGGTGATCCTTTAGGGAATGGATCAGGTAATCCAGGATATAAGTTTGGAGATGAATTTAGAGAGGACTTATTCCATAAAGGAAAAGGGATTTTATCCATGGCTAATTCGGGGCCTGAAACTAATGGAAGTCAGTTTTTCATTACGCACAGATCAACTCCTTGGCTTAACGGGAAACATACTGTATTTGGGAAAGTTGTAATTGGAGAAAATATCATTGATAGCATCGCCCAAAATGATACCATTAAAAAAGTAACCATCATCCGAAAAGGATTTGATGCAAAACGTTTTGATGCTCCATCTATTTTTGAAAAGCACTTAAATGGTTTAGAAGCTGAAAAAGCTGAAAAAGAAGAGAGAAAGCAACTCATTAAACTTGAAACTCAAGATAAATTTGAAGCTCAAAAAGCTCAAGCTGAAACTACAGAATCTGGTTTAAAATACTTTTTTACTCAAAAAGGGGATGGACCAGAAGTAATAACAACTTATAAAGCTAGAACTCATTATGCAGTTTACCTAGAAGATGGTACTTTTTTACAAACAAGTAACCAAGAAATAGCTAAAGCACTTGATCAAATAGATGAATTAACTGCAAATGCTCAAGCATATAGACCCATTGCTGCAGATTGCAGTCCAGAAGCTGGTATGATTGAGGGCTTTAAAGAAGGTTTACGATTGATGAGAGCTGGAGACAAACTAACTATTTTTGTTCCTTACACACTTGCTTATGGTGAGCAAGGTGGTCAAGGTATTGGCCCACGTTCAAATTTAATATTTGAATTAGAAGTGCTAGAAGTAATCGAATAAGTTTACACTGAAAACATTTAAAAACCCTGTCAGTAGACGGGGTTTTTTGCTTTATACATATTAATTTAAATCTAATTTACTCCCAAAAAATAAATAAAACCAAAAGTATTGTTCCTACTAAAAAAGAGGCGCAACCTGTAAAAAAACAACCCCATAAAACATCTTTGCCTCGTATCATTTCTTCTCTCATGAGTGCAAATTAACGATTAAATTTCGTAAAAAAACATTTCTACTTTATGTCTATATTAGATCTATGAAAAGAAAGGAAATTAAGTTAATACTAGGATTGAGCATAATTCCTTTAGTAGCCCTAGTGAAAATAATCAGCTCCTACCCCAATCAGATTGAACACTACTTTTCACAAAACTTCTACCCTCTTTTATTTAACTTTCAAAAGTATTTATTCCAATATTTTTTATTTTCAATAGGAGACTTGATTTACCTATTAATTATAATTTACAGTACCTTCTTACTGTCTCGGTTTGTTGTCAAATTTAAAGTCCCAACGAAGCATGCACTTACAAGTTTTGGGATGTTTATCAGTATTGTATTCATAACTTTCCAACTCAATTGGGGATTAAATTACCATCGAATCCCTTTGTCAGAGCGGTTAAATATTGAAAAACAATATTCAGACACTCTTCTTTATGATTTGACCTATAAGCTTGCAGCAAAAAGCAACTTACTGCACAACCAACTGAGTTCCTCTGATACTTCAAAAGTTATAATCCCTCATTCAAAAAATAAATTAATTGATCTCATTCAAGAAGAGTACTCAGATCTTTTCCCTTCAAACATTAAGGTTCCAAAAGTAAAACCTTCTCTATATAGCTTACCTCTAAGTTATATGGGTTACGGGGGATATTTAAATCCATTCACTTTAGAGGCTCAAGTAAACATTCGAATCCCTAAAATAAATTTACCCGTAACAATAGCTCATGAAATGGCACACCAACTGGGTTACGCTGCAGAAAATGAAGCCAATTTCATCGGTTTTGTAAACACCTATCAGCATAAAGACCTTTACATTAAATATTGTGCTACGCTTTTTGCTTTGAGACATTCTTATGGAGACCTAAAAAAAAGAGACCCTCAGTCAGCTCAATTAATACTAAACAAACTAAACAAAGGAATCTTCAAAAACTTTGCAGAAACCAGTACATTTTGGGAGGAATACGAAAATCCCTTTGAACCTTATTTTAAGAGCTCATACGACGTATATCTAAAAGCAAATGGTCAGAAAGAAGGTGTTAAAACATACAATCAAATGGTAGCGTTTTTAATCAGTTATAATCTTTAAATTTAAGATTGAAAAATAACATTAAAAACCGTAACTTGATTTCCTAAAATTTCGTTAAATGAAACCACTATACTTTACACTTATGTTTCTGGTAGGTCTTGTAGGACATGCTCAAGATTATTTTCCCGAAAACAAAGGAGTTAAAACTCAAAACTCAAAACAATTCTTATTGACTGGAGCTACCATCCACCTCAATCCATTACAAAAGATTGAAAATGGAATGTTACTCATAGAAAATGGAAAAATAACTGCAGTAGGAACGACTTTACAAAGTCCTAAAAACGCAGTAGTTATAGATTATAAAGGAAAACACATTTATCCATCATTTATAGAATTACATTCTGATTTTGGAATTCCAACAGTTAAGGGAGTTTCTGGAGGAAGAAGAAGTGCTCAATATGACGGAAACAGAAAAGGGTTTTATTGGAACGATCACATCCTACCAGATTATGATAGTAGGTCCGATTTTAAGTATGACACAAAAAAAGCTAAAGAATTAAGAGCTGCAGGTTTTGGAACTATCAATACACACCGTAAAGAAGGTATTCATCGAGGGTCTAGTGTTTTAGTCGCATTGAATGACAACCAAAATAATGGGTACCGAATGATCGAAGACCGTGCTGCTCAGCACCTATCATTCAAAAAAAGTAAAACTTCTGGACAATATTACCCAGGATCAATCATGGGTGCTATGGCTTTAATAAGACAAGTATATCATGACGCTGAATGGTATGCCAATGGGGGTGCTAAAAATAAAGATCTTGCTCTTGAAGCTTTGAATAATAATAAAGGGATGCCCGCTATTTTTGAAACATCAAATAAATTAGATGTTGCTCGAGCAGCTAAACTTTCTAAAGAATTTGGACAGAACTATATTGTAAAAGCAAATGGTACTGAATACGAGCAACTAAATGCATTAAAAAAATTAAACCCTACCCTTTTATTACCGGTTAATTTTCCGGATGCTTTTGATGTTGAAGATCAATTTTTAGCCCAAAAAATTTCATTGAGTCAAATGAGATACTGGAACCAAGCACCTGCGAACCCTAAGGCAGTTGCCGATGCTGGAATCAGATTTGCCTTTACTTCTAGTGATTTAAAAAGCGTAAAAAACTTTTTACCCAATATCCGAAAAGCAGTTGATCATGGTCTTTCTCAAGAAAGAGCACTCGCAGCTTTAACTACAATTCCAGCTCAGCTTATTGGACAGAAAGGGAAAATAGGAGAATTAAAAAAAGGAGCCTATGCTAACTTCTTAATTACAGACGGACCCGTTTTTGAAAAACAAACCAAAATTCATGAAAACTGGGTTCAGGGTCATCAGCACATTATTAAAGTAACTCCAAAAAATATAATCGATGGAGTTTATACGTTAAACTTAAATGACTCTTCCTACAAATTAACACTTTCAAAGAGTGATTCTAAAATCAGTGCTAAGGTTGTTCAAGATTCAACAACATTTAAAACAACAGCTAAATATGAAAATGGTTGGTTATCTCTTAAAATAACTGATCGTTCAGGAAACAAATTCGCACAGCTTAAATCTAAAGTGAGTATTTCAGAATCTTTTAATGGAGATGGAACTTCCTTTAATGGAAATCCGATTACGTGGTCAGCGAATAAAACAGAAGATTTAAAATCTAAGAAGGAAAAAAATAATAAGAAAGCAGCTTCAAAGGTTCTGCCAATAACCTATCCAAATAATGGTTTTGGATTTAAGAAACTGCCTACCGCAGAAAACATCTTATTTACAAATGTTACTGTTTGGACAAATGAAAAAGAAGGGATTCTTAAAAATGCTAGTGTTTGGGTTGTAGATGGCAAAATAAAAGCTGTTGGCGCAATTGAAAGTGCTCCAGGAGCACGAGTAATAGACGGAACAGGGAAGCATTTAACAAGTGGTGTTATAGACGAACATTCACATATTGGAGCCTCTAGTATCAATGAAGGAGGTCAAAATTCCTCTGCAGAAGTAACAATAGAAGACGTTATCGATCCAGACGATATAAATCTTTACAGAAACCTTTCTGGGGGTGTAACTACACTTCAAATTCTTCATGGCTCTGCAAACCCAATTGGCGGTCGCTCTGCGATTATAAAACCAAAATGGGGAGCAAGTGCAGATGAATTACTCTACCCGGGCGCCGATCCCTTCATAAAATTTGCTTTAGGGGAAAATGTTAAGCAATCTAACTGGCAAAGTTATGAGCGATTTCCTCAAACTAGAATGGGAGTTGAACAAGTTTTTACAGATTATTTCCAACGTGCAAAAGAATATAAAACTGCATGGAGTAAATATAATTCGCTCTCAAGAAAAGCAAAAGCAAAAACAAAAGCACCGAGATTCGACCTAGAAATGGAAACCCTTGTTGAAATTTTAAATGGGGAGCGTTTTATCTCTTGTCACTCTTATGTACAAAGTGAAATTAATATGTTACTCAAAGTAGCAGATCGTTTTGGAGTAAGAATTAATACGTTCACTCACATATTGGAAGGATACAAAGTCGCTGATAAAATGAAAGAACACGGAGTGGGAGGATCAACATTCTCTGACTGGTGGGCTTATAAATTTGAAGTGAATGACGCAATCCCATACAATGGGGCTATAATGCATAGTCAGGGAGTAACGGTAGCATTTAATTCAGATGACTCAGAAATGTCTAGAAGACTAAATCAAGAAGCTGCAAAAGCTGTAAAATATGGAGGTGTTTCGGAAGAAGACGCTTGGAAATTTGTGACGCTTAATCCAGCTAAATTGCTACATATAGACGATAAAGTAGGTAGTGTTAAGGTTGGGAAGTCGGCAGATTTAGTTCTCTGGAGCGATCACCCAATGTCAATATATGCAGTTGCAGAAAAAACTATGATTGAAGGAGTTATCTATTATGATCTAGAGCGTGCAACCGCACAGGTTGAACAAATAGAAAAAGAAAAGAATCAATTGATTCAAGATATGCTTTTAGCTAAAAATGGTGGTGCAAAAACCCAAAAGCCAAAACAAAAAAAGAAAGTAGAATTCCATTGTGAAACACTTGACTAAACTCATTATTATGAAAAATTATATACTTACAATCGCATTCCTTTTCATTGGTATTATTGGAATAGCTCAACAAACCCCAGCAGCAGATCAACAAGAATCTATTTTAATTCTTGGTGCAACAGCACATATTGGAGATGGTACTATTTTGGAAAATAGTGCAATCGGAATGTTGAACGGTAAAATAGTAGAAGTCACTACTGCAGAAGCTGTTAAAGAACAGTACAACAAGACTATTGATGCAAGTGGACAACATGTTTACCCTGGTTTTATTGCAACTAATAGCACGGTAGGGATGGTAGAAATTGACGCCATTAGACCTACAAATGACTTAAATGAAATTGGTGAATATCTACCCCACATTAGAACTATTATAGCTTATAATGCTGAATCTAAAGTAGTAGAAAGTTTACGCCCTAACGGAATATTAACAGCACAAGTAGTTCCTAATCGAGGTGTTATTGCCGGTAGTTCGTCTGTCGTAAAATTAGACGCATGGAACTGGGAAGATGCTGCTCTTCTAACAGATGAAGGCTTGCACATTAATTGGCCAAGGGCATATACATATAGTTGGAGAATTGGTCCAAGTAGTTTAAAGTATAATAAAAAAAGCTATGAGGAAAAGATAAAATCATTAGGACAATTCTTAACAGAATCTGCAGCTTACAACAAAAAAGCAAATGAAGTTAAACATCTACCATTTGCAGCAATGAAAAATGCTTTTAATGGAAATCAAACGGTTTATTTACATGCAAACGGTCAACGAGAAATTGTAGATGGCATCGAGTTCTTAAAAGAACATGCGATTAAAAAAATTGTTTTAGTAGGTGGAAACGAAGCTCATAAAGTGAGTGATTTATTAAAAAAGCATGAGATACCCGTAGTTTTATCAAGGCCACATCGACTTCCAACCGAAGAAGATCAAGATGTTAAACTACCATTCAAAATGGCAAAAATTCTTATGGATGCTGGCTTATTAATTACAATTGATGTTAGCGGTAGAATGGAACGTATGAATACTCGTAATCTTCCTTTTTACGCAGGTAGTTTTGCTGCATACGGAGTTCCAAAAGAAAAAGCAGTTGAAATGATCACGCTAAATGCAGCCAAAATAATCGGAGTTGATGATCGTTTAGGAAGCTTAACGGTCGGAAAAGATGCTACATTATTCATTTCGATTGGAGATGCTCTTGACATGAGAACAAACCAACTAAGCCACGCATTTATTGGAGGTAGAGATTTGTCTCTCGAAACTCATCAAACAGAACTTTGGAAAAGATACATGGAGAAATATTCCAGAAAGTAAATGAAATACATTTCTAGTTCTCAAAATCCACAAATTAAAAGACTAAAAGGTCTACAAGAAAAAGCTAGAAAAAGAGCAGAGCATAACCAATTTGTAATTGAAGGGACTAAAGAACTTAATTATGCAATTAAAGCAGGTTATCACTTCGATGAAATTTTTATAACGGATCATACTCGTTCTGATCAAACAGAACGAGTTATTGATTCAATGGGTTCTAATGAACTAATTATTTCTGAAGTTGCAGCTCCTATTTTCAAAACACTTTGCTATCGATCAACATCAGAAATAATAGCAATAGCTCAAAAAAAAGAACATAAACTGTCTGATTTACTTTTAAACGAAAATCCCTTAATCTTAATTGCAGAAGCTCCAGAAAAACCCGGTAATATAGGTGCATTAGCAAGAACTGTAGACGCTGGAAACATAGATGCTCTAATCATTACAGACCCAAAAACAGAGCTCTACAATCCTAATGTTATCCGATCTAGCGTAGGTTGTTTATTTTCAATACCCATCGCAATTACATCAAATGAAGAACTAATTCAGTTCTTAAAGGACAAGGACATTAAACTATTGAGCGCTGCACTTTCAGAAAATGCAACTTCTTATGTCAATCATGATTATACCATTCCAACCGCTATAGCAGTAGGAACAGAAGATCAAGGATTAACAGACGCTTGGTTAAGTCAAAGTGAGCACCACATCATCATCCCAATGCAAGGAGTAAACGATTCTTTAAATGTTTCTGTTGCAGCTGGAATTATACTTTTTGAAGCAGTTCGTCAAAGAAACTTATGAGAAAAATTTCAAAAGCTAAATTAGTTTATGTAATTTAACATTATAATGATTATAGACGAACAGTTAGAAAATAAGGAAATTGCTAAGCAGTACAAGGAACTGTTAAGGATTAGCTACTTACAACTAAATGAAGAAGATAAAAAGTTGATTCGTTTAGCTTTTGATACCGCTGTTGACGCACATAAAGAACAGCGAAGAAAATCTGGAGAAGCTTATATCTTTCATCCCATTGCCGTTGCTAAAATTGTAGCCTCAGAAATAGGATTGGACGCAACCTCAATTGCAGCAGCGCTTCTTCATGACACTGTTGAAGACACAGAATACACCCTAAACGATATAGAACGTCTTTTTGGAAATACAGTAGCCAAAATTGTTCACGGACTTACCAAAATTTCGCACTTAAAAAAAGATACGGACATCTCACTGCAAGCTGAGAATTTCAGAAAAATGTTACTTACATTAAATGATGATATCCGGGTAATTATTATAAAAATTGCAGATCGTTTACACAATATGCAAACCATGGACGCAATGCCTGAATACAAACAGGTCAAGATTGCTTCCGAAACACTCTACATATACGCTCCTATTGCGCACCGAATAGGAATGTATAATATTAAAACAGAACTAGAGGATCTGAGTCTAAAGTATACCGAGCCCCTTCGATTTGATGCAATTAAAAATAAAATTGAGGAAAGTCAAGAGGAGCAACAAAAATACATTAAAGATTTCTCCACCTTTATCGAGAAGTCACTCAATGGGGAACGTTTAAAGTATTTCATCAAAGGGAGGAACAAATCTATTTTTTCTATCCATAAAAAAATGCAAAAACAAAACATTCCTTATGAAGGAGTTTTTGACAAATTTGCAATTCGTGTTGTTTATAAATCAACCCCTAAGAACGAAAAATTCTTAGCATGGAAGATTTATTCTATCATAACCGACCACTTTACACCCAACCCAACGAGACTAAGAGATTGGATTTCATCGCCTAAGTCAAATGGTTATGAATCGTTACACATAACCGTAATGGGACCAAATAACAAATGGGTAGAAGTACAAATCCGATCCGAACGAATGCATGAAATTGCAGAAAAAGGATATGCAGCCCATTTCAGATACAAACAAGGAGAACAAAAAGAAAGTGGAATCGATGTTTGGCTGAACCGCATACAAGAAGTATTAGAGAATAAAGAAGGAAACGCAGTAGACTTTGTCGAAGACTTTAAACTAAACTTATATTCCGAGGAGATTTTTGTTTTTACACCTCAAGGGGAGCTAAAATCCTTACCCAATGGTTCTTCGGTTCTAGATTTTGCATTCAGTATTCACACAGAAGTGGGAGCTAAGGCAAGAGGAGCGAGAATTAATGGAAAATTAGTACCCTTAAGTAGAACACTTAAAAGTGGAGAAAATGTTGAAATAATAACTTCAGAAAACTCAAAACCAACTGCAAACTGGTTGGATCACGTAATAACATCCCGTGCTAGAGCAAGTATTAAAACAGCTCTAAACGAAGAAAAAAGGAGAATATCTGAGGACGGAAAAGAGTTGCTTAGAAGGAAACTAAAACAACTAAAAATTACTCTTAATGATAAAACAATTAGGAGACTGGTATTGTACTTCAAGGTTAATACAAGTTTAGATTTATTTTACAGAGTAGGTATTGGAACTTTAGACAACAAAAAACTTAAGGAGTTTGCAGCGAGTTACAACAACACCTTTTTTAATTTCATTAAAAAGAGGATGACCGCTACAGCTCGAAAGAATATACGGGATCGAGATGAGTTTACTTCAAAATACGATAAGTTATTTTTTGGTAAAGACAAGGAAGAACTCCCCTATTCTCTTTCAAAATGTTGTAACCCTATTGCTGGAGACAAAGTTTTTGGCTTTTTAACAATAAATGAAGGTATTAAAGTTCATAGAAACGACTGCCCAAATTCATTATCACTTCAATCAAATTTTGCATACCGAGTTCTTCCGGCTTGGTGGGTAGATTCTTCGGAGCAACAGTTCAGCGCAAAGCTAAAATTAAGTGGTATTGACCAAATAGGTCTTGTAAATCAAGTAACACGTGTTATATCGAATAATATGAATGTTGATATCTTCAAAATTAATTTTGATACGGACGATGGATTATTTAGCGGAGGGATAAGTGTACGCGTTAAAAACAAAGCTACACTTGAAAAACTTGTAAATAATCTATTAAAAATAAATGGAATTGAAAAAGTTACCCGAGATTAGTTAAAGAAACAATACATTTGTAACCTAAATCATGATTATGACTGAAACACAAAATCCTCAAGATGTAGTTAAGGGTGTGTTTATCAAATTTTTGGATAAAAACAAGCATCGTAAAACACCTGAACGTTTTGCAATTCTTCATGAAATTTATGACCACGATGATCATTTTGATATTGAATCATTGTACATCATGATGAAAAATAAAAATTACAGAGTAAGTAGAGCTACTCTTTACAACACAATCGAATTGTTACTTGATTCTGGACTTGTAAGAAAGCATCAGTTCGGAAATAACCAAGCACAATACGAAAAGTCATTTTTCGACAAACAACACGATCATATTATCTTAACAGATACTGGTGAAGTAAAAGAATTTTGTGACCCAAGAATTCAAAGTATAAAAAAAACAATTGAAGAGGTCTTTAATGTTGATATTCATCATCATTCTTTATACTTTTACGGCACAAAAAAAGAATCATAAATATAACTAGAACAGACTATGTCTATTGACTTATTATTAGGTCTCCAATGGGGAGATGAAGGGAAAGGAAAAATTGTAGACGTCCTTACCAAAAATTACGATATTATAGCACGTTTTCAAGGAGGTCCAAATGCTGGGCACACGCTAAAATTCGATGGATTTTCTCACGTTTTACATACAATCCCTTCTGGTATATTTCACCCAACGGCTCTTAACCTTATTGGTAATGGAGTCGTAATTGATCCGGTAATTTTTCAAACAGAAATAGATAAGCTTGAACCATTCAATATAGATTTTCCAAACAAATTGTTCATATCAAAAAAAGCACACCTTATTCTCCCGACGCATCGTTTATTAGACGCGGCATCGGAGGCTTCAAAAGGGAAGGCTAAAATTGGATCAACTCTTAAAGGAATTGGACCTACTTACATGGATAAAACCGGGAGAAACGGTATTCGTGTAGGAGATATTGTTTTACCCGATTGGAAAGACCGTTATGAAAATTTAAAGCAAAAGCATTTAAAAATGTTGAGCTCTTTCGAAGGTTTAATTGAATTCGACTTGGCTGCTCTTGAGGAAGTGTTTTTTAAGGCAATTGAAGAACTAAAAAAACTACCTTTTGTTGATAGTGAAAATTTACTACACACGGCAATAAAAGAAGGGAAGAAAGTTTTAGCAGAAGGAGCACAAGGTTCTCTATTAGATATTGACTTTGGAACTTACCCATTTGTCACTTCATCTACCACCACAGCTGCGGGTGCATGTACAGGTTTAGGAGTTGCTCCTAACGCCATCGGAGATGTATTTGGAATATTCAAAGCCTATACAACACGAGTTGGAAGTGGACCATTCCCTACTGAACTTTTTGATGAAGACGGAGAAACAATGGGTCGCGTGGGTATGGAATTTGGAGCAACTACAGGACGAGCGAGACGTTGTGGTTGGATCGATCTAGTTGCCCTTAAATACGCAATTCGCGTAAATGGAGTTACCCAATTAATGATGATGAAAGGAGATGTTCTCTCTGGATTTGAAAAAATTAAAGTGTGTACTTCTTACAAAACAAAAGACGGTTCTATAAAACACTTCCCTTTCAGTATTGATCCTGAGCATGTTACTCCAGAATACATTGAAATGGAAGGATGGAAAGAAGACTTAACGGAACTAACTGCTGAAGATCAATTCCCAAAGGCTTTTAACGATTATATTGCTTATTTAGAGAAGGAATTAGAAACCCCTATTAAAATTGTATCAGTAGGTCCAGATCGTAAACAAACTATTTTCCGCTAAGAGGAAATTTAAATAAATATCTTGAAAAATCCGAAAACACTTGTTTTAATTCTAATGATTGGTTTTTGGGTAGGACTCTTATCTGCTCAAGAATCTAGAATTGTTGAAATAAGGCAAGCGGGATCTTTCGAAAAAGATGAAGCTCAATATCCTGGAGCAAACATACTTTTAAAAAAAGGAGATACAAGAGTTCATTTATTCCATAAAGGGGCCTTGATTAAATCCAATACCTCTTTTTTTTATTCAAAGAGAAATTTTTTTGAAGCAAGTGGTGCTGTTGTTTTTACTCAAGGCGACACCTTAAGGATGACCAGTGATTATTTAGAATATGATGGGAAAAAAGGATTTGCAAAAGCTTGGGGAAATGTTTTTCTAAAACAACCCGATATGACGCTAGAAACAGATACACTTTATCTGGATCGCGTCGAGAACATTGCTTATTATGAAACCCCAGGAACTATAGTCGACAGCAGTAGTGTTTTAAAAAGTAATCGCGGAAAATATTTTATGAATGAAAAGAAATATCGTTTCATTTCTAATGTTCGCATAGACAATCCAGAATATAAGGTTACTTCAGCACAACTTGATTATTTTACAGAAAGTAACAAAGCTTTCCTCTACGGTCCTACCAAGATAATTGGTGCTGACTATGATATTTATTGCGAACGAGGATTCTATAACATGGAAACTCAGCAAGGGAATTTCAGACAAAATGCATTGATTAACTATAACGAAAAAATTATTGAAGGAGACAGTCTATATTTTGAAAATGAAAGGGAATATGCAGCTGCAACAGACTTTGTCTCTATAACGGATACCATTAATAATTCGATAATTCGCGGGAATTATGCCGAAATTTTTAAAGCAAAAGATTCCGCAATTATTACAAGAAAAGCATATGCAATAAATATTCTTGAAAAAGATTCTTTGTTCATTAAAGCAGACACACTCGTTGGAACAGGACCAGCAGAACATCGCGTTTTAAGAGGGTATTATAATGTAAAAATATTGAAGTCAGACATTAGAGGGAAATCGGACTCTTTATATCTTGATGATAAAATTGGAAAGATTGAATTACACAAAAGACCTTTATCTAAAAAAGAAGAACAAATTTTAAGTGACGATGACAAAAATTCCAAGAACCCTGTTTTATGGTTTGGTGCAAGCCAAATGAGTGGAGAGGTAATTTACTTAAAAACAGAAAAAGGAGAGAAAAAACTCGATTCTCTTCAGATTTTCGGAAATGCATTTATAATAGAAAAAGACTCCCTTAGTTCGGATGGATATAACCAGATCATTGGAAGTGAACTTTATGGAGACTTCCATGACGGAGCACTTAAAAACCTAGACGTAGTAAAAAACACTATGGTTATTTATTATCTCTATTCGGATTCTGGTGAACTCATCGGGATTAATAAAACAATCTGTAGTGCGCTCGATATTGTATTCGACAACAACGAAATAAATGAAATTTCATTTTATGTAAGTCCAGACGGAGAGGTTTTCCCTGAAGAAAAAATAGATCGAAATCTAAGAAAACTAAAAGGTTTTCTTTGGAGAATAAATGAAAGGCCAGAAACATTTGAGGATTTATTTGGTCCAGAAAAAACAGAAATTCCAGAAGTTACAATTTTAAAAGAATGAAAACACTTCACAGAGACTTTCTTACCTATCAAGCAAAAACTACTCCTTACCCACTCGGTATAGAAATAGATCATGCAAAAGGAAGTTATGTTTATGATAGCAGTGGTAAATCGTATTTAGATTTTGTTGCTGGAGTTTCTGCATGCAGCCTAGGACACTGCCACCCCAATATAGTCGAAGCTATAAAAAACCAAAGCGAACGCTATTTACACGTAATGGTATATGGGGAATTTGCACAAGAACCCGCAGTAAATTTAGCGAAAGAACTTGCACAAGAATTACCAGAAAGTCTTGGCGTAACCTATCTTGTAAATTCAGGGACGGAAGCGATTGAAGGGGCATTAAAACTAGCCAAACGAGTTACAGGAAGAGGAGAGCTTATCTCTGCAAACAAAGCCTACCACGGAAGCACCCACGGTGCACTGAGCTTACTGGGAGCTGAAGAACAAAAAAAAGCTTACCGACCCTTACTCCCAGGAGTATCGTTTATTGAATTTAACGACGAAAAAGATTTAAAAAAAATCACCTCAAAAACAGCTGCTGTACTACTAGAAACGATTCAAGGAGGTGCAGGATTTATTCTTCCGGAAAACAATTACCTAAGACAGGTTAAAAAAAGATGTGAAGAAGTTGGAGCTCTTTTAATACTAGACGAAATCCAACCGGGATTTGGAAGAACAGGAAGTCTTTTTGGATTTCAACAGTTTGATGTAGTCCCAGATATTCTTGTAATGGGAAAAGGAATGGGAGGAGGATTACCTATAGGGGCGTTCAGTAGTTCTTCTGACAAAATGATGCAGCTGACAGAAAATCCAAAATTAGGACACATCACAACATTTGGAGGAAATCCTTTAGTTGCAGCCTCGGCGCTAGCAACACTGAGAACTCTAAAGTCAGAAAAATTAATTGAACAGGTAAAAGAAAAAGAAAACCTATTTAGAAGCTTATTAAAACACCCTGCCATAAAACAAATTAATGGAACTGGTTTAATGCTAGCTCCCCTATTTGAAAACGAAGAAATTGCAAATAAAGTAGTATTAGGGTGCATGGAAAAAGGGCTGATATTATTCTGGTTATTATGGGAAAAAAAAGCGGTTAGAATATCTCCGCCATTGACTATTTCAGAGGAAGAAATCAAAAAAGGATGTGCTATAATTAATGAAGTTTTGGAAGGTATTAATTCCTAAACTGTTAATTACTTTGTTAAAAACAATCTCTTAGAAGGCTAAACAAAAGCTAACTTCTGTATTAACTTTAATAATAAGTTACAAATTAGTCTATGAAGAATCAGTTCCCAGAAAATTCCGACTCACCCATTCCAAGATTTGAGCAAATGCTTAAAACAAATGAGGTGTACTTCTTTGATGCTGAAGATTTTGAATGTATAATTCAATATTACATAGATTCTGGTGAAATTAATTTAGCAAAAAAAGCACTTCACTTAGCTACAAAACAACACCCGGTTCACAGCGATTTACTCCTCCTAAAGTCTGAGCTTTTGATTTTTGACGGAGCTGATGAACAAGCTAAATTGTTACTTGATGTAATTGAAGAATTAGATCCTCAAAATCAAGAAATATTTGTTCAACGAGCTACCATTTATTCTAAAAATAAGGAACACGCAAAAGCGATTGAATTACTTATTGAATCGTTACAATACGCAGACGAATTGACCGAAATATGGTGTCTTCTTGGGATGGAATATATGGTGCTGGAAGATTATGAAAATGCAAAAGAAAACTTCAAATTATGTTTAGTTGAAGATCCTCAAGATTATCAAGTAATGTACAACCTATTGTATTGCTTAGAATATTTAAAAGAATACGAAGAAGCAATAAGCGTACTGAACTCAATCCTAGAAAAGAACCCATACAACGAAATTGCATGGCATGAAATCGGGAAACAGTATTTAAATTTAGATCGAAATGAAGAAGCTTTAAGTGCCTTTGATTTTGCAATTATTTCTGAAGACCGTTTTACAGGAGCTTACATTGAAAAAGGAAAGGTGCTAGAAAAACTAGGTCGTCACAACGAAGCAATTGAAAACTATCAAATTTCAAATCAACTAGATGATCCCAGTTCCTATGCTTACCTCAGAATAGGTCACTGTCATCAAACCTTAGGAAACGACATCTTAGCATTGCAATATTTTAAAAAATCGGTTCAAGAAGATCCCTCGAGTGAAAAAAGTTGGATTGCATTAATTGATTTTTACATCTACAGTGAAGATATCGAGAAAGCATTGTATTTCACAAAAGAAGCTCTTCTGATAAACAGCAGCAGCGTGGGTTATAACAAAAGAAATGCTCTTTTATTACAAACTTTAGGTCATTACACTGAAGCTGAGATTGCATATCAAAACACAATTGAACTTGGAAATTATGAACTCGAAATATGGATTGAGTGGATGAATACTTTAATCTTTTTAAACGAGTGGGAGAAGCTAATTAAAATTGGTCACCAGGCGAAAGAATTCTATCCGGAGGCTTCGGAGATTGATTTCAGAATTGCCGGAAGTTATAGAAGAATTAGCAGATTAAATGAAGCCGATTATTTCATTCAAGATCTCAAAAAAAACAAAAAAGAACCTGCTGATAGTTTATTAAAGTTTTTCCCTGAATTCAAATCAATTTTCAACATTTCTTAGCATAAGAAATTAATTTTCTTTTTTTGAAAAACAATTCCAATACAAAATTAAAAGTCTTTTTAAAAGGCATGACCATGGGAATCGCCGATGTTATTCCGGGAGTTTCTGGTGGTACAATTGCACTCATTACTGGAATTTATGAAGAATTAATCAACTCGATTGATAACTTAAATTTAAAAGCTCTTTCCACCCTAAAAAAAGAAGGATTTAACTCGTTCTGGAATAAAATAAACGGAAAATTTCTCCTACCACTCCTCCTTGGAATTGGTACTAGTATTGTCCTTTTTTCGGGATTAATACACCATTTATTAAATGAATATCCGATTCCTGTATGGTCGTTTTTTTTCGGATTAATTACAAGCAGTATTCTTCTTTTATTAAAACAATACAAACCCAATTCAATAAAGTCAATTTTATTTCTGCTTATTGGGCTTATAATTGCTTTCAGTATAACACAAATAACTCCAAAAGGAGGAGAAATTAGTCTTGCTTATCTATTCTTCTGCTCCATGATTGCGATCATTGCAATGATCCTTCCGGGTATTTCAGGCTCATTTATTTATATCTTACTGGGAGCTTACGAAACCGTTATTTACACCTCAAAAAACAGCATCTTGGCTTTATTAAATTTTGATTGGGAAAATTTCCTATTAATTTATTCAAGACTCGCTGCAATTGGATTTGGAATTATTGTGGGTCTTAAAGCGTTTTCGAAAATATTAAAGTGGCTTTTTAATCATAAAAAACAAGAAACTTTAATGGTTCTTATTGGGTTCATGATGGGAGCACTCCCCAAAATATGGCCTTGGCAAAAAGTAGTTCAATGGGAAACTATTTCAGAAACCAAAAAAATTGCACTAAAAACAGAATATACAACCCCATGGAATTTCGATGGGGAGTCTCATACAATTATTGCCTTTACTTTAATGAGCTTAGGATTTCTTTTTCTATATTTCCTAGAACGTAATTCTAGTAAAGAAAATAATGCAACCCAATAACACCAAAGCTCAAAAACTAATCCTTATTCTAAAAGGAATCGCTATGGGTATTGCCAACAAAATACCCGGTGTTTCTGGCGGTATTGTTGCCTTAGCTGCAGGTTTTTACGAAGAATTGATTTATTCTTTTTCTAGATTTGACAAAACAGCTCTTTCTTTCTTTTTAAAAAGAGACTTCAAGGCATTTTACAAGCATATCAACGGGTCGTTTTTGACCCTTCTTTTTGGTGGTGTAATCATCAGCTTTTTTAGTGTTTCTCTTATTTTAGATCGGTTCATCCAAATTTATCCACAACAAGTTTGGGGCCTATTTTTTGGGATGATCATAGCCTCTGTTTTATTCATTTGGATCGAAGTTAAGAAGTATTCTATGTTCGAATATCTGTTAACATTAGTCGGTGTTTCGTTTGGACTCACAGTTGCTTTTTTGACTCCTGGACAAGAAAACCAAAATTTACTATTTGTGTTCTTTTGCGGAATGATTAGTATTTCGGGAATGATATTGCCAGGGCTCTCTGGTTCTTTTATAATTCTAGTTTTAGGGAACTATAAATTACTCCTAATCGATTCAGTAAACGCATTATACTATTCCCTTAAAGAGATTTTATTATTCGATTTTAGCTTTTTAGAAAATGAGGCTCGAATGAGTTTGTTGGTAATAATGTCGACCTTTACCCTTGGGTCCATCACGGGATTACTTGTTTTTTCAAAAGCCTTAAAATGGATGTTAAAACGGTACCCTCAAAAAGTAACAGCGGTATTGATCGGTTTTATTATAGGATCTCTCGGGGTTACCTGGCCGTGGAAAAGAACTGTAGATGATTCGGGTGAAATAATAAAAACTGGAACACAAGAATTATTTTTACCAAATCTATCCGAATTAGAAAACATCTACGTAATCATTTTCATACTTTTAGGGTTTGGAATTGTTACACTATTAGAAATATATGGAAAAAGAAAAACAACAAAATAAACGCTATGGATTGGTAGGAAAAGAGATTGAATATTCTTTTTCACGTTCTTATTTTGCTGAAAAATTCAAAAAAGAAAACATAACAAATTGTAGTTATGAAAATTTTGATTTACAAACTATAGATGAAATTAAAGCGGTTCTAAAATCTAAAAATCTAGGTGGACTGAACGTAACAATTCCATACAAAGAAGCGATACTTCCCTACATCGATCAGTTATCAGAAGACGCAAAGATAATCGGTGCTGTAAACACCGTTAAATTATTAGAAAACGGAAAAACAGAAGGACACAATACTGACGCCTTTGGTTTTAAACAAGCATTGGGTCTTAAATGGAATAACCATGCTACTCGAGCGCTTATTTTAGGGACTGGAGGAGCCTCAAAAGCTATTGAATATGTCTTGGGTGAGATGGAAATAGAAACTTTATTTGTTTCTAGAAATCCAAAAGAAGGCCAAATTCATTATAACGATATCAATCAAGACCTAATGAATAGCCATTTATTAATAATAAACTGCACGCCTTTGGGCACACACCCAGCAGTAGATCAGGCACCAGCAATTCCTTTTGATTTAATACATGATAAACATTTCTTGTTTGATTTAATTTACAATCCTGAAGTATCCCTATTCTTAAATGAGGGTTTAAAAAGAGGAGCTACAATCCAAAATGGATATTTTATGTTAGAACAACAAGCTGAAAAATCGTGGAATATCTGGAACAATATGAACGATTAGCTTATTTTTTCGTAAATTTTACCTGAAATTAATATACATGAATTGCACAAAGCTATTCATAAATAAAACTGATGATGGAAAAATCAACTGAGCCTAATGAATCTGGATTAGAACAAGGGATCAACGAAGCTTCTGAAATCAGCACAAGCAAAAAGATAGATCAAGAAAAGGAAAAATCTCAAGCTGTAACTGAATCTGAACCTACACAAGCCCCTATTCAATTTGACACACTCGAACTTATCGACTATCCTGGTATTTTAAAAAATATGGTCCAGGCAGATAATTGGATGAAGTCTGGAAAAGAAATACAAGAAGTTATCACACAATTTGAAAATCGTTTTGGGGCAATCTACAATGAAAAGAAGAAACAATTTATTGCGTTAGAGGGTAACGACCTCGACTTTGAATTCAGTCCCAATTACAAAAAAGAATTTAGTCTGCTTGTTCGTGAATACAAAACAAACAAAAGCAGCCACTATAAATCTCAAGAAAAAAACCAGAAAGAAAATCTGGAGAAACGTTTAGAGATCATTGAAAAAATTAAAGCGTTAATTGGAACGAACGAAAATAATTCAAATAACTACAAAGAATTTAGAGCCCTACAGGAAGAATGGCATCAAGCAGGAACCGTTTCTAGAGCGGAGACTAATAATGTGTGGGAAACGTATAAACATCACGTAAAACGATTTTATGACTTTTTACACTTAGACCGTGCACTTCGTGATAAGGATTTTAAACACAACTACGAAGAAAAACTGAAGCTTATTGAAAAAGCAGAAGCCTTAGTAGAGAACCCCGATGTTGTGGTTGCAGTACGAGAGCTTAACATTCTTCACCGACAATGGAAAAATGACTTAGGTCCAGTTGCTGCAGAGCACAAAGTAATTCTATGGAATCGTTTTCAAGAAGCTACATCAAAAATTCATGATCGCAAAAATGAATACAACAAAAACATAGATGCGATATTGATTGAAAATTTCGAAAGAAAAAAAGCAATCTTAGAAGCTATTATTAAACTTTACACAGACCATCCAGCAAATCATAATGCGTGGCAAAATTCTTTAAAAAAGGTAGCTGTACTCAAAGAAGAATTTCACAACGTTGGGAGAATTCCAAGAGCTCAGAACAAAGCGATATGGAATGAGTTTCGATTAACTTTGAAAAACTTTAATCAGAAAAAAAATGAGTTTTATAAAAACCAAAAGCAGGAAGAAAAAAAACATATAGATCAGAAAAAACAGTTAATAACAGAGGTTAAAACTATTTTAGAAAGCTCTGACTGGAGGTCTTATATTGGTCGAATGAAAGCAATCCAAGTTGCTTGGAAGAAAACCGGAAGAATATCCAGAAAACAGTCCAACTTACTTTGGGAAGAATTCAAAACTGCAACCGACACCTATTTCGCTAGACTAAAAAATAAAGAAGAAGCATACAGCATAGAAGACCAAGCAATATTAAAAGCAAAACGTGCTTATTTTCAGGATTTAAAAACTCAAAAAGCACCTACAGAAACGGAGGAACTTTTTGAGTACATAGAAAATGCATTCAAACATTGGACTGAAATAGGAACTCCTTCAGAGGGAGTGAAAAATTCGACTCATAAAGAATATATAGAATTCCTAAAAGGACTTTGGAAGCACACCAAACTCAAAGGTGAAGAAAAAACAGCTGCTCTTTTTAAAACCGATATGATGCTTCTAAAAGACAACCAAGAAGGGTTGAATAAAGAACATGTTTTATTAAACAAAAAGATTGAAGAATCTAAAAATGAATTGATTCAGCTTCAGAATAATCTTGCCTTTTTTAGTAATACATCTGCTGACAATCCTGTTGTTCAGGAAGTAAATTCTAAGATTGAATTACTGACCAATAAAATAGAGAATTGGAAAACTAAGGTAAATCAGATTAAAGCACTTGGACGGGAGTTGAAAAAGAGTCAAGAACAATCTTTGACTGAAGAGTTAGATGAAGAATAAACCCTAATCCTCCCTCTTAGATTCTTCCCAGATAACATCCATTTCCTCCAGGGTCATATCATGAAGTTTTTTTCCTGTGGTTGCAGCTTTTTTTTCTAAATAATGAAAACGTTTTGTGAACTTCTGATTGGTTCGTTCTAAGGCTGTATCTGGGTTTATTTTAAGAAAACGGGCGTAGTTGATCATTGAAAAAAGAACATCACCAAATTCAGATTCGATTTGTTCTTTGGTTCCGTTCTGAACCTCAGCATTAAGTTCTGCTAATTCTTCTTGAACTTTTTCCCAGACTTGCTCCGGATGCTCCCAGTCAAAACCAACGCCAGCAACTTTATCCTGAATACGTTGCGCTTTTACTAGAGAAGGAAGGCCTTTTGGAACGCCTTCTAGAACCGACGACTTCCCTTCTTTTAACTTGAGGGCTTCCCAATTTTTTTTTACCTCTTCTTCGTCTTGAACGGTAACATCCCCATAAATATGTGGGTGCCGGTGAATTAATTTTTCTGAAATAGAATTTGCTACATCTGCGATATCAAATGCTTTTTCTTCGCTTCCCAGCTTCGAGTAAAAAGCGAGGTGGAGTAATAAATCTCCTAACTCATTTTTTACTTCCTCTAGGTTACGCTCAATTATTGCATCACTCAACTCATAGGTTTCCTCAATGGTTAGGTGACGTAAAGACTCGAATGTTTGCTTTTTATCCCAAGGACATTGTTCCCGGAGTTCATCCATGATGGTAAGCAAGCGATCGAGTGCTTCTAATTGTTGAGCTCTAGAGTTCATTAGTCTTTTTTAGCTGCTTCTTTTTTTTGTGTAGGTGCTTTTTTTTCGGGTTCTTTTTCTGCAACTAAAAGCCCTTTTTCTACTAGTATATTATACCACTGTATAATTTTCTTAATATCACTCGGATATACCCGATCTTCATCGTAATCTTGGAACACCTCGAAGAAAAAAGCTTCTAAATCGGTAGCTGGAGCTTTTGGTTTGACAGAACAAATTGCTCCGTTTTCTTTTTTTAGAATTTTCTGAAATATATCGGCCAAAGGAACTTCTGCTTGCAACCCATAGATATTTATTTCAGAAAGTAAACTCACTTGATCTCTTATACTTGCAGAAATACGTTTCCCATCAACAAGTGAATGAGCTACAAAACCACTTCTCGTTTGAATTTGAACTTCAAAAAGCCCTGGGCGTCCTGAAATTGCTATAATTTTATCTAATTCCATAGTTATATTAATCGTTTTTTTGAAGCTAATGGAAAGCGCATTTTGTAATCCACTTGAATGTTTCCTTTAGCAATATTATTTAATTTTCCTTTGATTAGTCTTTTTTTAAGTGGGGAAAGTTTGTCCGTAAACAAAACCCCTTCAATATGATCGTATTCATGCTGTACCACTCGTGCCGCAAGCCCAGTATAAGTTTCTGTGTGTTCTTCAAAATTCTCGTCAAAGTAGTTAATTTTTACTTCTTCCTGACGGTAAACATCTTCGCGAACATCTGGAATACTCAAACATCCTTCGCTAAAAGCCCATTCTTCTCCAGATTCTTCAATTTGAGGGTTGATGAATACTTTTTTGAAACCTGTAAGTTGTTTTTGCTCCTCTTCTGTGAGCTCTTCATCATCAGCAAATGGAGAAGCATCTACAACAAAAAGTCGAATTCCGAGTCCAACTTGTGGAGCAGCTAAACCAACGCCGTTTGCTTCGTACATGGTTTCCCACATATTTTCAATCAGTTTATCCAGTTCTGGATATTCTGAACTGAGGTCCTTTGCTTGTTTTTTTAATACGGGGGTTCCGTAGGCTACTATAGGTAAAATCATAAACTAGTATTATTATTTGATTCCAAATAAGACTGCAAGATAAGGGTTGCACTTATTTTATCAATCAATCCTTTGTCTTGTCTTTTCTTTTTTCCAATTCCAGAATCTAATAGGGTTTGAAAAGCCATTTTTGATGTAAATCGTTCGTCGTGACGCTCAACTTTCAAACTTGGAATTTTCTTCTCTAAAGCAGAGATGAACTTTTTAATCTCCTCTTCCACCTCCGATAACGAACCGTCATGTCTTTTTGGTTGCCCTAAAACACAGGTTGAAACGTCGTGCGTTTTAAGGTAATCCAATAAAAAAGGGATTACTTCTTGCGTAGGAATAGTAGTCAACCCAGAGGCTACAATTTGCAGCGGATCTGTAGCGGCTATTCCGGTGCGCTTCGTTCCAAAATCGATTGCTATAATTTCTGGCATGTGCAAATATACGTCTCCTACTTGGGTTCGTATAAAAAAACTAAATAAAGTCGAGTTAAAAGCTTAAATTTGTGCAAAATTTTAACATCCATCTAATGAGAGAAATTATAGAAGCAGCTTGGGAAGATCGAGGTCTTATAGAGCAAGAAGAAACGCAAAACGCAATCCGATTCATTATCAAACAATTAGACGAAGGTGAACTTCGTGTAGCTGAACCTACTGAAGACGGATGGCAAGTAAATGAATGGGTAAAAAAGGCTGTTGTTTTATATTTTCCAATTCAGAAAATGGAAACTTTGCATGCTGGACCCATGGAGTTCCATGATAAAATGCCTCTCAAAAAAGATTATGCTGCGAAAGGAATACGGGTTGTTCCTCATGCTGTAGCGCGTCAAGGTGCTTACATTTCATCGGGTGTTATTCTTATGCCTAGTTATGTAAATATTGGAGCTTATGTAGATTCTGGAACCATGATTGATACCTGGGCAACGGTAGGAAGTTGTGCACAGATTGGGAAAAACGTTCACCTTAGTGGTGGTGTTGGAATTGGTGGGGTTTTAGAACCACTACAAGCAGCGCCCGTTATTATAGAAGATGATGCATTTGTAGGTTCTAGATGTATTGTTGTAGAAGGAGTTCGTGTAGAGCGTGAAGCTGTACTTGGAGCTAATGTAGTACTTACCGCTTCTACTAAAATTATTGATGTTTCTGGAGCTGAACCCATAGAATACAAAGGGGTAGTTCCTGCTCGTTCTGTTGTTATTCCTGGAACTTATGCAAAACAATTCCCTGCTGGAGAATTTCAAGTTCCATGTGCTTTAATTATTGGGAAAAGAAAAGAAAGTACCAACAAAAAAACTTCTCTAAACGATGCCCTTAGAGAGCATAACGTTGCTGTATAGTTAACTGAATAAAATGAAAACTTTTCTGAGTGCAGGTTGCGCAGCTTTAGAACAGGGTAAAACCCTACTCTACCCCACTGATACAATCTGGGGAATAGGGTGCGATGCTACACAACCTGATGCTGTCTCTAAAGTTTATGAGCTAAAACAACGGTCAGATTCTAAGGCCTTAATCTGTTTGGTTTCTGACCTTGAAATGCTTGAAAAACTAACCGGAGCACTCGATGATAACATAAAAGCACTGGCTACCAGTGTTAAACCAACAACAATAATCTACCCTAAGGTGGTTGGTCTTGCTGAAAACCTTACCGCTTCTGATGGAAGCGTAGGGATTAGAATTGTCCAAGATGAGTTTTGTAAAAAGCTTATAAATTCTTTTGGGAGACCCATTGTGTCAACTTCTGCTAATATTAGCGGTAATGAAAGCCCGAAATCATTCAGTGAAATAGACAAACCTATTTTGGATGGTGTGGACTATGTTGTAACTTTGAGAACAGAAGAAATAAGAACCAGTCCATCGACCTTAATCTTTGTAGAAAAAGATGGAACTTTTAAAACGCTAAGAGCATAAGTATGTTGAACACGAGCTTTGAGGACATCTTAAATTCCCAACTTTTAAAAACCGTTGGCGAAACTGCAGATGCTTTAGAATTAGAAACCTATGCAATTGGTGGGTTTGTTCGTGACCACATGCTGAACCGTAAAAGAGGGAATGCTGATATTGATTTTGTTGTAATTGGCTCAGGAATTACCCTCGCTAAAGAAGTACAGAAAAAACTTCCTAAGGCAAGTAAAGTGCAGGTTTTTAAAACCTATGGAACTGCCATGCTAAAATGGGAAGGCATTAGCTTAGAATTTGTGGGTGCAAGAAAAGAGTCTTATGCTCCTGATAGTAGAAATCCAGAGGTGTCTGTAGGGAGTTTACAAGACGATCAAAACAGAAGAGACTTTACTATTAACGCAATGGCCATTAGCCTCAATGCCAATTCATATGGAAAACTATTGGACCCCTTCAATGGCATTAAAGACTTAGAAGATGGTATTTTAAGAACTCCTTTAGAGCCTGAAATGACTTATTCGGATGATCCTTTACGTATGCTTAGAGCAATTCGATTTGCTTCTCAATTGGGCTTCGAAATCGAAAAGAAATCGCTTGACGCCATAAAGAAACAAGCGCAAAGGATTTCTATAATTACAAAAGAGCGTTGTGTTGAAGAAATCAATAAAATCATGATGTGTGATCAACCTTCGTTTGGATTTCTTCTTTTAGACCAAGTAAATTTACTTGAACTTTTACTTCCGGAATTGATTGCATTAAAAGGAATAGAAGAAATAGAAGGCCAAAAACATAAAGACAATTTCTATCATACATTTGAGGTTGTAGACAACATTTGTAGAACCACTGATAATTTATGGTTACGTTGGGCTGCCTTGCTTCACGACATAGGAAAAGCTCCAACAAAACGTTTTCATAAAAAAATTGGATGGACCTTTCACGGGCATGAATTTGTTGGCTCTAAAATGGTTTTCAAATTATTTAAACGCATGAAGATGCCTTTGAATGAAAAAATGAAATTCGTTCAAAAAATGGTTTTAATGAGTTCTAGACCCATCGTTATAGCAGAAGATCTGGTTACAGATTCCGCAGTACGAAGACTTATTTTTGATGCAGGAGAACACATCAACGACCTGATAACACTTTGTGAAGCAGACATTACCACCAAAAACCCAAAACGGTTTGAACGGTATCACAACAACTTCAAAATTGTCCGTAAAAAAATTGAAGAAGTTGAAGAACGAGATCATATAAGAAACTTCCAGCCGCCTGTTTCTGGGGAGCAAATTATGGAATCTTTTGGTCTTGGACCTTCAAAGGCAATTGGACAAATTAAAGAAGCTATTAAAGAAGCTATTCTAGAGGGAATTATTCCAAATGAAGAAAATGCTGCTTTTGAATTAATGAAAGTCGAGGGTGAAAAACTTGGCCTGAAACTAGTTGATAAATAACAAAAATATGAAAACAACATTTCGCTTTTGGGTTGGAGTATCACTAGTATTAGTTTATGCCGTAATCGCTGCCGGAGCAATAGTCCGAGTTACAGGAAGTGGAATGGGATGTCCGGACTGGCCAAAATGTTTTGGATATTTAATTCCACCTACCGAACGCAGTCAATTAGACTGGAAAGAAAACCAGGAATATAACGAAGGGGAAGTTATTATTGTAAATGAAAGTTTACGAGTTGCCGCAAAAGATTTTAGGAGTACTTCTACTTATTCTGAATCGAATTGGGAAGTATATACAAAACACGATTACGCACATTTTAATGCTTTTCATACTTGGGTTGAATTTATAAATCGATTGGTTGGTGCATTGTCGGGTCTAGCTACTCTTATTGTAGGATTTTTATCCATAGGTTATTGGGAAAAAAGAAAAAGAATCCCTTTACTTTCATTACTGATTATTTTTGGAATGGGGTTCCAAGCTTGGCTTGGAAAAACAGTGGTTGATTCTAATTTATTACCAACCAAAATTAGTGTACACATGATTATGGCACTAATAATTGTAGGTCTTCTGGTTTATTTATACCAATATACCGCTGCTAAAAAAGTGGAAATAGAGACCAGTAATAGAATTAAGATAATTGCCATTGCAGCTCTAGTCTTAACGTTAATTCAAATAGGAATTGGTACTCAGGTAAGACAATTTATTGATCTTCAAATAGATTTTCTTGGAGAAGCACAAGTCTCCAAATGGTTAGATCCTGCGCCATTTAAATTTTATTTTCACAGGAGTTTTTCTTTACTCGTAGTTCTTATCAATGGTTATTTATTTTATAGTTTTCGTAAAATAAGATTAAATCTACCCGTTTTCAAATGGGTACTAATCACAATTGCTTGTGAGGTTTTTACAGGCATATTAATGTATTATTTAGATTTCCCAATGGGAACACAACCACTTCATTTACTTTTAGCTTCCTTTTTATTTGGAGCTCAATTTTATCTCATACTTCAATTGTTTAATCACAACATAAACACCCACAACCATGATCTATAGATTTAGAATTATTCTTGATGCAAAAGAAGATATCTTAAGAGATATTGAAATTGAGGCTTCTGCAACTCTAGAGGACTTTCATTATGCAATTGCTCAAGCATTTGGTTTTGCTGGAAGCGAAATGGCTTCTTTTTACAGAACAAATGAAGCATGGGAGCAAGGAGAAGAAATTCCTCTGCTTGATATGGATGAAGGAATTGTTCCGATGGGACAGGAACAAATTGACTCTATTTTTACTGCAGAAAATCACCACCTAATTTATGTTTATGACTTCCTAGCTTTATGGACCTTTTTTGTAGAGCTTATTGAAGTAGGAGAACCAGAAATAACCACCTTATATCCTAATTTAATTTTTGCTCAAGGGGAAGTTCCTGAAGAGGCTCCTCAAAAAGACTTTGTTGCTGATGAAAGTACCTTAGAAAATGAAATGGATGAGGAAGAGGAAGAGGGTCTAGAAGACTATAATGATGCTGACTTTTATTAGGGTCTAGAATTGATTAGGTTTGTCATATTCAGACTCTCATAGTTTCTTAGTACATAAGCAAACGAAGCTTGCATAATTCCTCCCATACTGTTGCTTCTCTTAAAAGCATCGTCTTTTGTGAATTTATAAATTTCTTTTGATAGCTTTTTTACATTCTCTGGAATAGAAACTTCATCTGTTATCATAATTTTTAAAAGCTTATCTAATCTAGTTCCGGAATTCTGAATTCTTTTTGCCAAAATAGAACGTTCTTCAACTTTGTACTGGGTGATAGAGGATTCAGACAATTTTTCTTTTACAACGGATATCATTGGGAAATTTTCTTTAAAAAATTGAGGACGATAAACCATTAATTTCCCTTCAAAGCTTTGTTGATCAAAGTCAATTGCTCTGATTTTATAAACCACCTGATCAAAATCATGAATTGGAATCACCACGTAATTATAAGCACGCATATCTCCTAACAGACGAATCATGCAGCGTTCGTTAAATTTTACATATTCTTTAGCGATTTGTGCTTGTTGTGCCGGAGTACATTTAGCGAGATATTTTTCAATAAAAACATCGCCTGGTATTCCTGCTATATGTTCTTCTATTAGAGTAGAATCATTAATTAAAAAATTCAGGTTATGCGGTGAAAGCATATGCTCGAACTCAATTCCATAAACCCGAGAGGCATCTGTTTTTTTTACGTAGAAATAAGTGAAATTGTCATTCAAAACATTTCGAACTTTAATTCGAAAGGGTTTCGAATTACCAAAAGTACAATAGTCAATCGCATCTATACTCAAATAAGGCATGGAAGATTCATTCCCATCTGAATGGAGTAAAGCGTATACTTTCTTTAGGTTAAAGTCAATTTCTTTGCGCTCCGTATCTGAGTAATAAACACGTACCCACAGGGAATCTTTTTCATTTTCATCGTAAACAACTACAGACCCTGAAAAACGCAAAAGGTCTTCATAAAAAATAGGAGTATATACCCAACGGCTGAAATGCTTTAAGTACGCATTTAAATTTTCCGAGATTGGATAAAATGGTTTTTTCTTAGAAATCAGCTTTTCTTTCATGGGCATCTTTTCTCAAAGGTACTATTTTATTTTATTGAACTTTTTAATAAAAATGAAGGGAGTCTGCTAGCACACCAATCATTCTAAATGCTTAAATTTAGGGCTTGATAAAAACACTATGTCTTTTAAGTTAGTTTCAGAATTCTCACCAACTGGAGATCAACCTACAGCAATTAAACAAATTGTAGATGGTTTTTCTCAAACAGAAAAGCACATGACGCTTCAGGGAGTTACAGGGTCTGGAAAAACATTCACAGTTGCAAATGTTGTTCAAGAACTTAATAGACCAACTCTTGTTTTAGCCCATAATAAAACATTGGCTGCACAGTTGTATTCAGAATTTAAACAATTTTTTCCTGATAATGCAGTGGAGTATTTTGTCTCCTACTATGATTATTATCAACCAGAAGCATACCTCCCCGTTACAGGAACTTACATAGAGAAAGATTTATCCATTAATGAAGAAATCGAGAAGCTGAGATTGAGTACTACTTCTTCGTTATTATCTGGAAGAAGAGATGTAATTGTTATTGCTTCTGTTTCTTGCTTGTATGGGATTGGTAATCCGGCAGAATTTCAAAAAAATGTAGTTTCTATAAAACGAGACCAAGTCATTTCGAGAACAAAATTTTTGCACCAACTAGTTCAGAGTTTATACTCTAGAACAATGGCTGATTTTCAACATGGAAACTTCAGAGTAAAAGGGGATGTCGTAGATGTATATCCCAGTTATGCTGACACCGCTTTTAGAATTCACTTTTTTGGAGACGAAATTGAAGAAATAGAAGCCTTTGACCCAATTACAAACGAACGAATAGAAAAATACGAGCAACTAAACATATATCCTGCAAACATGTTCGTTACTTCTCCCGATGTCCTTCAAAATGCAATTCACGCAATTCAAGATGATCTTGTTAAGCAACTTGATTTTTTTAAAGAAATCGGAAAGCATTTGGAAGCTAAACGCTTGGAAGAGCGTACTAACTTTGACTTGGAAATGATAAGAGAATTGGGATATTGTTCTGGTATTGAAAATTACTCCCGTTACCTAGACGGAAGAAATCCAGGAACACGCCCTTTCTGTTTGTTAGACTATTTTCCGGATGATTTTTTAATGGTTATTGACGAAAGTCACGTGACGGTTTCTCAGGTTCATGCGATGTATGGTGGGGATAGAAGTAGAAAAGAAAACCTAGTCGAATATGGTTTTAGACTTCCTGCTGCTATGGACAACAGGCCTTTGAAATTTGATGAATTTGAAAGTCTACAAAACCAGGTTTTATATGTTAGTGCAACTCCAGCAGATTACGAATTAGAAAAAACGGAAGGAGTTTTTGTAGAACAAATTATTCGTCCCACCGGTTTATTAGATCCAATAATTGAAGTACGACCGAGTGAAAATCAAATTGATGATTTGATTGAAGAGATTCAAAAAAGAACGGAGAAAGACGAACGTACTTTAGTTACTACTTTAACCAAAAGAATGGCTGAAGAACTGACAAAATACATGAGTAGAATTCAGATCCGATGTCGATACATTCACAGTGATGTGGATACGCTGGAACGAGTAGAAATAATGCAAGATCTAAGAAAAGGAATTTTTGATGTATTGATTGGTGTAAATCTACTCAGAGAAGGGTTAGACTTACCCGAAGTTTCTTTGGTTGCAATTCTGGATGCCGACAAAGAAGGTTTTTTACGATCGAATAGATCGTTGACACAAACCGTAGGAAGGGCTGCAAGAAATGTAAACGGTCTTGCAATTTTTTATGCTGATAAAATTACCAAGTCTATGCAATTTACCATGGACCAAACTACGTACCGTCGAGAAAAACAAATGGCTTATAACAAACTGCACAATCAGGTCCCCAAAGCGCTAAACAAATCATTAGACAGTGCTTTGTCTAAAAATTCTGTTGCTACATACGCATCAGAAAAGGAAACCAAGAAGGCAGCAGAAGAAGCTACAAGATATCTTACAAAACCACAAATAGAACAAAAGGTAAGAGATACTCGAAAGTTAATGGAAGTAGCTGCAAAAGAATTAAATTTCATAGAAGCAGCTCGATTACGAGATGAAATTAATGCTTTAAAAGAACAATTATAACCCATTAATTTCATGAATTTACTTTTAGAAATTAGTGCAGTTGGACTGAGTCTGACATTTTTATTCCTCTTAATCAAAGAGAATATTTATTGTTGGTTTTTTGGAATAACAGGTTCTCTAGTCAGCATTTTTTTATTTTATAACATAGGACTATACGCAGAGTCTATACTCTATTTTTATTATGTAATTATAGGTTTCTATGGTTACTATCTTTGGAACTCCAAAAAAAATTCCAGCGAATTACCCATCAACGAAATAGCTTCTAAAACACACCTTCTTTTCGTTGGATTAGGAATAATTCTAGCTTTTAGTTTAGGGTATGTATTGGATCAATACACAGAAGCAAGCAACCCTTATTTGGATGCGTTTACTACAATTTTCAGTTTTATTGCTAGTTATCTAGAAGCTAAAAAAGTGCTTAGCGGATGGTATTACTGGATAATAATAAATGGGGTAACCCTAGGGTTGTATCTAAATAAAGGATTGTATTTCTATTTTGCATTAACCCTACTCTATTTCGCTCTCTCTATTTACGGCTTAAGGGAGTGGAAAAAGAAAGTTCAAGTTGTTTTGTAAAACCTCTCTTTGTTTCAATTAACGTAGAATTAGTTCTCTATTAATTTGGAGTTAAATTTCGTTACATTGGATTTAAACTCTAAAAAACGTAGCTTTAGAAAACTAAACTACCTGCTATGATTCAATCCTATAAGCAACCTCTAGAACTCGAAGAACAGTATGATGCAATAATCATTGGAACCGGTATGGGGAGTTTAACAACCGCAGCTTTCTTGGCAAAGGAGGGGAAAAAAGTTCTTATGTTAGAAAGACATTATACTGCAGGAGGTTTTACGCATGTATTCAAAAGAAAAGGATATGAGTGGGATGTAGGAATTCATTACATCGGTGAAGTTCAAAAAGAAAATAGTGCCTTACGTAAAATGTTTGATTATATCTCAGACAAAAAACTTGAATGGGCAGATATGGGTGAGGTTTATGATCAAATTGTAATTGGAGAAAAGAAATATAATTTTGTAAAAGGAGTAGATAATTTCATCGAACAGCTTGTTCAATATTTTCCAGAAGAGCGAAAAGCAATAAAAGCTTATGTTGATCTTATTTTTAAGGCCAATAAAGCAATGGGGAAATTTTATATAAATAAAGCACTTCCTAAACTGGTTGGAAATTTAATTGGAGGGATGCTACAAAAGCCCTATCAGGAATTTTCTAATAAAACAACCTATGAAGTACTCCGATCATTAACCAACAATGAGGAACTGATTAAAGTATTAACAGCTCAATATGGCGATTATGGACTACCACCAAAAAAGAGTAGTTTTGCAATGCACGCCTCTGTCGTAAAACATTATTTCGGAGGCGGTAGTTTTCCAATTGGTGGATCTTCACAAATTATAAACACCATAGACCCTGTTATAGAAAAATCAAAAGGAACCATATTAATCAATGCTGAAGTTGATGAAATTATCCTTGAAAAAAACAAAGCCACAGGAGTTAAAATGAAAGATGGAAAATGTTTTTACGCACCCCTAATAATTAGTGGCGTAGGTGTTATGAACACCTTCAAGAAAATGATTCCTGAAGAACATTCTCTATACAAAGAATTCTCTAGCCAGTTAAAAAAAGTAAAACCGTCTGTAGCCCACGGATGTTTATATCTAGGACTCAATGGAACACCAGAAGAACTAAAATTACCAAAGAAAAATCTATGGATATATCCAGATGACCTGGATCATGATGGTTGTGTTGATCGATTTTTGAAAGACAATGAACAACCCTTTCCGGTTGTTTACATTTCTTTTCCCTCTGCAAAAGACCCTGATTGGTCCAATCGATATCCAAATAAGAGTACGATTGATATTATCACGTTACTTCCTTATGAAAACTTTCAGCAATGGGAGAAAACTAAATGGATGAAAAGAGGTGAAACCTATGAAAACTATAAAGAACAATTTGCTCAACGTCTCTTAGAACGTTTATTTAAAATTTTTCCTCATCTAAAAGAAAAAGTAGATTGCTACGAGCTCTCTACTCCCCTAACAACAAAACATTTTGTTAATTATGATCGGGGTGAGCTTTATGGATTGGAACATTCACCCGAACGATACCGTCAAAAATTTCTTAATCCAAGAACTCCAATTAAAGGATTATACCTAACAGGGCAAGATATCGTAACTGCTGGTATAGGTGGGGCTTTATTTTCTGGGTTCATTACAACCACAGCAATTACGGGTAAGAATTTATGGAAAAAAATATACGAAAAGTAGTACTGCTATTTTTTAATTGCAAAAAACAATTTAAAATCATATATTGTAGGTACATAACTAAATGTATTACCTATGAAAAACTTTTTAAAAATTTTTGCAGTAGTGCTTATTTTCGTTTCCTGCACTCAAAACACTGAAACTCCAAAAGAAAGAATGATTGGTTTTCATCCCAATCCAGACCTGAGTGATTTACAATGGCATTTAGGAACACAAGAAGCAATTGATCAAGTAATAGCACTGGACAAAGTATGGTCTGCTAGAGACCATGAAGCAATGAGAGAATTCTTTGTGGATACCGTTAAGGTTACAGATCCAAGTGGTAAAACAACCTCAAATTTTGATGAATTTAAGAATATGTTAGAACAAGAAAACCCTTCGGTTAGTTGGGAATTCATGTATGCATATTCGGTGGACATAGACCCTTCTCAAGGAGGAGAACATGTACAGGCTGGGTTTAAAGTAAATGAACCAGATGATGAAGATAATATTAATGAATACTACATTCATGAAAGTTATTACATCATCGGAGGTAAAGTAGTAACCTTAAGTCAATTTAAACAGGGTATTATCCAAGAATAAAATACGTATTCATTAATTTTGAAGAATACCTATTGAGAAATATAAAAAAACGGCTCCTAAAAGGAGCCGTTTTTATTTTATTAAGTATGCATTAAATCAGACTGATATTAAAAGGATAATTATCCGATCGCTTCTTGAACTTTATCAGCTGCTTCCTGGAAGGCAGTTGCAGATAATACATTCAGTCCTGAACTATCGATTAGTTCTTTTGCTATATCCGCGTTAGTTCCTTGTAAACGAACAATAATAGGAACATTAATAGCATCTCCCAAATTCTTGTACGCATCAACAATTCCTTGAGCAACACGATCACATCGTACAATACCACCAAAGATATTAACCAAAATAGCTTTTACATTAGGATCTTTAAGAATCAAACGGAACGCTGTTTCAACTCGTGCAGCATCAGCAGTTCCTCCAACATCTAAAAAGTTAGCCGGATCTCCTCCAGCTTGCTTAATAAGATCCATCGTAGCCATTGCTAAACCTGCACCGTTAACCATACATCCAACATTACCATCTAGATCAACATAATTTAGTCCAACTTCACCAGCTTCTACTTCAATCGGATTTTCTTCACGAATATCACGTAGAGCTAAATAGTCTTTATGTCTAAATAATGCATTGTCATCAATTGATACTTTCGCATCAACTGCTAATATTTTATTGTCAGAAGTTTTAAGAACCGGGTTGATTTCAAATAAAGAAGAATCAGAATTCACATAAGCAGTATATAAAGCTGTAATGAACTTAGTCATCTCTTTAAAAGCTTGCCCACTTAAACCTAAGTTAAAAGCAACCTTACGTGCTTGGAACGGCATCATTCCAACAGCAGGATCAATTTCTTCTGTAAAAATTAAATGCGGAGTTTCTTCAGCTACAGTTTCAATATCCATTCCACCTTCTGTAGAATACATGATCATGTTACGCCCTGTTGCTCGATTTAATAATACGGAGATATAAAATTCGCTTGTTTCAGATTCTCCTGGGTAGTAAACATCTTCACAAACCAATACTTGATGAACTGGCTTTCCTTCAGGAGGAGTTTGTGGTGTTACTAATTGCATTCCAATAATTTGATCAGCAAGCGAAGAAACTTCATCAAGGTTCTTTGCTAATTTGACACCTCCACCTTTTCCACGTCCACCAGCATGAATTTGTGCTTTAATCACATGCCATCCTGTTCCAGTTTCTTCTGTTAGTGCCTTAGCTGCAGACACAGCCTCTTCAGCAGATTGAGCAACAATACCCTTTTGTATTGCAACACCAAAGCTTGCTAAAATTTCTTTTCCTTGATATTCGTGTAAATTCATTTATTCAAAAATTTGATCCAACAAAAATAGAGAAGTTATATCAATTAAATTCAATGAAGTACAAAAGTATTTTGTTGTGTTTATAACAATTATTTATATTTTTAATTAATTAATTCAAATCTCTTTGTGAAGATGGAATTGTTTCTATTTTTGCTTAAAATAAATTAAAATGAATAACGCAGATTTACTTTCGATAGCTAAACAATTTGGGGGACCACTTTATGTTTATGATGCAGAAAAAATTAAATTCCAATACAATAGACTTAGCAATGCTTTTAGTGGTGTAAAGAATTTAAAACTGAATTATGCTACAAAAGCACTTTCGAATATTTCTGTATTAAGTTACATTCAAAAATTAGGGGCAGGTCTAGACACAGTATCTATTCAAGAGGTTCGCTTAGGTCTTGCTGCTGGTTTTGAACCCCACACAATCATTTATACCCCGAACGGAGTTTCTTTAAATGAAATAGAAGAAGTTGCTGCTTTAGGAGTTCAAATAAACATTGACAACCTTTCAATATTAGAACAATTTGGAAGTAAATACCCAAAAACTCCAGTTTGTATTAGAATAAACCCTCATGTTATGGCTGGAGGAAATAGTAATATTTCTGTAGGGCATATTGATTCTAAATTTGGAATATCGATACATCAAATTCCACATCTTAAAAGAATAACCGAAAACACAAAGATGAATATCAATGGAATTCACATGCACACTGGTAGTGATATCCTAGATATAGATGTATTTCTTCATGCTTCTGAGATCTTATTCGAAACTGCTAAACACTTTAAAGATTTAAGTTTTATTGATTTCGGATCAGGATTCAAAGTGCCTTACAAAACAGGCGACATTGAAACTAACATTGAAGAATTAGGGGAACGTTTAACAGTAAAATTCAATGAATTTTGCAAAGAATATGGAAGAGAGCTAACCCTTGCTTTCGAGCCTGGTAAATTCTTGGTAAGTGAAGCGGGTTATTTTATCTCTAAAGTGAATGTAGTAAAACAAACTACCTCAACCGTTTTCGCGCAGATCGACAGTGGATTCAATCACTTGATTCGCCCAATGTTTTACGGATCTTATCACGAAATAGAAAATATTTCAAATCCAGAAGGTCGCGAGCGTTTTTACTCTGTAGTTGGATATATTTGTGAAACAGATACTTTTGGAAGTAACCGCAAGATTTCTGAAATAAATGAAGGAGATTTCTTAAGTTTTAAAAATGCTGGTGCCTACTGTCAAACGATGGCGAGCAACTATAATTCTAGATTTAGACCTGCTGAAGTTTTATGGATAAATGAGGAAGCTCATTTAATTAGAAAAGAAGAAACTTTTGATGACATCCTTCACAATCAAGTAGTTCTTGATTTTAGTGAACTTATTTAAATGTAATTAGGAAATTACTCCAGAACCTAGCAACTCATCGTTGTGATACCAAGCTACAAACTGACCTTCACTAATTGCAGTTTGTGGTTCTTCGAATAATACATACAATCCTTTTTCTTCAGAATAAAGGGTAGCTTTTTCTAAAGGTTGACGGTAACGAATTCTTGCAATTACACTTAGTGTTTGACCTATTTTTAATTTAAGATCATTACGCACCCAGTGAACCTCATCTTGTTTAACTAATAAACCTCTTCTAAGTAAACCTGGATGTTGTTTCCCTTGACCAGTGTATATTATATTTTCCTGAACATCAGTGTCAATAATGAATAAGGGCTCTGGGGTTCCTCCTACTCCCAAACCTTTTCGTTGTCCTTTAGTAAAAAAATGAGCCCCTTGATGAGTTCCGACCACGTTACCATCGGTTGGTTGGTAGGTTCTTTTAGTACTGTTGTAAACCAACATATCTAACTGAGATTCAAAATCATATCTAGGGTTTTGATATTTAGAATGACTATCGGATATTTCAATAATATTTCCTGTTTTTGCTTTTAGCTTTTGTTGTAAAAAATCAGGAAGACTTACTTTACCTATAAAACAAAGTCCCTGAGAATCTTTTTTATCCGCTGTAATTAAATCTTGTTCTGCAGCAATTTCTCTAACTTCAGATTTCTGTAGACCACCAATTGGAAATAATACTTTTGATAATTGATCTTGAGTTAACTGACATAGAAAATAAGATTGATCTTTATTAGAATCTGCTCCACTAATTAATCTATGAACAGTTGCTCCTTCAGAAGTTATCTGAGTGTCAGATTGGCAATAATGTCCCGTAGCAACAAAATCTGCTCCCAATGAAATTGCAATATCTAAGAAAACATCAAATTTAATCTCACGATTACACAACACATCTGGATTTGGTGTTCTTCCTTTTTGATATTCTGCAAACATATAGTCTACAATCCTGTCTTTATATGCTTCACTTAAATCTACTGTCTGAAAAGGAATACCAAGTTTATCAGCAACAATCATAGCGTCGTTACTATCTTCAAGCCAAGGACATTCATCAGAAATAGTAACCGACTCGTCATGCCAATTCTTCATAAAGAGTGCAATAACATCATATCCCTGCTCTTTAAGCAAGTATGCTGCAACACTAGAATCAACACCTCCGGAGAGGCCTACTACAACTTTCTTTTTCATGATTCAAAGATAGGAAAAGAACCTAGAGGTTTTATGATATTTTGTAAGACCTAAGACTTCTATCTATTTCCTTTGGCTTTTTTTTGTTGCTCTGCTTGCTCCATTGCTGCTTGCAAACGAGCGGAAAAACCACCTTTCTTTTTAGGCTTCTTTTTATTCTCTTCAAGTTGCATAAGAATTTTAGCATCATCTACAATGAAGTTTTTAATTACAAGCATTAGCACAATGGTAAGTACGTTAGAAACAAAGTAGTACAAACTTAATCCACTTGCATAATTATTGAAGAAGAAAAGCATCATTAAAGGCATGATGTACATGATTATTTTCATGTTTGGCATTCCAGGTTGTTGAGGAGCAGTTTGCTGTCCAGCAGTCATCATTGTATAAAAGAAAATTGCTATGGATGCCAGGATTGGAAATAAACTAATGTGATCGCCGTAAAATGGAATATTAAACCCGAGTTCATAAACAGAATCATAGGAAGATAAATCATCTGCCCACAAGAAACTCTTCTCACGTAAAGCAAAGGCTACAGGGAAGAAACTAAATAACGCATAAAAAACCGGCAATTGAATTAGTGCAGGTAAACAACCTGCCATTGGATTTGCACCGGCTTTAGTGTAAAGAGCCATAGTTTCTTGCTGACGTTTTACGGAGTCATCTTTATGTTTGGCTGTAATAACATCAATCTCTGGCTTCAAAACTTTCATCTTGATTTGAGACACATATGATTTATAAGTCACCGGAGACATTACTAAACGAACTAACACTGTTAGAACAATAATAGCAATTCCATAAGGTAAAAATCCACTAAGGAAATTAAATGTGGGTGTAAATATATACTTGTTGATCCAACCAAAAATACCCCAACCAAAATCAATAGAATCTTCTATCCCTAATTTATATTGAGCTAGAGTGTCGTATTCTGTTGGTCCAAAATACCACTTAAAGTTATGGTTAATTTCACCTGATGAAATAACAGGGATTTTAGTTTTATAAACTTTAGTATACTCTTGATCAATTATATCGGAATCAACTAAATTCTCTGAAGTGAAGTTAACGGAATCAAAAGATTTAGTAGGAATTAAAATAGAATTGAAAAAGTGCTGCTTGTAAGATATCCAATGTACCTCTTCATCTTCTTCTTCATCATCTGATGCACCAGAAAGATAATCTACCTTATCATCTTCAAAACCGTAAGTAAGTAAATGGTATCTGTTTTCGTATTCAATACTTCTAGAATTTCTAAACGCTTTTAAATCCCAAGTTATATTTTGCTCTTCGCGTGTGTTAATTAGACTACGCATTCCTTCAGAACGGATCGAAAAATCAATCATATAGTCATTTGCTTTTATTTCATACTCAAAAACAAGAAACTGAGAGTCACTAACTTTTGCAGTAAAAGTGAGGATTTGATTACCACTGCGTTCCGTTAATTTTGGAGTGAAATAAAAATCAATTGAATTTAAAACCCTACCATCTGAGGTGGTAAAACTATAATTGAAATTTTGATTCTCTTTGATTAAGAATAAAGGTTCTTCTTTATAGTTATTAAACTCTTTTAAAAGTAAACTTGAAATTTGAGCTCCTTTTGAATTGAAAATAAGGTCTAATTTTTCATTTTCTATCTTTACATTTTCTGAAGTAGTAGCTTGAAATAGATTAGCAAAAGATCCATAAGCAGCATTTAATTGCTCCTCATTTGGGGTTTGATCTAAAACAACAACTTTATTACCTTCAACTGAGCTCTCTGTTTGAGCAATTTCTGTAGGTACTTCCTCTACGGGAGGCTGATTGTAAAGCATCCAAGTAAGGATTAATGCTATTAAGAAAAATCCTACAAATTGCCAGGGGTCAAATTTTTTTTCTTCCATAATATTTTGAACCTTTTGATCAGGTTATTTAGAATGTTTGTTTTGTAAACTTGCTTTTATAAAATCTACAAATAATGGGTGTGGGTTAAGTACTGTACTTTTATATTCTGGGTGATATTGAACACCAACAAACCAAGGATGATTTGGGTTTTCTACTATTTCAATCAATCCAGTTTTTGGATTTATACCCGTAGCTTTTAAACCAGATGACTCAATTGCTTCTCGATATTCGTTATTAAATTCGTAACGGTGACGATGACGTTCAGATATTGTAAATTTTCCGTAAGCTTTGTGAGCCAAAGAGCCTTCAGATAATTCACAATCCCATGCGCCTAGTCTCATGGTTCCTCCTTTATCTGTTATTGTTTTTTGTTCTTCCATAATGGTAATAACAGGATATTTACAATCTTCATCCATTTCGATGGAGTTAGCTTCTTTTAATCCTAGTTGATTACGAACATGTTCTATAACTGCCATTTGCATTCCTAAGCATATTCCGAAAAATGGAATGTTATTCTTTCTTACGAATTTAATAGCATCTATTTTCCCTTCTGTTCCTCTACCTCCGAAACCTGGAGCTACAATTACTCCATCTATGTCTGTTAACTTTTCAGATATATCGTCTGAACTAAGAAATTCTGAATGAATCGATTTAACTACTACTTTGGTCTCATTCTCAGCACCTGCATGTATTAGTGACTCCAATATGGATTTATAAGAATCTTGCAGCTCTACATATTTACCAATTAAACCGATAGTAACTTGTTCTTTTGGGTTTTTATGTTTTTGCAAGAATTTTTTCCAATCAATTAAATCAATCGGCTTGCTTTGTAGTTTCAAAGTGTTCAAAACTACTTTATCAAGACCTTCATCGAGCATTAGCAAAGGAACATCATAGATTGTTTGCGCATCAATTGACTGAATAACAGACTCTTTTTTTACATTACAAAAAAGCGCTAATTTTTTACGTATCTCATCAGATATTTCATGCTCAGTTCTACAAACTAGCACATTAGCCTTTACTCCACTCTCCATTAAAGTTTTTACAGAATGTTGAGTTGGCTTTGTTTTTAATTCTCCTGCAGCAGATAAATATGGAATTAGAGTTAGATGAATAACCATTGCATTGTCATCTCCTAATTCCCAGATAAGTTGTCTTACTGCTTCTATGTAAGGAAGAGATTCTATGTCACCAACAGTTCCTCCTATTTCTGTAATTACAATATCATATTCCCCTGTTTCCCCTAAAAGGCAGATACGTTCTTTAATTTCGTTGGTTATATGGGGAACTACTTGAACTGTTTTACCAAGGAAAACACCTTTTCGTTCTTTCTCTATAACACTCTGATAAACACGGCCTGTAGTTACATTATTAGCTTGAGAGGTAGAAACATTTAAAAACCTTTCATAGTGCCCTAAATCTAAATCTGTTTCTGCACCATCGTCAGTAACAAAACACTCTCCATGTTCATAAGGATTCAAGGTTCCAGGATCCACATTAATGTAAGGGTCAAACTTTTGAATCGTTACACGATAATTTTGAGCCTGAAGGAGCTTAGCTAATGAAGCAGCTATTATTCCTTTTCCTAAAGAAGAAGTTACTCCTCCTGTAACAAATATATATTTGGTGTTTGACATCCGGTTTGGAAAGTATATGTTAGTTATTTACCGGGCTTAAAATTACAAAAACTATTGAAATAAATAGAGTTCTTGACTTCATTTCTTGATTTCAAAAACTTCATAGCCTCTATGCTGTAATAAATAAAAACCCCGATTTACATAGCCACCGCTAGAATTTGGTGAATAATTAAATCTACTTTCTATATATTCTGTTTCACCTAAACTATCGGAAGCCAGTTCTTTTTTATGTGCCCATCTGAGTATCAAATCCATAGTAACATCGTATCCTCTTAGAGCTTCTCGTTTTGGGAAATTCCCAAAAGAACCTATGTAAAGAGAATCGAATTCCTTTGAACGGATACTTTCGTAGGGGAATGTACCAGCAGTGTATGTGAATTTTAAATTTCCTAACTGTTTTATTGAAATATTTTTATTGTCGTAAGCATTAGAACGAAATGTAGTAAATAACTGTACATCTCTTTCTTTTGAAACCTGAGAATTAAGTAAGGAAGTAACACTTGCAATAAGACCTAGATTTTGTGATTCAAAAACAACTTTATTAATTAGGGTATCTACTAATAATGAATCAATAAGATCAGGAACCACATAGCCTTCAGGTTCTGGCCTCAGAATTTGTGCAAAAGGATAACGTGCATATAATTGATCTTCTATATCTCTATTTAGAGTGTCTGTAATTAGCAATACGTTTTGTGTAGAATCTAAAACTTTATCCAAATACACAAACATTTTCTTTCTTAATAAATCCGATGAAGTAATTGATTGATATACGTTTGCACGGCTAGTAACCGGCTTTGATGACAAAGGGGCAACCATAGGAATTAAGCTCAAACTATCTTTTAAAGATACAATGTCAAAATTTGCAGGAATTAAAGGTCCCAAAATAACATCATTCGCTTTCCAATGGATACTATCAAGTTGATTTGCTATATAATCTTTATCGTTTCTTGTGTCTAGAACATTGAGAACAACATCGATCCCTAAGCTTCCTGCTTCTTGGACAGCCATTAAAACACCAGAATAAAAATCAAGAGCTAGAGTATGTAAATTTCTCTTTTTTAGAAGCTCTTTAGTTTTTTCAATAGAGTCAAATTCTATTTCATTAGCCTTAAAAGGTAACAAAAGACCTATGGTTATTTCAGAATTTTCAGGAATTGAATCTCTCAGATCTTTTTTTTCAACCAAAAGATCGTCTTCTATTTTTAAATCCCCAGTAGATTTTAGTGGAATTTTTAAAACCATTCCTTCCTGAAGACCTGTTTTTTCTAAAATTGGATTTAGTGAAATTAAATCAGCTTCCTCAACACCGAGTTTTTTCTCGATACGATAAAAACCTTCTTTAGGTTTTACTGTATAGTAATTAAACTCTTCCTCTAGTTTCAGGGTTTCGGACTCCATTCGCTTTGGAACTATTATTTCTTGACCAATTTTAAGTCCGGAAATAATTTGTGGATTGTATTCCTCTAGCTGCTTTATTGTAATACCATATCGATAAGCAAGTCGCCATTTTGTTTCCTTTGGTTTTACTAAATATTTAGCTAAACTGTCTGGAAGCTTTTTTGCTTTTATTGGTTTTGGTTTCTTGTAAACTGGGATTTGAAGATTCATTCTTCTCTTCAAACCAATCTTTTTTATTAAGGGATTGAACTTTTCAATTTGTTCAATTTCAACATCATATTTTCGAGCTAAACTATACAAAGTCTCTTTCTTTTTCACTTTGTGATTAATAAAAGAATCTGGTTTACTCTGAGCTGTTATTGCAAGTGAAACCAAAAATAAAAAGGAAAAAAGAATTTGTTTAATATGCATATGAAAAGTTGAATTTTACTCCCATTCAATAGTTGCTGGTGGTTTAGAGCTAATATCGTAAACTACACGATTAACACCTTTTACTCTATTTATTATTTCATTAGAAGTTTTTTGCAAAAACTCATAAGGCAAGTCAACCCAATCTGCAGTCATACCATCTGTTGAAGAAACTGCACGTAAGGCAACACATTTTTCATAGGTCCGTTCATCTCCCATTACTCCTACACTATTCACAGGTAAAAGAATTGCACCTGCTTGCCATACTTTGTCATATAAACCATCATTTCGAAGTCCATTAATAAAAATAGCATCTACTTCTTGTAGCATATTAACTTTCTCCGCTGTAATATCTCCAAGGATTCTAATAGCAAGTCCTGGACCTGGGAAAGGATGTCTACCAATTAATTCTGGATCAATCCCTAAACTTGTACCAACTCTTCTTACTTCATCTTTAAAAAGCATGCGTAAGGGCTCTACTACTTTTAGTTTCATATAATCGGGTAAACCTCCAACATTATGATGAGATTTAATTGTAGCAGAAGGTCCATTGACAGAAATAGACTCGATTACATCTGGATAAATTGTTCCTTGTGCCAACCAAGTAGCACCTTCTATTAACTTTGACTCATCGTCAAAAACATCAATAAAAGTATTCCCAATTGCTTTTCTCTTTGCTTCTGGATCAGATATACCTGCTAATTTATTTAAAAAACGCTCAGAAGCATCAACTCCTTTAACGTTTAATCCCATTCCTTTATATTGATCTAAAACACTCGAAAATTCATCTTTACGTAACAACCCATTATTTACAAAAATACAGGTAAGCTGATCCCCAATAGCTTGATGTAATAAAACTGCTGCTACTGTTGAATCTACACCACCGGACAAACCTAAGATTACTTTTTCATCTCCGATTTGACTTCTAAGCGATTCTAAAGTCATAGAAACAAAAGAATCAGGTGTCCAATCTTGTTTCACACCAGCAATATCAACTAAAAAGTTTGATAAAAGCTGTTTCCCATCAGTAGAATGATATACTTCTGGATGGAATTGAATTGCATAAGTAAACTCACCCTTAATTCGATAGGCAGCATTTTCTACATCAGAAGTACTTGCTAAACGAACACCTCCTGTTGGAAGTTCTTTTATAGTATCACTATGGCTCATCCACACTTGACTCCCTTTATCAATGGACTTGAAAAAATCTTCATTTGAAGCAACAAAAGACAAATTAGCTCTTCCATATTCTCTAATGTTAGAAGGACTAACTTTTCCACCCGAAAAATGAGCTAAATACTGAGCTCCATAACAAACCGCAAGTAAAGGAACCTTTCCACGAATATTTGAGAGGTCTGGATGAGGTGCATCTTCTGATCTCACAGAGTATGGAGATCCGGATAAAATTACAGCTTTAAACGGACTAATGTCTTCTGGGATGTTATTATAAGGGTGTATTTCGCAATAGATAAACAACTCTCGGACACGTCGAGCAATTAATTGAGTGTATTGCGATCCGAAGTCTAAAATGAGTACTTTTTCTTCCATACGCGAATTTACAATTTAATCTTCTACCAATAAAACTGAAACCAATTTTTAGCGAAAAGAATTAGTCTAAAACAATCCAATCAAATTTTAAAGAAAGTGGATCGAGATGTTTTATTAAAAAAGGGATTAAATCAGCACCATGATTTAAATAAAATTCAGAAAAATTTACGGTTCGCTCCTGTAAAGATTGATTGGGGAACAAAGATTCATGAAGCAATGTTAAACGGGACACTTGGTCTGCTAATTTTCTTTTCTGAGCTTTCAGCAATCTTTGTTCAAGTTTATCTATACCTTTAAATTGCTTCGATTTCTGAGCTTTTAAGGCACCTTCAAAGGTAGCATCTGTTTGATTAACTAAACCTTCTAATTCTTTGAATTGATCTTCTAGGGCTAATTTAAACCCTTGAAGATCCAGATTAATATTACTTATTTGACGTACTTTTTTATTTATCAAAGAAGATCGTTTTAAAAAAAGATCCTTCGGACTGAGTTCTAAACGATCTATTTTTTTTGCCACTTTCTTTGGAACAAGAACAGCTGCATTTCGATGCAACAAAACAGGGAATATCTCATTTTGGGAATCGAAATATGCCTTTAGCTCAATCCAATAAGCTAACTCCCCACCTCCTCCAACATAGCAAAGATTCGGAAGAATTGTTTCTTGATATAAAGGACGCATCAAAACATTGGGCGAAAATCGTTCTGGAAAACTCTTTAACTCTTCTAGAAGCTCTTCAGTTGACCAATTCATGGTGTTTTCTGCATTTGAAAAACCCTTAGAAGTTCTCACAATACGAAAACGATCTTCATCCGTTAGATAAAACAAATTAATCTCTCTTGGATTTACTTGTGGTGCATAGGAAGAATCGTACTCCTGTTGTATTTTATCTATTGTATCTCCTACATGAAGAAGGCAAGAACTGGACAACAACTCCTTTTCCATTTTAGGAACAAAAAGCTCTTTTAGTGCAGAATTATCTCCGTCAATGATCACCAATCCTTCTTTTTCAAACAAACTATGGACAAGCCTCCGTGTTGCTTCTACAAGGGTAGCAGAATTGGAATAGCTTTTTTTAATTAGTTTTTTTATTTGATTGGCTGTTTCGGAATTTCCGAGTTCTTTTTCAAACAAAGTAAAAAGAGTATCCAAACCTTCCAATGAAAATTTCCCTACAGCTCCTGCTTTTTCTCTACTCCATTTAAAGTTTTTATTTTTAAAATTGAAATAAGAAATTTCTTCAAAATCGTGATCTTCAGTGGCCATCCAAAATACAGGAACGAAATTATATTCGCTATGGGTTTCTTTTAATTTCTTACACAAATTAAGAACACTAATTATTTTGTATAAAAAATAAACAGGACCCGTCATTAAATTTAATTGATGTCCGGTTGTAATTGTGAAGGTTTTTTTACTCGACAGGCTTTGTATGTTTTCAAAAACTAAACTCTCTTTGTTAAGAAGGGGTCCATATTGCTCATTTAAAGAAGAAACTAAAATTTTACGATGGTATTCAGAAAAACTTTTTTGCTTTTTTAAAAGTTGCTTTTTCAATCCACCCAAAGTCGGACTATTTCCATAAAAATCTCTTAACTCTTTATTCCCTTCGAAAAGGTCGCAGATAATTTTAGAAACATAACCTGTATCGCGATAAGGAATTTTTTGAAATTGCATAGATTTAATTCGTAGTAGTAAAGATATTCCTTATCAAAGGAATATAAAAATATAGGATTAATTTTATCTTTACTCACCAAGATAAATTTCAACAAATGAAAAACTTATATTTTACCGTGTTTTTTTGTTTCATTTTTGCAACGAGCAAAGCTCAGAGTATTCCTTCCCCAAGCGAATTTTTAGGATATGAATTAGGCACTCAATTTACAAGACACCATCAAGTAGTTGCGTATTTTGAAGCTGTTGCCGCGGCATCAGATCAAGTGAATATATCTAGCTATGGAAAAACTTACGAAGGAAGAACCCTCCAAATTGCTTCTATTTCTAGTGCTAAAAATTTAAATAACATCAACGAGATCAGAGAAAATCATCTAATAAATTCTGGTTTAAAAAAAGGAACACCTTCTTCTTTAGCTCCTGTGAGTGTTGTATGGTTAAGCTATAACGTTCACGGCAATGAAGCTGTTAGTACTGAGGCAGCCTTGAAAACCATTTACACCCTAGTTACCGAAAAGTCAGAATGGCTTGAAAACTTGATCGTTTTGATGGATCCCTGTATAAATCCAGATGGAAGAGATCGATATGTAAATTGGTACAATCAAGTTAAAAGCACTCCTTTTGACAGTAATCCTATTGCAAACGAACATTATGAAGAGTGGCCTACAGGAAGAACAAACCATTATTATTTTGATTTGAATAGAGATTGGGCTTGGGTGTCTCAAAGAGAAACACAACAACGATTAAAAGTTTATCATCAGTGGTACCCGCAAGTGCACGTTGATTTCCATGAACAAGGCGTAAACAGTCCTTATTATTTTGCTCCAGCAGCAGAACCACTTCACGAAATAGTCACAGATTTTCAAAGAGACTTTCAAAACACCATAGGAAAAAACCACGCTAGTTATTTTGACAAAGAAGGTTGGTCTTATTTTACAAAAGAAGTGTATGATCTTCTCTATCCTGGCTATGGAGACACCTACCCTATGTTTCATGGAGCCATTGGAATGACCTATGAACAAGGTGGAAGCGGAAGAGCAGGACTCAGTATAAAAAATGAAATCGGAGACTATTTAACACTGAAAGACCGTATTGATCACCACTACACAACCGGACTCTCTACTATAGAAACAGTTCATAAAAACAGTGAATTACTAAATTCAGAGTTTAAAAAATACTTTACTCCGGGCAAAGTAAAATATGCCAACTATGTTATAGACGGAGATCCAAAAAAAATTGCGAGTCTAACATCATTATTAGACACACACCACATTCCCTATTCGAGTCCAAAGACAAATATGAGCGTTAAAGGATGGAATTACGACAAACAAAAAAACAGTACTACAAGTATTACTAAAAAAGCTATTGTTATTGATGGTAAAAGTCAAAAAAATCGTTTAATTCAAGCATTATTTGAACCCAATACCAAGATTGGTGATTCAGTAACTTATGACATTACATCTTGGTCGTTACCCTATGCTTACGGTCTTAAAGCGATCGCTACACAAGAGAAATTAAAAAATACAATCCCATACGCAAAAGCTAACAAAGTTAATAACACAGAATCTAAAGCATATGCATACGCAAGCCCTTGGAAAAGTTTTCAAGATGGGAAATTTTTGGCTGCACTATTAAAACAAAACATTAGGGTTCGTTACAACGGAAAACCTATTAAAAACAAAGAAGGAAAATGGACCGAAGGGAGTCTATTCATTCTTAAAGGAGAAAATAAAGCTCTAAAAGACTTCGACGCTACAATAAAAAAAATAGCGGATAATACAAACCAAAAGATCACACCCATTGCATCAGGTTTTTCTGAAAAAGGAATTGATTTGGGATCTAATGAAATGAATTTTATATCAAAAAAGAAGGTAGGATTAATTAAGAGTAACAATGCTAGCCCTCAAGGATATGGTGAGGTTTGGCACTTTTTTGAGCAGCAATTAAAATACCCTATAACGCAAATTGACCTGGATCGACTAAACGATCGCAACCTCGACAAATTTGACATTTTAATTCTTCCTCCAGGATACTATAGGAACATAACCGATTCTGAATCAGAATTAATTAAATGGATTCGAAAAGGTGGAAGAATAATTGTACTTGGATCTGCTGTCAATTCTTTTGCTGATTCAGATTCATTTGATTTAGAAAGTAAATCAAATCTCAAGGAAAATAAAAATAGAAATATTCCATTTTCTGAAATTGAAAGAAATGATATTAGTTCTGCAATTTATGGAAGTATTTATAAAGTAAACATAGACAACTCACATCCATTAGCCTTTGGTTATGATCAACAATACTACAGTTTAAAAAACAGTGAAAAATCATATTCCTTACTAGACAACACTACCATTGGAAGGCTCCCAAAGAACGCTAAACCTGTTGCTGGATTTAGCGGAAGTGAAGCAACTAAACTTCAGAGTGAATCACTAATTTTTGGGATAGAATATAAAGGTAGAGGAAGTGTTGTTTACTTGGTAGACAATCCACTATATAGAGCGTTTTGGGAAAATGGTAAACTATGGATGGTTAACGCTATCTTTCACTAGATTTTCCTAAATAGGTTCTGCATATAAATCAAAATCTGCAGCCTCAGTAATTTTCAAATCAACATATTCTCCCTGTTTAAGATAATATTTAGTTGCATCTACAAGAACTTCGTTATCTACATCAGGCGAATCCATTTCCGATCTACCTACAAAGAAGTTACCCTCTTTTCTGTCAATTATACATCGGTATGTTTCACCTACTTTCTCTTGGTTTAATTCCCATGATATTTGAGATTGAATGTCCATGATTTCTGATGATCGTCTCTGTTTTTCTTCTTCAGGAACATCATCTACTAAATTATGAGCATGAGTGTTTTCTTCATGACTATATGTAAAACAACCCAAACGTTCAAAACGCATTTCTTTAACCCATTCTTTTAACTCTTCAAAATGTTCAATCGTTTCTCCAGGGTACCCCACAATTAAACTGGTGCGGATGGTTATTCCAGGGACATGTTTTCTAAACTCTTGAAGTAATTTAGTTGTTTTATCTTTAGTAGTCCCTCTTCGCATGGATTTCAAAATATCGTCTGAAATATGCTGCAGGGGAATGTCTAAATAGTTACAAACTTTTGGTTCCGATTTCATTACATCCAAAACATCCAAGGGGAATCCTGTTGGGAAAGCATAATGCATTCGAATCCATTCAATTCCTTCTACCTTGACTAGAGCTCTTAAAAGCTCAGCTAAATTTCTTTTCTTATATATATCAAGACCGTAATAAGTGAGATCTTGGGCAATTAAAATGAGTTCTTTCACTCCATCTCTAGCAAGATTTTCTGCTTGCTTTACTAAATCTTCAATTGGAGTAGAGCGATGTTTCCCTCGCATCAACGGAATGGCACAAAACGAACAAGGTCGGTCGCAACCTTCAGATATTTTAAAATAGGCAAAGTTTTTAGGAGTAGTAGTCATGCGTTCACCCAACAATTCATGTTTATAATCTGCTTCTAACGCAGATAATAATTGAGGGAGCTCACTGGTTCCAAAATATTGATCCACACTTGGAATCTCTTTCTCCAAATCTGGCTTGTAGCGTTCACTTAGACAACCGGTAACAAAAACCTTATCAATTTCTCCAGCTTCTTTACGTTGAATATTATCTAGAATCGTATTAACCGATTCTTCTTTTGCATTGTCTATAAAGCCACAAGTATTGATCACTACAATATTCCCATCTTCTTCATGAACAACATCTTTCCCATTAGCTTTAAGCTGACCCATTAACACCTCTGAGTCATATATATTCTTAGAGCATCCTAGTGTAATGACGTTTATCTTATTTTTTGTTGTGCTTTTTGTACGCATATTACTTATTCTATGGGATAATATCCTTTATTTAGTTTAATGAAGGTGTAAATCAAAGAAACGTATCGTTTCTTTTGTTACACTTTCAACATCTTGACTTGTTATGTAGGAAGTCATCACATGATCTCCAGTATTTGGGAAAGCCATTTTCTCTCTTTGAGAAACAGGGGTTCCTAGTTGATCAAACATATCTAGCATAGCTTCAACAGAAACTACATTGTCTTGATTTACTTCATCTTTATAGTAATAACCCATAAAAACTGGGACTTTAATTTTAGCAAAAGTTTCTGGAATCATTGCAACTTCCAATAATTTTTGAACATGAGTTAAAGCTTGCATATGGTATCTAGTGGTCCAATAATTTTCTTTTGGAGAAACAACATTCTGCATTTGATGATGATCAGAACCCGCGACTGCAATGGCTAAATTGAGACCCCAAGGAAGTGTAATGAGGGGTGCATTAGGGTCTTTAATTCTAATATTTGGAGAAAACAGCCCAATTGAAACAATTTGAGGATCAGTTCCTAGTAATAGACTCAACGTACCTCCATTTGATGTTCCCAGTACAATCACTTTTTCGCCTAAAGTTTTTGCTACAGCCAACGCTTCTCTAGCACTTTCTAAATAAGCATTAGCTGTAAAATCACTCATTGGACTATCACCATCTATTCCATGCCCGAATAGTCTAGGTAAATACAAATTAGCTTTAAAATGTTTTGCAACCTCTCTATGAAAAGGGGCTCCTTCTTCAGAACTTGCAGAAAAGCCATGAAAATAAATTACTGCATACTCTGTTTTTTGGGGAATAGAATCAAAGAATTCAATTCTACTTTGATTTCCTTCTTTAAGGTTTTCTACAATAACCTCCCTAGAATCGATCCAAGATGCTAACTCTACTAAATCTTGAGGAACCTCAGGCAAGCTTTTATAAAGTTCAGGAGCTTCTACTTTTGGTCCGGAATAAAACAAAATGAATAGCAGTCCAAATACCCCTATGACAACTTTGGTAGCTTTCTTTAACATAGAATTTAATTAAAAAAGGAGTGAAGAAATGTTTCCACATTAAAAATCTGTAAATCTTCAATGCCTTCGCCAACGCCAATAAATTTGACTGGAATTTGAAATGCATCTGATATACCAAGTACTACTCCGCCTTTTGCAGTACCATCTAATTTAGTTACCGCCAAAGAAGTTACTTCAGTGGCTTGAGAAAACTGTTTTGCTTGCTCAAATGCATTTTGACCGGTTGAACCATCTAAAACTAAAAGAACTTCATGTGGCGCTTCGGGTATTACTCGATCCATAACCCGTTTAACCTTAGATAGCTCGTTCATTAAATTAACTTTATTATGTAAACGTCCGGCAGTATCAATAATAACAACATCTGCCTGTTGTTTAAGAGCAGACTCAAGTGTATCAAAAGCAACAGAAGCAGGATCACTTCCCATTTCCTGTTTTATTAAAGAAACCTCTGAACGATCTGCCCAAACCTGTAATTGATCTATGGCTCCAGCTCTAAAGGTATCAGCAGCTCCTAAAACGACCTTTTTTCCAGCAGCCTTAAAATGATGTGCTAATTTACCTATTGTTGTGGTTTTACCAACTCCATTGACTCCGACCACCATAATAACATGAGGTTGATTTTGATATGAATCTGAAAAAGAAAAAGGAGTTTTTGGCTGTTGATCTATAAGAATACTTGAAATTTCTTCTTTGAGGATAGACCTTAACTCTTTAGTCCCTAAATAACTATCTCTTGCAACTCGGGCTTCTATAGCCTCTATAATTTTAAGAGTTGTAGAAACTCCGACATCGGCTGTAACAAGAACCTCTTCAAGATCATCGAGTAAATCAACATCTACTTTAGATTTTCCTGCAATTGCAGTTCCTAGTTTTGAGAAAAATGATTTACGAGTAGCTTCTAACCCTTTTTGTAGATTTTTTTCTTGGTCTCCAGAAAACAATGATTTTAATAAACTCATGAGTATTTAAAATAAAAAAAGCTACTGTAAAAGTAGCTTTTTTTTAATAGAATAAATCAAATTCAATTAGTGTTTACTTAACCAGTCATTTACATTGTCTGGGCTTATAATAGTTTCTGCGAAAGAATAACTTTTAGAGCCATCTTTCTTTACCATTTTGATTACTTTGGTAAGTCTTTTCGAACCCGATTGAAGGGTAGCTACTGATTTCTTTGCCATTATTATTTAATTTCTTTGTGAACTGTCATTTTCTTCAAAATCGGATTGAATTTTTTAATTTCCAAACGATCAGGAGTATTCTTTTTATTTTTTGTTGTGATATAACGCGAAGTACCTGGTCTTCCAGATTCTTTGTGTTCAGTACATTCAAGTATCACTTGTACACGGTTTCCTTTTTTTGCCATGATCTATATATTAGATAGATTTTCCTTTTGCTCTAGCCTCTTTTAAGACTGCAGAAATTCCTTTTCTATTAATTGTTTTTAATACAGAAGCTGTTACTTTTAAAGTAATCCATTTATCTTCTTCAGGGATAAAAAATCTCTTCTTGATAAGATTAACTTCAAAACGACGCTTCGTTTTGTTGATGGCTTTAGAAACATTGTTACCAAACATTGCTCTTTTTCCACTTATTTCACAAACTCTTGACATAATTCTAGACTTTAGTGTTCTTTTAAAACAGGATGCAAATTTAATGTTTTTTATGGAGTAACAAAATAGTTTACCTCAAATTTTAATGACTTTTTTTACTTCTATTAGGTAAATGAGATCATTGTGCTTTATTTTTCTTGAAATATACCAAGCTATTTGTTTAACAATCAGCAATAAATGGATATAAAATCAATAATTTAAACTACAATAAATATGCTAAATTCATACCTAAACAGTACAGGTAAATTTAAATCAACAACCTACTTCAAAGGTGCTAAAAAACTTCTTTGTAAAGCAATTCCATTACTTTATTTACTGCTTTTTCCAACACTCGTTCTCTGTGTTTACCAAGGTGTAGCTCATAACTTATAACATTATTAACTGTAGCCAGACCTATATAAACAGTTCCAATTTCAGCATCCGAATCTCCTTTAGTAGGACCTGCGTTACCTGTTGTAGATACTCCGATCGAAGTTCCAAACTTTTCAAGAGCACCTACTGCCATTGCTTCTGCTACTTGAGCACTTACTACAGAATATTCGTTGATTAGGTCTCTAGAAACACCAAGCAAATTAACTTTTGCATCTGTTGAGTAAGCAACTACTCCCCCTTTAAAATACGCTGATGAACCAGGAATATTGGTCAAGCGGTTTGCTATTTTTCCTCCAGTACAACTTTCTGCGATTGCTAGTGTTGTTGCTTTATTGACAAACTGATTTTTTAACTGTTCCTCTATAGAAGCTTCTTCTTCAAAACCCATAATTATATCACCGATTAGGGGATATAGCTTTTCGATTTCAGAATCAATTCGACTGTTCAACAATACTTCATCCGTACCTTTCCCAGATAATCTTAAACGTACTCTACCAAGGTTTGGAAGGTAGGCAAGTTTAATATCATCAGGTAATTGATTTTCCCAGGACTCTATTCTTTCTGCAATTACACTCTCACCTAGACCGTAAGTCAATAATGTTTTATGAATAATAAAAGGACGAGTATAGTGCTTTTGAAGAGCTGGAATTACTTCATTGGTTATTAACGCCTTCATTTCGAAAGGAACTCCGGGTAACGAGATTACAACTCGATCTTCCTCTTCAAACCACATCCCTGAAGCTGTACCAAAATAATTATCAAGCACTTTAGCTTTTGAAGGAAGTAGGGCTTGCTTTCTATTTTCGTCATTTATTGGAGTCGGTACATACTTAGCAAACATTTCTTCGATCCGTCCCAATATCATATCATTTCTGACTAAAGTATCTTTAAAATAGGAACACAGAGTATGCTTGGTTAAATCATCTTTCGTGGGTCCCAGACCACCTGTTAAAATAATAACCTGAGCTCTTTTTTTTGCCTCATCCAAACAACTTTCGATATGCTCTTTTCTGTCAGAAATAGAAGTAATTTGACCGACTTCAATTCCAATTTTATTTAATTCTTTAGCTATAAAAACTGCGTTGGTGTTTACGATTTGACCTATTAAAATCTCATCACCAATACTAACTATTTCTGCAATCATGCTTATTTGACTTTAATAGAAAACATTTTGCGTCCCTCTAGAGAACCTTCTAAAATGTCATTTTCAGATACCTTACCTACCCCAGCTGGTGTTCCTGTAAAAATAATATCGCCAATTTTAAGAGTAAAAAATTGGGATACGTAAGAAATTATTTCATCGATTTTCCAAAGCATTAATGAAGTTGTACCGCTTTGAACAATTTCATTATTTTTTTTCATTTGAAAGTTTAAATCGTCTACGTTAGGCAATTCACTTTTACTTATCCAAGCTCCAACAACTGCAGCTCCGTCAAATGCTTTTGCCTTCTCCCAAGGCAGTCCTTTTGCTTTTAATTTAGCTTGTAAATCTCTTGCAGTAAAATCTATTCCAAGACCAATTTCATCGTAATATTTGTGAGAAAATTTTTCTTGAATATGCTTACCGATTCTATTTATTCGAACTAAAACCTCAACCTCGTAATGGACATCTTCTGAAAATGGAGGTATGAAAAAAGGCTGATTCTTTAACAGCAAAGAGGTGTCTGGTTTAAGAAAGATTACTGGCTCTTGTGGCCGTTCGTTTTCTAGTTCTTTAATGTGGTCTGTGTAGTTTCGACCAATGCATATTATTTTCATAATCCTATCTTGTATTATCAGATTACTACCAGCTTACGATCCTCCGTTAAACTTACTTAAGCGTAGGGCCGTTAAAACTTTCTTGGTATATAGTGGAAAATCGGCATTTAGTAGCCAACCAAAATACCCAGGTTCTTTCTCTAAAACCTCTTCTACTGTTTTGCCTTTGTGTTTGCCAAAAGAAAAACAAGGTTGGTTTTCTTTATTCAAAACTATAAAACCAGCAACATCTAACGATCTTTTTCTTGTAGAGAAATTGCTTAAAAATTCTAAGTTGTTTTCTAGCTCGTCATATCGATCTACTTGAGCTAAAAGAATTTCGTAGGTTGCGTCTGTATCAGCCATTGCAGAATGTGCATTAATAAGTTCTTTATCACAATAAAACTTTAAAGCAGCAGTCAATGTACGTTGTTCCATTTTATGAAAAATAGTTTGTACATCAATTGTTTTATGGTTTTTGAGATCAAAATCAACTCCTGCACGCATAAATTCCTCTGCAATTAATGGGATGTCAAATCGATCTGAATTGTATCCAGCCCAATCACAATCTTTCATAAATGCATAGATTTCTGTAGAAAGAGTTTTAAAATTAGGAGAATCTTTTACTTTCTCGTCTGTAATACCATGAATGTCTGATGCTCCCTTAGGAATCGGCATTTCTGGATTTACTAACCAAGTTTTACTTTCTTTGTTTCCGTTAGGAAATAGTTTTAACACAGCTATTTCGACAATACGATCTTTTACTACGTTTATTCCTGTAGTTTCTAGATCAAAGAAACAAAGTGGTCTTTGAAGGTTGAGTCCCATATTTTTAATTTAAAAGTCAATTGATGTATCCCAATGCTCTAGAGCATCACCAACTGCTTTCACAAATTGACCACCCATTGCGCCATTTATGATACGATGATCATAACTATGACAAAGCATCATTTTTCTTCTTATTCCAATAAAATCTCCTTTAGGAGTTTCAATCACAGCAGGCATTTTGCGTATAACTCCAATGGCTAAAATACCTACCTGGGGTTGATTAATAATAGGAATTCCTGTTATTGAACCAAAGTTACCTACATTAGTAACCGTATATGTTCCATCTTGAACTTCATCTGGAGATAATTTATTATCTCTTGCACGAACAGAAAGATCGTTAACAGCACGTGCTAACCCAACTAAGTTTAAGTGATCTGTATTTTTTATTACAGGAACTATAAGGTTACCATCTGAAAGAGCGGTAGCCATTCCTATGTTAATGTTTTTCTTTTGAATTATATTGTCTCCGCTTACAGAGCTATTTAACAACGGAAATTCCTTTAACGCTTTTACTACTGCTGCAATAAAAATAGGCGTAAAGGTTAGTTTCTCTTGCTCTCTAGCCTGAAATTTTCCCTTAACTCGTTCTCTCCAATCCCATAAATCAGTAACGTCTACTTCAAAAAAAGACTGAACGTGGGCCGAAGTTTTTCGGCTATTAACCATATGATCGGAGATCATTTTACCCATTCTAGTCATTTGAATGATCTGATCTTGGCCAGAAGGAATACTAGGGGGCTCTTCCGAATGAATTTGACTGATTGGTTGTGTTGGTATGTATTTAATTTCCGAACCGCTATTAGCTCTGCCCTCTATATAGGCTAAAATATCTTTTTTCGTAACCCTACCTTTATCTCCTGTACCGGGAACTTGCTCAAGTTCATCTATCGAAATCCCTTCTTCTTTTGCTATATTTTTAACTAATGGAGAATAAAATCTTGAAGTATCCGATACTGAGATTATCGGTGTGTTTATAATGGTTTGAGCGTTAGAAATATCAGCTTCAATAATTTCTACTGGGTCTACATCTGCTGTAATTTCCTGAACCTCTGGCTTCGAAACATTTGACTCAATTACTTCTTCCTCTTCAATTACTTCAGTTTCTCCTGCTACTTCTATTACCCCTATTACATCTCCAACTTGAGCAATTTGATTAACTTCAAATCTTTTCTCAATCAAAACACCTTCAACCTCAGAAGGTATATCAGAATCGACCTTATCTGTGGCAACCTCAACTATAGATTCGTCTATTGATATAGAATCACCGACATCTTTAAGCCATGCAGTTAGTGTAGCCTCAGCAACACTCTCTCCCATTTTCGGTAATTTTAGCAGGTATTTGCCCATAATTTTAAGCTTTTTAAAAGTGGTACAAAGGTATCAAAATTCTTAGAGAGTCTCTAAAAAAAATAAAGTACTACCCTTGTAAGGAATCCTCGTATGGAATACGTTTGAGTATACTTCTCCCTAAAGTAACCTCATCGGCATATTCTAATTCATCTCCCACTTGAATTCCTCTAGCAATTGTCGATATTAAAACTTCAAAGGAAGCTAATTGTTTATTGATATAAAAAATAGTAGTATCTCCTTCCATAGTAGCACTAAGAGCAAAAATCACTTCTTTTACATTGCCTTCTTTTACCTTGTCCACTAAAGTATTGATGGTTAAATCCTGCGGCCCAACTCCATCGATTGGAGAAATGATACCATTCAAGACATGATATTTTCCTTGAAATTGACCTGTGTTTTCAATTGCCATTACGTCTCTAATATCCTCTACAACACATATTTGGCTATCTATACGCCTAGGATTTGAACAGATTTCACATATTTTGGTATCGGCTATGTTATGGCATTTGGAACAGAAAATTATTTCTGATCTAAATGAACTCAATGCGGAAACAATCCCTTCTGTTTTTTCCTTTGGTTGTTTTAGTAAATGTAAAACTAAACGCAAAGCAGTTCTTTTCCCTATGCCCGGCAATTGAGACATTTGGTCTACTGCAAGCTCTAATAATTTTGAAGAAAAATCCATGAAAACAAAAATACAGAATAAATAATTCGTGAAAAACAATTCATCTGATTCATTCTTAAAGAAAGATTAATTTTCTTTTATACCTTTAGCCCATATGATAACACCATTATTCATTCTTACCCTCATAATCTGTTACTTTGCAGTTCTTATGTTAATTTCTTACCTCACCAGCACAGAAGATTCAAACCGAGAATTTTTTACAGCTAACAGAAGTTCTTCTTGGTATCTAGTTGCTTTTGGAATGGTTGGTGCTTCTTTATCTGGAGTTACTTTTATATCGGTTCCTGGATGGATAGAGGCATCTCAGTTTAGTTACTTCCAAGTTGTTTTGGGTTATATGGTTGGTTATTTTATTGTTGCCTATGTTTTGCTTCCTATTTATTACAAAAATCAAGTTACATCTATTTACGAATATTTAAACGATCGACTTGGAAAAAACAGTCATAAAGCAGGGGCATTATTCTTTTTTATATCCAGAGTTTTAGGAGCAGCATTTCGCTTATTTTTAGTGGCTATTGTTTTACAACAATTTATTTTTGACGCGTGGAACGTTCCGTTTGAAGCTACTGTTATACTTTCTATTGTTTTGATCTGGGTCTATACGCAACGAGGCGGAATTAAAACAATTGTATGGACAGATACTCTTCAAACTACCTTGATGATTTTAGCGGTATTCTTATCCATAAAATACATAAACCAAGAGTTAGGTTGGAGCATGCTGGACTTTTTAAAATCATCAGAATTTGAAAAATACAGTTCTGTTTTTGTAACAGATTCTTTTTTGGTTAAAAATCATTTCTTAAAATCATTCACCGGAGGAATATTCATTACGATATGTATGACTGGATTAGACCAGGATATGATGCAAAAAAATCTTAGTTGCAAAAACTTAAAAGAAGCTCAAAAAAATATGGTTGCTTTTAGTTTTGTTTTGGTTCTAGTAACTGGACTCTTTATGTTACTTGGAGCATTACTTTATATTTACGCTCAACGCGAGGGTATAACCATCCCGCTAGTAAATGGAAAAGCAAAAACTGATTTACTGTTCCCCGAAATTGCATTAAATGGAGCTTTAGGTTTGGGTGTTGGAGTAACTTTTATTTTAGGACTTATTGCTGCTGCATATAGCAGTGCTGATAGTGCTCTTACTTCTTTAACGACTTCTTTTTGTGTTGATTTTTTGAACATAAAAAATATTGAAGAACGAAAACAAAAAAGCTTACGCAAAAAAGTACATGTCGGAATGAGTGTCCTACTCATCGTTGTTGTAATTACATTTAAATATATTTTAGACCGAAATGTAATTGACAGTTTATTAACAGTTGCAGGATATACCTACGGACCTTTACTTGGCCTTTTTGCTTTTGGAATATTTACAAAGCACAAAATCAAAGATCAATATGTATGGTTTGTGGTGTTCGCATCCGTGATCATTACCAGTTTGTTAGCTAATATAAATCCAGAAACGCTCGGAGGATATGTTATTGGTTACGAGCTACTTCCTATAAACGGCTTGCTTACCTTCCTTGGTTTAATATTGATTCGTAGAAAGTAAAACTAAAGTACAAGCTTGTTCTGTTTGAATCCCTGCTTCTTTAAGAATATTCTCTAGCTCCTCATTTTCAGTACCTGGATTGAAAATTACTCTTTTTGGTTTTAATTTTAAAAGATAATCATAATAAAGTTCTTGTCGAGCAGGTCCAAGATATAAGGTTACTGTATCAATCGTACTCCAATCCAATTGATGCTCTTTATAAATTTTAAGATCCTCTAAAACTCCTTCTCTGAATCCAATGTTATACACTTTATGATTTGCAGCTTTTAGTCTATGAAAAGCTTTGTTAGAATAACGATCTGAGTTTAAAGAAGCTCCAATAATTAAAGTAACTTTTTCTGAAGTGCTCATTTTACCAAACCATTAAAGAACTTCCCCATGTAAATCCACTACCAAAGGCTGCTAAAACTACTTTATCTCCTTCTTTAACTTTCCCTTCTTCCCAAGCCTCTGTTAAAGCTATAGGAATTGAAGCTGCAGTTGTATTTCCGTAACGCATGATGTTGTTATAGACTTGATCATCGCTTAGTCCAAACTTCTTTTGAATAAATTGAGAAATCCTAAGATTTGCTTGATGTGGCACAAACATATCGATATCAGTAGACAACCAGTTATTCTTTTTTAAACCTTCGTTAATAACCTCCGAAAAACGAACCACAGCATTTTTAAAAACCACTTGACCGTTCATGTAAGGATAATAACTTAAATCTTCCGGATCATTTGCTTCTATGATTTCTGGAACCCATCGATTGGTACTGGGTCCGATTAAGGAAAGTTCTTCGGCATAAGAGCCCTCCGAATAAATATGGGATGACATTATGCCGCGTTCCTTGTTGGTCTCTCTAGTTAGAACTGCTGCTCCAGCACCATCTCCAAAAATTACAGAAACTCCACGACCTCTTGAAGTCATATCTAAGCCACCTGAATGATTTTCTGATCCAACTACTAACACATTTTTATACATACCTGTTTTTATAAACTGATCAGCTGTTGATAATGCATAAATGAATCCACTGCACTGATTTCTTATATCCATTGCAGGACATGCTGGAATTCCAAGTAAATCTTGAAGTACAACCCCAGATCCGGGGAAATAGTAGTCTGGACTTAATGTTGCAAAAAGAATCAAGTCTAAATCCTCTGCAGCTATATTTGCGCGTTCTAAAGCAATTTTTGTTGCTTTAAGTGCCATAGTTGCAGTAGTATTCCCATCACCTTTTTTAATGTGACGACGCTCTTTTATTCCTGTTCTTTCCGTAATCCACGCGTCTGATGTATCCATAATCTTGGATAAATCTTCGTTAGTGACAATGTTTTCAGGGACATATTTACCTAAACCAATAATTCTTGAATTATACATAATATAAAAGTAGTTGAGCTCACAAGTAAAGAATAATAGTAAATAATCACAAAAGATTTAGATAAACTTTTTGTAATTATTTACAACGATTTCAGCTTTGAGATCATGCAGTAAATTATAAAGTCCAAAAAATGTTCTGTTTATATACAGAAAATGTTTTGATCCTCTATTTCCATTTAATTTTCTTAATTTCTCATCCTGTGACAATCTTTCACTCATATGAGCAACCTTATTCCAGAAAAGCTCATCAGAAAAATCAAATGTTTCATTATGAAATGGAAAAGTCAACACCCCTAAAAGCTCATGAAACAATTGTGTTATATAGGCACTATCCTCGTCAGAATCGTCTGCTCTTAGAATTTCAAGAGCTGTTATTTTTTCAACAAAAAAATCTCGGTCGGCCATAGCCTCTTTTGTAGCTAATTCAAAGTATGGAGTATAAAAATCTTCTGGAACATTTTTAATACATCCAAAATCTATAGCAATCAAGGATCCCTTTTCATCAATTAAAAAGTTACCAGGATGAGGATCAGCATGAACCCGTTTTAAAACATGCATCTGATACATGTAAAAATCCCATAAGGTTTGACCCACAACTCTAGCTTGATCTAAATCTTTTAAATCAGAAGTATATTCTGATAAATGAACACCCTCCATCCAATCCATGGTTAGTATCTTATCACATGATAAATCTTCATAATAATTTGGAAACTTAAGATTCGGAATCATAGAACACGCATCTGTAATCTCTCTACTTTGTTTTAGCTCTAAAGTATAATCCGTTTCTTCTAAAAGTTTACCCTCTACTTCTTTGAAGTATTTTTCTGAGTCTTTACCCTTTAAATTAAATAAACGGGTAGCAACTGGCTTTACAAGGGTTAAATCAGAGCTTATACTATTTGCAACACCTGGATATTGGATTTTAACGGCTAATTTTTTACCATCTAATGTAGCTTTATGAACTTGGCCAATGCTTGCTGCGTTTACAGATTCTGCGGTAAATTGATCAAAAATATCTTCAGGATAATTCCCAAGATATCTTTTAAAAGTCTTTCTAACCAAAGGTCCAGAAAGTGGTGGAACCGAAAACTGTGCAAGACTAAATTTATCAACATAAGCAGCCGGTAACATATTCTTTTCCATACTCAACATTTGTGCAACTTTGAGCGCACTTCCCTTGAGACTTTTTAAACCATCATATATATCTTCTGCATTATTTTGGTCAAAATTTTGCTTTGCCTCTTCAGGGTTAGTAATTTTTTCACCAACATATTTAATGTAATTCCCCCCAATCTTAACACCGGTTGAAACTAGTTTTCCTGCACGTTGTAATTTTCCTGTTGGTATGTAATCTAATGTTTTCAATTAATTAGCGAATTTTTCTTTCCATAAAAACTTACCAAAATCAAAAATTGTTTCTAATTGGTTGTTATCAAAAACTTCGAATGCTACTGCTATGGATTTTTCTATTGCTACATCCGTTTTTTCGAAATCGGGAGACGTATCATCCAACCAGAATTTTAAAATAAACAAAAGCTGAACCCATGCTGCTTCAGAAAATATACTTATTGGATTTTTAGTTATATCCAAATTCTTATCATCATTACCCTCTTCAATTAATTCTGATGTAAAACTTTTAAAACTCGAACGCAGTTTCTTTAATTGACCCAAATTTGCCATGGAATTCTTGTGTTCCTTTAAGGCAAATAAAACATAACTACGATTTAATAATAACACTTCGAAAAACGTAAAATAAAACACCAATAAACGATCTTTTCTAGTCATTGAAGAATAATTTTCGTTCTTGTGCAACAAATTAATGGTGTTGTCATAAAACGCTTGCCATATATGGTGCTTGACCGTATCTAAAGAAGCATACTCTTTATAAAATTCTGTTTCATCAATAGAATTAGCCTTACAAAATTTGTAAGCAGAGAGTGGAAATTTTTCGTGTTCTAATACACTTTCCATATAAAGTGTAAGAATATCAGGTTTAGTTTGAACTTTCTTTGCAGACATTACTTTGTGTTTTTTACAAAAATACAATATGTTTATCTTTTTTGAATAAAAATTAAACAAAATAAAATGCCAATTTGTCAGCGTTTGCAATTTGGTATTTTTTTTGAACACTAGTTAGTCAAAAATTATTATTATGTCAAAAGGTAAAATCAATGTTTCGGTTGAGAATATATTTCCTCTCATCAAGAAATTTTTATACAGTGATCACGAAATATTTTTACGTGAATTAATTTCAAATGCTACCGATGCTACTTTAAAACTTAAACACCTAAGTAATCTTGGAGAAGCTACTGGAGAAGTTGGGGATCCAATAATTGAGATTAAAATAGATAAAGAAAACAAAACACTTCACATTATTGATCAGGGGATTGGTATGACTTCTGAAGAGGTTGAAAAATACATTAATCAAGTTGCTTTTTCTGGGGCTGAAGAATTTCTTGAGCAGTACAAAGACAGTGCAGCAGATAGTGGAATTATAGGACATTTTGGTCTTGGTTTTTATTCCGCTTTTATGGTTGCAGAAAAGGTAGAATTAATAACAAAATCTTTTAAAGATGAGCCTGCCGCACATTGGACATGCGATGGATCTCCAGAATTTACTCTAGTACCCCACGACAAGAAAGAACGTGGTACTGAAATTATTCTTCACATTGCAGAAGATTCAACTGAATTTCTTGAAAATTCTAAAATAACAGAATTACTTACGAAGTATAACAAATTTATGCCGGTCGCTATTAAATTTGGTACTAAAGAAGAAACCTTACCTATTCCTGACGGATCTCCAGAAGGAACAGAAGCTGATAAAGTAACCGTAGACAATATTGTAAACAATCCAAATCCAGCATGGACGCTTCAACCTAGCGAATTGAAAGAAGAAGATTATAATTCTTTTTATAGAGAACTATATCCAACTCAATTTGAAGAACCTTTATTTAACATTCATTTGAATGTAGATTATCCTTTTAACTTAACTGGAATCTTATATTTTCCAAAATTAAGTAATGATTTAAGCATTCAAAAAGATCGCATACAACTGTATCAAAATCAAGTTTTTGTAACAGACAATGTAGAGGGTATTGTTCCAGAATTTTTAACGATGCTTAAAGGAGTTATTGACTCACCAGATATTCCATTGAATGTTTCACGAAGTTATCTACAGGCGGACGGAGCAGTTAAAAAAATAAGCAATTACATTACCCGAAAAGTTGCTGACAAGCTTACGAGTCTCTTTAAAAAAGATCGAGCTGCATTTGAACAGAAATGGAATGACATCAAGGTTGTTATTGAATATGGAATGCTTTCTGAAGATAAATTCTTTGAAAAATCAGACAAATTTGCACTTTACCCGACAGTAGATGGCTCCTTCTTTACGTTCGAAGAATTAAAGGAAGCAATCAAAGATTTACAAACAGACAAAGACGACAAACTCGTAGTTCTTTATGCATCAAACAAAGATGAACAACACGCTTACATAGAAGCTGCAAAAGAAAAAGGATACCAAGTGTTACTTTTAGATTCTCCAATTGTACCTCACTTAATTCAAAAGCTTGAGGGAGCAAACGAAAATCTTTCTTTTGTACGAGTTGATGGTGATGCCATTGAAAATCTAATTAAGAAAGACGAAGTAACTGTTTCTAAATTATCGGATGAAGAAAAAGAAAAACTAACTCCATTAATTGAAGCTGTAATTCCAAAAGAAAAATATACAATTCAATTAGAGGCATTAAGTAGTTCTCAACTTCCATTTGTATTAACTCAGCCTGAGTTCATGAGAAGAATGAAAGAAATGCAACAAACAGGTGGTGCAGGAAGTATGTTTGGGAATTTCCCGGAGATGCATAACCTAGTGGTAAATACGAATCATCCATTAGTTAGTCAAATATTAAATACAAAGACTCAGAAAAAAAGAGAGCGATTAATTCAACAAACGCTTGATTTAGCTCGACTTTCCCAAAATCTTTTGAAAGGGGAAGAACTGACGCAGTTCATTGTCCGTAGTGTTGATCTTATTAAATAAACTACATAGTAAAAAGGCTGTCTAAATAGATAGCCTTTTTACTATAAACTATTTCACAGTAGTGAATTTGCTTTTGTATATGGGAATATCTCATCATACTTCTTAATTACATTCATCCCTATTCTTCTGTTCACATGTTTCCTTTCTAATTTTTCTGGAGAATCAACCCCCGCTGCAGCTATTAGTTCTGTAAAACTTTTAAGTGTTTTTCTATGAAAGTTAGCTACTCGAAAAGATTTATCATTTACATCTAGTCCACTCATTAAGGACTTATTTTGTGTTGCAACTCCAACAGGACATGAGTTCGTATTACATTCTAACGCTTGTATACATCCAATCGCCATCATCATTGCGCGGGCACAACTTACCATATCAGCACCTAAAGCTAAAGCACGGGCAATATGAAATCCTGTAAATATTTTACCCGATGCCATTAATTTTATTTCGTCTTTAAGTCCATAACCAACTAAAGTGTCATAAACAAAAGCAAGTCCGTCCCTTAGTGGCATTCCAAGAGAATTCGAAAACTCAACCGGAGCGGCCCCTGTTCCTCCTTCTCCACCATCAACAGTTATAAAATCTGGTGTAACACCTGTTTTAATCATAGCCTTACAGATCTCTATAAATTCTTGCTGTTTCCCCACACATAGTTTAAAACCAATTGGTTTTCCGTTTGAGCGTTCTCTGAGCAATGAAATAAACTCGATTAATTCTTCGGGATTAGAAAAGGCTGAGTGACTTGGTGGGGAATGTACATCTGTATGAGGCGTTATATTTCTAATTTCTGCAATTTCTTTGGTGTTTTTTGCTGCTGGAAGTATACCACCATGCCCTGGTTTTGCTCCTTGAGATATTTTAATCTCTATCATTTTTACAGAATCTAAATTTGCTTTTTCAGCAAAAGAGTCCGGACAAAACGTACCCTCTTTTGTTCTACAACCAAAATAACCGGTTCCAATTTGCCATATCAAATCTCCATTGGGTTCCAAATGAAATGGGCTGATAGAACCTTCACCTGTATTTTGTGCAAAATCACCCATCTTAGCCCCTTTGTTTAAAGCAAGGACAGCGTTTTTACTTAAAGAACCATAACTCATTGCAGAGACATTCATTAAACTAGCAGAATAAGGTTGCCTACAGTGTTTACCTCCAACTAAAACTCTTGGTTTAGTATCAATTATTTTTTTGTCAATTGCATACATCGAATGATCCATCCATTCATAACCCGATCGATATACATCCATTTGCGTACCAAAAGGAACTGTGTCTGTAACATCTTTAGCCCTTTGATAAATTAAACTTCTAAACATTCTATTGATAGGACGCCCCTGAGTATCGGTCTCTACAAAATATTGCATAATTTCAGGGCGAATTGACTCAAGTAAATACCTGAAATGTCCTAGAACTGGAAAATTTCTTAGAATGGTTTGGCGTTTTTGGGTTAAATCATAAAAACCAATTAAAATAATAGGGGCGGTAACTACTAAACTCCACAATACAGGTTTCCAAATTAAACAAACACCCGCGGTAAGAATAATGGTAAGAACGGATAACAGAATAAAACCAGAACGAACTTTCATGACACAATAAATTTTATTAAATATAACAAATAACTCATCAATCATATTGGTGGGAAAATTATCGTTTTAAGAATACTCATGAAATTGCTTAATTAAATAACTTACTTTTGAATATGCTTGAACTTTTCTCAAATACTAATGAACCCTGGCAGCCAAAACTACCAGATGCTGAATTAACATACTATTCAACCTTTTGGACAAAAGAAGAAGCAGATATTTTATATTCTAAGTTACTTAAAGAAATACCTTGGAGACAAGACCCCATAACAGTTTTCGGAAAAACATACCCGCAACCAAGACTTACTTCATTGCACAGTGTAAATAAGGAACCCTACAGTTACTCTGGAATTAAAATGAACCCTGAACCTATGACAGAAACTCTTGAGCGTATTTTATCAAAAATAAAAACTGTTGAACAAAATAAATTTACTTCGGTTTTATTAAACCAGTACCGAGATGGAAAAGATAGTAATGGGTGGCATTCAGATGACGAGAAAGAATTGGGAATCAACCCAATCATTGCGTCGGTTAGCTTAGGTGAAGAACGATTTTTTCATTTAAAACACAAGAAAGATAAAACGCAACGCTTAAAAATAAAATTAGAACACGGTAGTTTATTGATTATGGGTGGTACTATGCAAGAAAACTGGCAACACCAGATAGCAAAAACTAAAAGAGAAATTGACTCGAGAATTAATTTAACATTCAGGAAAATATTAAAATAAAAAGGTTTTAAATATTTTTAATTCAAAATCGAAAATCAATACTTATTTTCGTATGATTAAATTAATTATTGATTGAATATCAAAACCTATTTTTTACTATTAGCTGTTCTCATGCATTTTAGCTCTTATTCTCAAGAGCAATTACAAGCTTTTGTGAAATTTTCTAATCAGGAAATTATTATAGATGGCTATGAGGAGGAGGAAGTTTGGAAATCTGCAGATGAAATTACTGATTTTTGGCAGTGGTTTCCAACGGACAGTTTAAAAGCAGAACAAAAAACAACAGCCAAGTTTTTAGTCGATGATGTAAATCTCTACATCTTAGTTACTTCATATTCAAAAACTAAGGAATATATTGTTCCATCTTTAAGAAGAGATTATTCTGGAGCAGGAAATGATAATATCTCGATAATCTTAGACACTTTTATGGATGGAACCAACGGCTTTATGTTTGGTACTAATCCTTTTGGAGTAAAACGAGAATCATTGATTTCTAACGGAGGGAATGATTTCGAAAAAGATTTTAATAGAAGTTGGGATGTTAAGTGGGAAACTGAAGCTAGTCAACAAGATGGCTTTACTATTTCGGAAATTAAAATCCCCCTAAAATCAATTCAATATCCTGAAGGTGCAACACAATGGAGACTTAATATATATCGGCACGATACAGATACCAAACAATGGTCCACTTGGGCTAATATCCCTCAAAACCAAACAATTTCAGGCTTAGCTTATGCTGGGGTTCTAAATTTCGAAAAACCTTTAAAGAAGTCAGGAAAAACAGTAGCTCTTATTCCATATATAGGAGGTTCCGTTCTAAAAGACTTTGATGCCGACGAACGTAAAAGCGTATTCAATTATGGTGGGGATGCTAAAGTTTCAGTAGGAAGTGGAATGAACCTAGATTTAACAATTAATCCAGATTTTTCTCAAGTAGAAGTTGATGATCAGATCATTAATCTAAGTAGGTTTGAAGTTACACTTCCAGAGAAAAGACAGTTTTTTATTCAAAACAGTGATCTATTTGTGAACTTTGGAGATCGTAGGGAAGCACAGCCTTTTTTCTCAAGGAGGATTGGAGTGGCTAAGGACACTACAGGAGCTACGTTTGAGAATAAAATTATAGCTGGAGTTCGATTAAGTGGTAAAGTAAATAATGATCTTCGTCTTGGTTTTTTAAACATGCAAACCGAGCAGGATGAAGCAAATCAAATTGCTGCAAATAACAATACCGTATTTACACTTCAGCAAAAAGTATTTGATCGGTCTAACATAAACTTCATATTTGTTAATAGACAAACCACCGGAGATCCCGATTTTGAACACACCCAAGACCGTTTCAATAGAGTTGTTGGTGTTGATTTTAATTTAGCTTCTAAAAGTAATCGTTGGAATGGAAGAACTTTTATTCACAACTCATTTAGTCCTGATCAAAAAAATGACGCATATTCAGCTGGTATTAATCTAGAATATAACGCTAAAGTTCATTCTGTATCTTATGGAGGTGTTCGTATCGGAGATAATTATCAATCTGACCTGGGATTCATCAGAAGAACTGGAATATTAAAAAACTATTTGCGCTATACTTACAGAATCTGGCTTGATTCTAAAATTCTGCGTTCTATCAATCTATCACAAACTTTTTACTATGTAGGAAGGCCTAAAGATGATAACTTAACTACAGATCGTGGGCTTTGGTCCAATGTAGAATTTTCTTTTAAAAATCAATCAAGAATTCAATTACGATACAGTAATAGATACACCTATCTTCTAAATTCATTTGACCCAACAAGAAGTTTAGACATTGATCCTTTATCTGCAAATACAGGTTTCAAGTACAATGATGTTGAAGTTTCTTATCGTTCTGATCCCAACAATATCTTTACATATAATGCAAGAAGCTCTTATGGTAGTTTTTTTAATGGAAAAAAACTCTCTTTCTCTTCCCAAATGAATTACCGCATTCAGCCCTATTTTACAGCGAGTATGCGCTTAAATTATGATCGGATTAAATTGCCTAATTATAATGCAGTTGATTTAATACTAGTGGGTCCAAAGGTTGATGTCACTTTCAACAAAAAATTATTTTGGGGGACATTTTTCCAATATAGTTCTCAATCAGAAATTTTTGGCATAAATTCTAGATTACAATGGAGATTTAGTCCTTTATCAGATTTTTATCTTGTTTATAATGATAATTACTTTGTAACTGATACTTTTGCACCTAAAGTTCGGAGTTTAACCTTTAAATTAACCTACTGGTTTAATAAATAAAAAACATTTTATGAGATCTATTTTTACCCTTTTCGTTTCAATCTTAATAATTTCTTGTGGCTCACCAACAAAAAAAGCCATGAATGTAACTGGAACAATTGACGGATTAAGAAAAGGAACTTTATACCTTCAAAAAATTGAAGACACGCTTCTTGTTAATGTAGATTCAATTAAAGTCGAAAAAAATAAAGTTTTTAGTTTGGGAGATGATGGAATAACATCACCAGAAATGTATTACTTATATCTTGACAAAGAAGACGGGAATGTATTGAATGACCGCATTTCGTTTTTTGGAGAAAAAGGAGATATTACTATAAACACTTTATTAAAAACATTCGAAAGTAGTGCAAAAATTTCCGGATCCGAAAATCAAGTTTTATGGGAGGAATATCAAGGAACATTAAGAAGATTTAATGAAACGAGTCTTAAGCTATTGAAAAATTATATAGAAGAAGATTCTTTAAGTCCAAAGGCAAAAGAAGCTAAATTTGAAGAAGACTCTAAAAGATTATTAAAAAGACGTTATCTATATGCCTTAAACTTTGCAACAAACCATGCGGATAAAGAAATAGCACCATATATTGGGTTATTCGAAATTAGTAATGCAAACCCAAAGCTTCTCAATGATCTTTATTCAGAAATGTCTGAAAAAGTAAAAAACTCAACCTATGGGGTTGAGTTTAGTAAACATCTTGCTTCCCTAAAGGAAGAATAATTCTTTGAAACTTTCTATTTAAGCTTATCTATTTTATCTGAAATAGAAGCAGTTGTTTTATTCAATTGCTCTACAATTGAATTGAAATGTTTCTTTGCAGAAGTTCCTTCTTGAAAATCGTGAATTTTAATAATAAGTTCATCAAACAAAGCAATTGCTTCATCGATTAACTTTTCACTTTTCTTGAAATCACCTTTAGGATTCATTAGTTCCCAAACATAGATTTCTTCTATTAAAGAGCCAACACTATTATTGATATCTTTCTTTAGTTGTTTTTTACTAGCCATAACACTTCTTTGTTTTTGGTAAAGGTATTGAAATTATATTTGTTAACGTCAGTAGTATCTTAAAGTAAGATTCGAAAATAGTTATTTTAATTTCTGTAATGCTTTCTTAATATGACTATCTGGCAATAAACTATTATGAACGTAAGAAACGTCCCCCTCTTTATTAATTACAAAAGTTATTCGTTTAGTGTAGAGGCCAAATAGAATCTTCGGCAATTTAAACAAGCGCTGTACTTTCTGTTTAGAATCGGATAAAAGTATAAACGGAAGACGATGTCTTTTTGCAAATTTCTGATGACTTTTAACCCCATCTGAGCTAATACCAATTACCTCTGCACCTAGTTCAAGAAACTCCTCGTAATGATCTCTAAAACTACAAGCCTCAGCTGTGCATCCAGGTGTTTCGTCTTTTGGATAAAAATAAACAATAACAGGTTTTACACCGATTACTGTTTCACTTTTAAATTGATTTCCATGTTGATCAAATAATTCAAATCTAGGAACAGGATCACCTATTTTTAAGCTCATAAATTTTCGGAGTAAGTCACAAAGTTTCTTGGAGTTTCATAGAGTACAACTTCCATTCTTTGCTCTTTGGTAAGGATTTTTTTTAATTTATTATAAATAACAACAACAATGTTTTCTGCGGTAGGTATCGTATCGGAAAATTCTGGAACTTCTAAGTTTAAGTTTTTATGATCAAAAGCATCTTCAACTTCAGATTTAATATAATCTTTTAAAACTTTCATATCCATAACATAACCTGTGTTAGGGTCGATTGGTCCAGTTACACTTACAATTAGCTCGTAATTGTGTCCGTGGAAGTTTGGATTAGAGCATTTACCAAATATGGCATTATTTTGTTTGTCACTCCAATCTTTTCTGTACAAGCGATGTGCTGCATTAAAATGTGCTTTTCTGCTTACTGTTACATTCATTATTTTTGGTTTAAATGATTATAAAAACGATCAAAGATTATAGCAAACCACACGGTATAAGAATCTGGATTATTTTTTAAGTCAGAATTAATCTCTTCAATATTCATCCATTTCCAAGAAGCAACTTCTTCTGGATTAATAACAGGATCTCCTTCATACCGACCAAGCATAACGTGATCTAATTCATGTTCTGTTAAACCATTATCAAAAGGTGCTTTATATATAAAATTGAAAAGATATTCTAAAGGGGTTGTAAACCCCATTTCTTCATCGAGTCTTCTAAGTCCTGCTTCAATATTACCTTCTCCATCACGTTGATGACTACAACATGTGTTTGTCCAAAGTCCTGGAGAGTGATATTTTTCTATAGCTCGTTGTTGGAGCATCAATTCATTTTTGTCATTTACAACAAAAACAGAAAAGGCACGGTGTAAAACTGCCTTCTCATGAGCCTCCATTTTTGGCATCAAACCTATGGGTTCATCATTCGAGTTAACGAGTATAACTTTTTCTTCTTCCATCGTTTCAAAATTACCAATTAATTTATCAAAAACCTATTTTGAAAAGCATGAGCCTTCCTATATATATTTGTATTTTTGAGCAAAATTTAATTCATGTTTTTAGAAGAAATCGCAAGGAGGAGAACCTTTGGAATTATTTCGCACCCTGATGCTGGAAAAACCACTCTAACAGAAAAATTACTCCTTTTTGGAGGAGCAATTCAAGAGGCTGGAGCTGTGAAGTCGAACAAAATTAAAAAAGGTGCTACAAGCGATTTTATGGAAATTGAACGTCAACGTGGAATTTCTGTTGCTACTTCTGTTCTTGCCTTTATTTATAAAAACAAGAAAATAAATATCCTCGATACACCTGGACACAAAGATTTTGCAGAGGACACTTTTAGAACCTTGACTGCAGTAGATAGTGTTATAGTTGTTATTGATGTTGCTAAAGGAGTAGAAGAGCAAACCGAAAAGTTAGTAGAGGTATGCCGAATGCGAAGTATCCCTATTATTGTTTTCATAAACAAATTGGATCGAGAAGGAAAAGATTCTTTTGATCTTTTAGATGAAATCGAAACAAAGTTAGGATTGCGAGTTACTCCTTTATCTCACCCGATTGGAATGGGTTATGACTTTAAAGGAATTTATAATATTTGGAATAAAAACGCAAAACTATTTCTGGAAGACACCAAGACATCTAAAGGAAAAACTGTTTCATTTGATGATTTAGATGATCCTGAGCTCGAACGTTTAATAACTAGTAATTCTTTAGAAACTTTAAAAGAAGAATTAGAATTAGTTTCTGGAGTTTATCCCCCATTTTCACAAGATGAATATTTAGCTGGAAAACTACAACCTGTATTTTTTGGTTCTGCTTTAAATAATTTTGGAGTACAAGAACTGCTAGATTGTTTTATTGATATTGCTCCACCCCCACTAGAAAAACAAGCAGAAGAACGCGTAATTCAACCTAATGAAGACAGCTTCAGTGGTTTTGTTTTTAAAATACACGCCAACATGGATCCAAATCATAGAGATCGCTTAGCGTTTATTAAAATCGTTTCTGGAACTTTTGAGCGAAACACTCCTTATTTGCATGTTCGAAATAATAAAAAAGTTAAATTTTCAAGTCCTAATGCCTTTTTTGCAGAACGAAAAGAAATTGTAGACATCTCTTATCCTGGAGATATAGTTGGGCTACATGATACTGGAAATTTTAAAATTGGAGACTCCCTAACCTCAGGGGAAAAGATTCATTTCAAAGGTATTCCAAGCTTCTCTCCCGAACATTTTAGATACATCAACAATGCGGATCCAATGAAAGCTAAACAACTAAACAAAGGGGTTGATCAGCTTATGGATGAAGGGGTAGCACAGTTGTTTACTATGTCCATGAACAATCGAAAAATTATTGGTACCGTTGGAGCACTTCAATTTGAAGTTATTCAATACCGTTTGGAACACGAATATGGAGCTATTTGTTCCTATGAAAATCTTAATGTTTATAAAGCCTGTTGGGTAGAGCCAGAAGATGAGAAGAATCATGAGTTTGTTGACTTCAAAAGAGTAAAACAAAAATTCTTAGCTACAGATAAACAAGGACAATTAGTCTTTTTAGCAGATTCTAGCTTTTCATTACAAATGACACAACAAAAATATCCATCTGTTAAGTTTCATCTTACCTCAGAATTTTAATCTAATCCTTAGAGGCATCGAAACCACGTTTACCGAGCAAGATGTCAAAAAAAAGTGTAAAATCGCCTCTTAAACTCCATAAAGGATGCTTAAAAGTGGCTGGTTTGTTTTTTTCAAAAAAGGCATGACCAATCCAAGCAAAACCATATCCTGTTAATGGAAGTGCGATCCAATAACGAGCTTCTTTTTGAGCGAATATTAAAAAAACTAACAATCCTAGAACTAAGAATGTACCTATAAAGTGAAGAATGCGACTGGTTTTATTTTTGTGTTCTGATAAGTAGAATGGATAAAATTCTTTAAAGTTTTTAAAAGATGAGTTTCCCATGGTCTTTGTTTTTTACTAAAGTAACCTTTTTATAATTCAAAAGAAAACAAGATAATCATTTGAACATGATTAAAAAAAATCCCCAACATTGCTGTTGAGGATTATTTTATTAGGCTTCACCGGTAGGGCCAAAATTTAATGGAATTGGAGGTTGTTCGTTAAATTGAATTTCTCCATTTGCATTTTCAAACCGTTGAATGTTTTCACTCAACGCTTTTTGTAATCTCTTGGCATGTTGCGGAGTTAAAATAATTCTAGACTTAACCTTAGCTTTTGGAGCCCCAGGCATCATTGATATAAAATCAACAATAAACTCAGATACTGAATGGTTGATTATGGCTAGGTTCGAGTAAGTACCCTCAGCCGTAGCTTCATCTAATTCAATATTTATTTTTTGTTCTTCTGTCTTTGAATCACTCATAACTTATGCTTCTACTTCAGCTTCTGTTTCTTCTTTGTTAATCAACAAACTTGTGTATTCTTCTTTAGAACCTACAATAACGTCATTGTACTCTCTAAGACCAGTTCCTGCAGGTATTTTGTGACCTACAATTACATTTTCTTTTAAGCCTTCTAGTGTATCAACTTTTCCGTTTACAGCGGCTTCGTTTAATACTTTAGTTGTTTCTTGGAAAGAAGCTGCAGAGATAAATGACTTCGTTTGTAGCGATGCTCTAGTAATTCCTTGAAGCTCCGTAGTAGCTGTTGCAGAACGTGCATCACGTGCAACAACTAATGCTTTTCCTTCACGTTTAAGGATTGAATTTTCATCTCTAAGTTCTCTAGAAGTAATTAATTGTCCTTCTTTTAAATTCTCAGAATCTCCTGCTTCTTCAACAACTTTCTTACCGAATAACTCATCGTTTTCAGTAATGAAATCATATTTATGAATCAATTGATTTTCTAAGAAAATAGTATCTCCTGGATCGTTAATTTTAACCTTACGCATCATTTGACGTACTACTACTTCAAAATGCTTATCGTTAATTTTCACTCCTTGTAATCGGTATACTTCTTGTACTTCGTTTACTAAGTATTGTTGTACTGCCGATGGACCTTTAATTTTTAAGATATCAATCGGTGTAATAGAACCGTCTGATAAAGGCATACCTGCTTTAACAAAATCATTTTCTTGAACAAGAATTTGACTTGATAATTTAACTAGATATTTTCTAACATCACCAAATTTAGATTCTACTATGATCTCACGGTTACCTCTTTTAATTTTTCCAAAAGAAACAACTCCGTCAATTTCAGATACAACAGCAGGATTAGAAGGATTACGTGCTTCGAAAAGTTCAGTTACACGAGGAAGACCTCCTGTAATATCCCCAGAACGAGCAGATTTTCTTGGTATCTTAACTAAGATTTTACCTTCTTGAATCTCTTCGTTATCGTCAACCATGATGTGAGCTCCAACTGGAAGGTTGTACGAACGTAATACAGTTCCTTTTTTATCTTGAATCAATAAAGTAGGTATTACTTTCTTGTTTCTAGATTCTGAAATAACTTTCTCTTGGAATCCTGTTTGTTCATCAATCTCAACTTGATAAGTGACACCTTGTTCTACATTTTCGTAAACAATTTTACCTGTAAATTCAGAAACAATAACTCCGTTAAATGGATCCCACTGACAAATTAGATCGTTTTTCTTAACAGTACTTCCGTTCTTGATCATTAATGTTGATCCGTAAGGAATATTATTGGTACTCAATACAACTTTGGTGTTCTTATCAGACAATTTAATTTCAGAAGTTCTAGAAATTACGATATCGATATCATTTCCTTCAGCATCTTTACCTTTTACAGTCTTAAGATCTTCGATTTCAGCAACTCCATCGAATTTAACACGTAGTTCGTTCTCTTGAGAACTACCACCTGCTACCCCACCTACGTGGAATGTTCTTAAGGTTAACTGAGTTCCTGGCTCTCCAATAGACTGAGCTGCAACTACACCTACAGCTTCCCCTTTTTGAACCATTTTACCCGTTGCAAGGTTACGACCATAACATGATGTACAAATTCCTTTCTTAGCTTCACAAGTAAGTGGAGAACGAACTTCTATAGATTCGATTGGAAGTTGATCTACACTGTCAGCTACTAAATCAGAAATTTCTGTATTTGCTTCAATAATTACCTCTCCATCTAATGGATTGATTACATCAAACAAAGCAACTCTTCCTCGGATTCGATCCGATAAAGGCTCTACAATTTCTTCATTCTTTCTTAGCGGCTTAACTTCAATTCCTCTTAACGTACCACAATCAACTTCGTTGACAATAACGTCTTGAGAAACATCAACTAAACGACGAGTAAGGTATCCTGCATCGGCAGTTTTAAGTGCTGTATCCGCTAATCCTTTACGTGCACCGTGAGTAGAAATAAAGTATTCAAGAATCGAAAGACCTTCTTTAAAGTTAGAAAGAATCGGATTTTCAATAATTTCTCCCCCTCCTGAGGTAGACTTTTTAGGCTTTGCCATTAATCCACGCATCCCTGTTAACTGTCGAATCTGTTCCTTAGATCCACGAGCTCCAGAATCTAACATCATATATACAGAGTTAAACCCTTGCTGATCTTCACTAATTCTCTTCATCGCTAAGTTTGTTAAGCGTGAATTTGTATTAGTCCAAATATCGATAATCTGATTGTAACGTTCGTTATTAGTAATCAGACCCATATTGTAGTTACCTTTAATACTATCCACTAAACTATTAGCTTCATCAATTAAAGGTTGCTTTTCTGGTGGAATAATAATATCTCCTAAACTAAAAGATAATCCTCCTTTAAATGCAAACCCGTATCCCATACTTTTAATCTTATCTAAGAATTCAGCAGTTTCAGGAACACTAGTTACTTTAAGGATTTGCCCAATAATTTCACGTAGATTTTTCTTTGTAAGTACTTCGTTGAAGTATCCCGCGTTTTCTGGAACAACCTCGTTAAATAAAACTCTACCTACTGTAGTATCTATGATTTTATATTCTAGAACACCTTCTTCATTTAGGTCTTTTGCTCTAATCTTTATAGTAGCATTAAGATCAACGCGTTTTTCGTTGTATGCAATATGAACCTCTTCTACAGAATAGAAAGTAAGTCCCTCTCCAACCACTTTGTGATCTTTAGTAGACTTTCTTGCTTTTGTCATGTAGTAAAGTCCCAATACCATATCCTGAGAAGGAACCGTTACCGGTGATCCGTTTGCAGGGTTCAAGATATTATGAGAAGCCAACATTAAAATTTGTGCTTCAAGAATCGCTTCCGGTCCTAGTGGTAAATGAACTGCCATTTGATCACCATCAAAATCGGCGTTAAATGCAGTACAAACCAATGGATGTAATTGAATTGCTTTTCCTTCAATAAGTTTTGGCTGGAATGCTTGAATACCAAGTCTGTGTAATGTAGGGGCACGGTTTAATAATACTGGGTGACCTTTTAATACACTTTCTAAAATATCCCAAACTACAGGCTCTTTACGATCTATAATTTTCTTAGCAGATTTTACCGTTTTAACAATTCCACGCTCAATTAATTTACGTGTAATAAACGGCTTGTATAATTCAGCAGCCATATCCTTTGGAAGACCACATTCAAATAATTTTAATTCAGGTCCTACAACAATTACAGAACGTGCTGAATAATCAACTCGTTTTCCAAGTAAGTTTTGTCTGAAACGACCTTGTTTTCCTTTTAAGGAATCAGATAATGATTTTAACGGACGGTTAGAGTCTGTTTTTACAGCAGAAGACTTTCTTGTATTATCGAATAAAGAATCTACAGATTCTTGAAGCATTCGCTTCTCGTTTCTTAAGATAACCTCTGGTGCTTTAATTTCAACTAAACGCTTTAATCGGTTGTTACGGATAATAACACGACGATAAAGATCATTTAAATCTGAGGTAGCAAAACGACCTCCATCTAAAGGAACTAATGGACGTAATTCTGGTGGAATTACTGGTACAGCTTTGATAATCATCCACTCTGGAAGATTTTCGCTGCGTAAGTTAGCATCTTTAAAAGCTTCAACAACTTGAAGTCTTTTTAGAGCTTCCGTTTTACGTTGTTTAGAAGTTTCATTGTTTGCTTTGTGGCGTAATTCGTATGAAAGTTCTTCTAAATTAATTCTTGAAAGTAAATCAATTAAACACTCAGCTCCCATTTTCGCGATGAATTTGGTAGGGTCAGTATCGTCTAAATATTGATTTTCAATTGGTAATTTCTCAAGAGCATTTAAGTACTCTTCTTCAGAAAGGAAGTCCATCTTTTGAAGCGGTTCTCCTTCTTCATTCTTAGCATCACCAGGTTGAATTACGACATAACGCTCATAATAGATAATCATGTCTAACTTCTTAGATGGTAATCCAAGTAAGTATCCAATTTTATTTGGTAAAGAACGGAAGTACCAGATATGAGCAACAGGAACAACCAAGTTGATATGTCCTACACGATCTCTACGTACTTTCTTTTCAGTAACTTCTACACCACATCGATCACAAACGATTCCTTTGTATCGGATTCTTTTGTATTTACCACATGCACATTCAAAATCTTTAACTGGGCCAAAAATTCGCTCGCAGAAAAGACCATCACGTTCCGGCTTATGGGTACGATAATTGATGGTTTCAGGTTTTAAAACTTCCCCACGTGAGTTTCCTAAAATTACTTCAGGAGAAGATAATCCAATAGAAATTTTATTGAATTTTTTTTGAGTAACAATTTCGTTATTTCTTGCCATAACTACCTGCTGTTTTTTTTTATAATATTTATAAAAGAAGTGAACTTCTTTATTATTCTTCTAAACGAATGTCAAGACCTAGACCTTTCAATTCATGCATCAATACATTAAACGACTCAGGTAAACCTGGTTCAGGAAGTGTGTCTCCTTTTACAATCGCTTCATATGTTTTAGCTCTACCTACAACATCATCGGATTTAACTGTTAAGATTTCCTGTAGTGTACTAGAAGCTCCATATGCTTCAAGTGCCCAAACTTCCATCTCTCCGAAACGTTGACCTCCAAATTGTGCTTTACCACCCAGTGGTTGTTGCGTGATAAGAGAGTAAGGTCCGATAGATCTTGAGTGCATTTTGTCATCTACCATATGCCCTAATTTAAGCATGTAGATTACACCTACTGTTGCTGGTTGATCAAAACGCTCTCCTGTTCCTCCGTCATAAAGATAAGTATGTCCGTATCTTGGAATTCCTGCTTCGTCTGTAAGTGAGTCAATTTGACTTGCACTTGCTCCATCAAAAATTGGTGTAGCATATTTCTGATCTAATTTTTGACCAGCCCATCCAAGAACTGTTTCATAAATCTGACCAATATTCATTCGAGAAGGTACTCCTAATGGGTTTAGAACGATATCTACTGGTGTTCCGTCTTCTAAGAAAGGCATTTCTTCGTGACGTACAATACGTGCAACAATACCTTTATTTCCGTGACGTCCTGCCATTTTATCACCTACTTTAAGTTTACGTTTCTTAGCAATATATACTTTTGCTAAACGTTTAATTCCAGCTGGTAATTCATCTCCAACACTAATTGTAAATTTCTCACGACGTAATGCTCCCTGAAGATCATTTTCTTTGATCTTGTAGTTATGGATTAAGTCTGCAATTAATTCATTAGTAGAATCTGTAGTAGTCCACACTCCTTTAGTAAGGTGCGTATAATCTTCTACTGCAGTTAGCATCTTAAGGGTATATTTTTTCCCTTTTGGTAAAATTTCTTCCCCTAGGTCATTCTGTACCCCTTGACAAGTTTTTCCGTTCACGATGGTGAATAATTTTTCAACCATAATAGAACGAAGATTATCAAACTTAGCAATGAATTGGTTTTCTAATTCTTCCAACTCTTGTTTATCTTGATTTCTTTTACGCTTATCTTTTACAGATCGAGTAAATAATTTTTTATCAATTACAACCCCATGAAGAGATGGTGGTGCTTTTAATGAAGCATCTTTTACATCTCCAGCTTTATCACCGAATATAGCGCGTAAAAGTTTTTCTTCTGGCGTTGGATCTGATTCTCCTTTAGGAGTAATTTTTCCAATTAATATATCTCCTGGATGAACTTCAGCTCCAATACGAATCATTCCAAATTCATCAAGATCTTTGGTAGCTTCTTCACTAACGTTAGGGATATCATTTGTAAGTTCTTCTGAACCTAATTTAGTATCTCGAACATCTAGAGAATATTCATCAATATGAATAGAAGTAAATACGTCCTCACGAACAACACGCTCAGAAATTACAATTGCATCCTCAAAGTTATACCCTTTCCAAGGCATGAAGGCTACTTTCATGTTTCTTCCTAAAGCAAGCTCTCCATCTTGAGTTGCATATCCTTGAGAAAGTACTTGACCTTTTTCAACACGATCGCCTTTTTTAACTATTGGTTTTAAGTTAATACAAGTCCCTTGGTTAGTTTTTCTAAATTTAATTAAGTTGTATGATTTAGTATCGCTTTCAAATCGAACCAAATGCTCGTTCTCAGTAAGATCGTATTTGATTGTAATTTTATTAGCATCTACATATTCTACAACACCGTTACCTTCAGCATTTATAAGTACTCTAGAATCTGAAGCAACTTGACGCTCAAGACCAGTACCTACAATTGGCGATTCAGGACGTAATAAAGGAACTGCCTGACGCATCATGTTAGATCCCATCAATGCACGGTTTGCATCATCATGTTCGAGGAAAGGAATTAAAGATGCAGAAATAGATGCAATTTGATTCGGTGCTACATCTGTGTAGTCAACTAAATTAGGGTCAATTACAGGATAATCTGCTTCTTGGCGTGCAATAATTTTATCTGCAGTAATGGTTCCATTCTCATCAAAAGGAATGTTCGCTTGAGCAATTAATTTACTCTCTTCCTCTTCTGCACTTAAGTAAATAGTTTCGTCAAGGTTAATTTTCCCTTCTGTAACTTTACGGTAAGGAGTCTCAATAAATCCTAAGTTATTTACTTTTGCGAAAACACCTAGCGAAGAAATCAAACCAATGTTTGGTCCCTCTGGAGTTTCAATAGGACATAAACGTCCGTAGTGAGTGTAATGTACATCTCGCACCTCAAAACCAGCTCGTTCTCTTGAAAGTCCACCAGGTCCAAGAGCTGATAAACGTCTCTTGTGAGTAATCTCTGCTAATGGATTCGTTTGATCCATGAACTGAGATAATTGGTTTGTTCCAAAGAATGTGTTAATTACTGAGGATAATGTTTTAGCATTGATTAGGTCAATCGGAGTAAATACTTCGTTATCACGAACATTCATTCGTTCACGAATTGTTCTAGCCATACGAGCTAAACCTACTCCAAACTGAGAAGATAATTGCTCTCCTACAGTACGAACACGACGGTTAGATAAGTGATCAATATCATCGATTTCTGCTTTCGAGTTAATCAATTCAATTAAATATTTAACTATGGTAATGATGTCTTGTTTCGTTAAAACAAGTTTATCCATTCCTTCGTCGTTCCCTAACTTTTTATTCATACGGTAACGACCAACCTCACCTAGGTTATATCGTTGATCCGAGAAGAATAATTTGTCAATAATACCACGCGCAGTTTCTTCATCTGGCGGCTCAGCATTTCTTAATTGACGATATATGTGTTCAACAGCCTCTTTTTCTGAGTTTGTTGGATCTTTTTGAAGTGTATTGTGAATGATTGCATAATCAGACATATGAGCGTCTTCTTTGTGCAATAAAATAGTTTTTACGTTAGCCTCAAGAATTTCATCGATGTGGTCTTTTTCAACTACTGTATCACGATCAATGATGATCTCGTTACGTTCAATTGAAATTACTTCACCTGTGTCTTCATCAACGAAATCTTCATGCCATGAATTTAATACACGTGCAGCAAGCTTACGTCCAAGAATTTTCTTGAGTGCGGTTTTTGAAACTTTAACCTCTTCTGCAAGATCAAAGATTTCAAGAATATCTTTATCACTTTCAAATCCGATTGCACGGAAAAGTGTAGTTACGGGTAATTTTTTCTTACGATCGATGTATGCATACATTACATTGTTAATGTCTGTAGCAAACTCAATCCAAGATCCTTTAAAAGGAATTACTCTAGCAGAGTACAATTTAGTACCATTTGCATGGAATGACTGTCCAAAGAACACACCAGGTGAACGGTGTAACTGAGATACAACGATACGTTCAGCACCATTGATCACAAAAGTTCCACTTGGAGTCATGTAAGGAATTGTTCCAAGGAATACGTCTTGTACGATTGTTTCGAAATCCTCGTGTTCCGGATCGGTGCAATACAATTTTAGACGTGCCTTTAAAGGAACTGAATATGTTAATCCACGCTCAATACATTCCTGAATGGAATATCTAGGTGGATCAACGAAATAATCAATAAATTCTAAAACAAACTGATTACGAGTATCCGTAATTGGGAAGTTTTCTTTGAAAGTATTGAAAAGACCTTCTTCTGCACGTTCGGCAGATTTGGTCTCGAGTTGAAAGAAATCTTGAAAAGATTTAATTTGAATATCAAGAAAATCAGGATAATCGGGTGTCTTCTTAGCAGAAGCAAAATTTACTCTATTCTTTAATATACTCGGCATCAGGAGTGGTTTTATATTAATTTCAACAACGATACAAGACTTGGGATGTCTATAAACTATAAAAGGGTTAAAGCCTCTGGACAAATTCCAGAGGCAATAACCTTATTTATTGGGGTGGGGAGAACTATTTAAGCTCAACCTCAGCTCCAGCTTCTTCTAAAGAAGTTTTTAATCCTTCAGCTTCGTCTTTAGAAACACCTTCTTTTACATTAGCTGGTGCCTCGTCAACTAAACCTTTAGCTTCTTTAAGACCAAGACCTGTAAGTTCTTTTACAAGTTTAACAACTGCTAATTTAGAAGCACCTGCTGACTTAAGAACAACAGTAAATTCTGTTTGCTCTTCTGCCGCATCTGCACCACCTGCAGCTGGACCTGCCACTGCAACTGCTGCTGCTGCTGGCTCGATACCATACTCATCTTTTAAAATAGTAGCTAATTCATTAACTTCTTTTACTGTTAAATTAACTAGTTGTTCTGCGAATTCTTTTAAATCTGCCATTTTCTATAGTTTTGAAATTTATTTAAATAATATTTAGTTTGGTGCAAGCACCGGGTTTATCAGTCTATTTTTCTGATAAAGTTTTAATAATACCTGCAAGTGTTCCTCCACCAGACTTAAGTCCAGAGATAACGTTCTTAGCAGGAGATTGTAATAAGGTAATAATATCACCAATTAATTCTTCTTTCGATTTGATTGCAACTAAAAGATCAATTTGATCATCACCTACATAAACAGCCTCTTCAATATAAGCGCCCTTTAAAACAGGTTTGTCAGATTTCTTACGGAAATCTTTGATTACTTTTGCTGGTGCATTACCAACCTCAGAAAACATCAATGATGTATTTCCTTTCAATACTTCTTTTAAGTCACCGAATTCTTTATCTGAAGCATCCATTGCTTTTGATAAAAGTGTATTCTTAACTACGGATAGTCTAATACCAGCCTTAAAACAAGCACGTCTAAGCGCGGTAGTATCTTTAGCATTTAAACCTGCTGTATCTGTTAGATACAAAGTTTTAGCGTCAGATAGTTCTGCGGTTAGCGTTTCAATTACTTGCGATTTTTCTTCTCTTGTCATTCGAATTAGTTTTAAAAAATCTTAAGCGATTTTAGTGTCAATTGAAATACTAGGACTCATTGTGCTGGACATAAAAATGCTCTTCACATAAACTCCTTTGGTCGTAGAAGGTTTAAGCTTCAAAATTGTATTTAATAATTCTGCTGCATTCTCCTTGATTTTGTCAGCGGTGAATGATGATTTACCTACAGATGCATGAACGATTCCAGTTTTATCAACTTTGAAATCAATCTTACCTCCTTTTACATCACTAACAGCTTTCTTAACGTCCATAGTTACTGTACCTGTCTTTGGGTTTGGCATCAAACCACGTGGGCCTAATACGCGTCCTAAAGGACCTAATTTACCCATAACACTAGGCATTGTAACAATTACATCAACATCGGTCCAACCGTCTTTGATTTTTTGTAAATACTCATCTAGTCCAACGTAGTCAGCTCCACCTTCTAATGCTTCAGCTTCCTTGTCAGGAGTTACTAAAGCGAGTACTCGAACATTTTTTCCAGTACCATGAGGAAGGGTTACTACTCCACGAACCATTTGATTAGCTTTCTTAGGATCAACTCCTAAACGAACTGCTAAGTCCACAGAAGCGTCGAATTTTACATTAGTAATTTCTTTAACTAATGAGGAAGCTTCTTCAAGAGAGTAGACTTTATTTGCTTCTACTTTAGCTCTTGATTCTTTCTGATTTTTTGTAAGTCTTGCCATTTTCTTTCTTTATAAAATTAAAAAGGGGACTCTCCTCCTGATACAGTGAAGCCCATAGATCGTGCGGTACCCGCAACCATTTTCATTGCTGATTCAATTGTAAATGCATTTAAATCTTGCATTTTATCCTCTGCAATTACTCGTACTTGGTCCCAAGATACTTTTGCAACTTTAACTCTATTTGGCTCACCTGAACCTTTCTTGGCTTTTGCTGCTTCCATCAATTGAATGGCCGCCGGAGGTGTTTTGATGATGAAGTCAAATGACTTATCTTTATATACAGAGATTACAACTGGTAAAACTTTACCAGGCTTATCCTGAGTTCTAGCATTAAACTGCTTACAAAACTCCATGATATTGACCCCTGCAGCACCTAGCGCGGGTCCAACCGGTGGCGACGGATTCGCTGCACCTCCCCTTACTTGTAATTTGACTAGCTTGTCTATTTCTTTTGCCATTGTTTCAATTTACGATTAAGAATGATTTAGAGTGGAAGCTCTATTTCATTCGATATTTGTGTAACATTTATATTTTCTCTACTTGCATGTAACTCAATTCTAATGGTGTTTTTCTTCCGAAAATCTTAACCATTACTTGAAGTTTACGTTTCTCCTCGTTAACGTTTTCAATAGATCCTGTAAATCCATTGAATGGGCCATCGATTACTTTAATTGTCTCTCCGGATGAATATGGAATAGCTGCGTGCTCCTCTGTAAGAGCGAGTTCATCAACTTTACCTAACATACGGCTAACTTCTGAGGATCTTAAAGGAATTGGTTCTCCTCCTTTTGTTTCTCCTAAGAAACCTATTACATTAGTTACAGATTTAATAATGTGAGGAATCTCACCTACTAAATCAGCTTTTATCATAATGTAACCCGGGAAATATACTTTTTCTTTATTTATTTTTTTTCCATTACGGATTTGCACAACTTTTTCAGTTGGAACAAGAATATCTTCGAGATGGTGATCATACCCAAGACGGGTAATCTCTGAAGCTATATAATCTTTAATTTTAGCTTCTTGCCCGCTTACAGCGCGAACAACATACCATTTTTTTTCGCTTACTTCAGACATTTATCCGTTGATTAAGTTAAAGTAAACACCTATAACTCTAGATAGAACTGTGTCGGCACCCCATATAGCTAATGAAAAAAGGAGTGAAAAAACAAGTACTACAACTGTTAATCGTTGTAATTCTGCTCGTGGAGTCCACGAAACATTGTTACTTAACTCTTCGAAAGAATCTTTTATATAGGATATAATTGCTGACATTTGTTGCTATTATTAATTATGCACGGGTTGAGAGGCTCGAACTCCCGACACCTGGTTTTGGAGACCAGTGCTCTACCAACTGAGCTAAACCCGTTTTTATTTGACACAAAAGGCATCCGTCGAAGACGGACACCTTGATGCATCATATTAAAAACTTTTTTGCTTAATCTAGGATCTCTGTAACCTGACCAGCACCTACAGTTCTACCACCTTCACGGATTGCAAAACGTAATCCAAGGCTTAGTGCGATTGGGTTGATTAGATCTACATGGATCGTTAAGTTATCTCCAGGCATAACCATCTCTACGCCATCAGGAAGTGTAATGTTTCCTGTTACGTCAGTTGTACGAACGTAGAACTGTGGACGATAGTTATTATGGAATGGAGTGTGACGTCCACCTTCTTCTTTTTTAAGAACGTAAACCTCAGCTTTAAACTTAGCATGTGGAGTTACAGAACCTGGCTTACAGATTACCATACCTCTTTTGATATCTGTTTTTTCAATACCTCTTAATAAGATACCAACGTTATCTCCAGCTTCACCTCGGTCTAATATTTTTCTAAACATTTCAACTCCAGTTACAGTAGACTTTAACTTTTCAGCTCCCATACCGATAATATCAACTTCGTCTCCAGTGTTAAATACCCCAGTTTCGATTCGTCCCGTAGCAACAGTACCACGACCAGTAATTGAGAATACGTCTTCTACAGGCATCAATGCGTCTTTGTCAACGTCACGCTTTGGAAGTTCAATCCAAGCATCAACTTCAGACATAAGCTTCATTACGCTGTCTACCCATTTAGCATCTCCGTTAAGAGCACCTAGTGCAGATCCTAATACTACAGGAGTGTTATCTCCATCGTAATCATAGAAAGAAAGTAAATCTCTTACTTCCATATCAACTAATTCTAAAAGCTCTTCATCGTCAACCATGTCAACTTTGTTAAGAAACACAACAATACGAGGTACACCAACCTGACGTCCTAAAAGGATGTGCTCTCTGGTTTGTGGCATTGGTCCGTCTGTTGCAGCAACTACAAGAATTGCTCCATCCATTTGTGCAGCACCAGTAACCATGTTCTTTACGTAATCGGCGTGACCTGGACAGTCAACGTGAGCGTAATGACGATTTTCTGTTTGATACTCAACGTGTGATGTGTTGATAGTAATACCACGCTCTTTTTCTTCAGGAGCGTTGTCGATTTGGTCAAAACTTCTCGCTTCAGAGTAACCAGCGTCTGACATTACTTTAGTAATTGCAGCAGTTAGTGTAGTTTTACCGTGATCTACGTGACCGATAGTTCCAATATTTAAGTGTGGTTTCGACCGATCAAATGTTTCTTTAGCCATAATACAGGTTTTTCTTTAATGTTTTAAGAGGTGCAAATTTATAAATTTTTTTATTTAAAAATTACTTTTCTAGAATTTTTTAAATATTTTTTTTAAGGTAGGTTATTTTGAGTCTATTTTTTAGGTTAAATATTGACTATTAAGCAGATGAAAATCACTTTGAGTTCAGCAATATTTCTTTTGTAAAATTCAAACTAATCTTCTGAATTTTACTTTTTCTTATTCATTTCGAGTACTGCTTTTTCAATCCCCTTTGGGGTGAGTGGATACATCGGAAGAAGTTCTTTTATAATTTGAGTTGATAATGTTCCGTTCCAATACTTAATAGGTTCTGGGTTTAACCAAGCAACTTTTTTAAAATGTTCTTTTATTTCGGAATATGTATTTAAACTATTTCGGTCTAATTCATAGGGTGCCATCGCAGCATCTCCAATAAAAAAAACATGATAATTTGGATCTTTAGATAAAAAACGTTCTATAGTCATTGGTTTTCTTCGTTGGGAATCTATAAAGACTTGCCTATAAACTGTATTATGAAAATAGTAGGTTTCCATATCGTGAGCAAATCTTGTTTTCATCTTCCTAAACAGGGTTTGGACTGCGTTAATATAAGGATGCATGGAATAACCTCCATTATCAATAACTAAAAGAACCTGGAGTTTGTCGGAGGTTTCGTTTTTAATTTCTGGAATAAAAAGTCCTCCGCGCTCTAATCCTTTATCGATTGTTTCTTTTACATCTAAAGTTTCTTGTGCTGTTTCTTCAATAATTCCTTTTAAAGAAGCTAAAGCTGCGTCAATGTTGTCGTCGTTTAGAACTGCGTCTAGGTCTACAGGAAAATAATTTGAATCTCCCAATACTTTACGTGCCATTTTACCTCCTCCTGAACCTCCTACTCGAATCCCATCTTTTGCTGCTCCTCCATGACCATAAGGCGAAATTCCTCCTGTTCCTACCCAATGGCTTCCGCCACTGTGCTTTGACTTCTGTTGTTTCATTACTTCCTCCATCCGCTTCATTAATTCTTCTAAACTTAAATCAGAATAATCTGCCATTCGATCTAAAGGTCGGTTTGGAGCCTCTTCATCGTTTTGGTCTTGGTTGTCTTCTAAGTCACTTTTGTCTTTATCCCAAAGTTCTCTTCCATCTAAAACTTCTTTAATATCATAATGCGTTAAATGAACTTGATCTAGAAAATCATTAACCAACTCATCTGGAGATAAATCCTCTTCTAGTCGACCAAAATTGACTTCTTTCCACTGCTCAAATGTCTGAGAACGCAAAATTGCATCATTCAATCTATCGTTTGGTCTAATTTTAATGTCTAAAAAATAAGCGTAGAAAGCTTTAGTGTATGGACCTATGTATTCTGGATCTTTAACTATAAAAGTTCGGAGAACATTATACAAATCTCCTATAGTTTTAACTAAACCCCGATCCATAGCTTTCTGAAGCAATAACAGAGAACGAACATCTACTGCAAGATTAAATTTTCTAAAAGCTTCAGGAAGTTTTGTAAACATATATTAATTTAAAGTTCCAAAACTTGATTCGGATGGATTTCCAAATTGACGTTTTACCTTTTCAAGATCAGCTTGAGTTTTAATCAATGTTCCGAGTCCATCTAAAGCATTAATTTTTGACAATGCCTCTTGTGTGGTAAATGTTTTAATATAACGTAACCAATTCAAAAGCTCTCTTGTCGTTGGAGAACGTTCTAAACCAATTCTTCTTAACTGATAAAATATATCTAAAGAAGCATCTACTATTTCATTAGAGACTTCAGCGTGATGTTTGCTTACAATCAGCCGCATTTTTTCGGAATCAGGAAATTGAATGTAATGATAAATACACCGTCCCTTAAAAGCTGTTGGTAGCTCCTGCTCTCTGTTGGATGTAATTATAATAGCAGGCATGTCTTTTTCAGTAGTTTCGATTACCTCTCCTGATTCTGGTAAAATGAATTTTCTATGACTTAAAGCATAAAGTAAATCGTTTGGAAACTCTCTTGGAGCCTTATCTATTTCATCAATTAACAAAACTGAATTGGGTTGGCTAAATGCTTTTGCGGCAGGTCCCAAAACTACATAGTCCGATAAACTCTCTGTATCTCTTCCACCAGTGGATAGTTTGGTTTCCAAACCTTTTTCATTACGTTGTGCATTTAAGATTTCAATTTGAGAGTCCCTTAAATACTTAACATGGTCAAATTTGGCAACAAACTGTTCTACGTTACTTTTCGAACCCGCAGGATAAACAAACATTTCTGTTTTTTGACTTGCTGCATACTGCAATGGTAATTCCGTTTTTCCTGTACCTGGTTCGCCTTCTATAAGTAAAGGCATTCCTAGTGTACGTGCAATATGAAATGCCTGCGCTAATTCTATGTCACATAGGTAGTGATCTGATCCCTCCCAAAAAGTTGTATTGGCCATATGTTTTTATTCTATTTAATGTTCAATATACTGCTTAAAAATCTTTTTAAGCTGCTTTTTATCTACCCGATGATCTCCAGAATAAACTTCTGTATAAAAATCTAAATCGCCTGCTTTACAAATCGACTCTATTTCTTTTATCTTTTTTTCATTTAGAAACTGGTCTTTCGAACCATAGGTGTAAATTTTACACATCTCGTTCCATTGGGACTTTCCCTCTTGATAGTTTATATCCTCTGGAATCCAACAGGCATATGGAATTAAAAAATCGACAGAGACTTTAATGTGATGCAGCCAACGCAGAGCTGTTATTCCACCTTGCGAAAATCCCATAATGATTGTTCTAGAAGACCGAGGTAATTGTGTTTTGTAAGTGTTAAATAATTTGGAGCAATAGACTGAGAAATCATGTATTTCCTCTAATCGATCACGTTTAGTCATCCATGAAGCAACCACTTCTCCTCCGAATCCGTTTACATAAAATCGAGACAACCCTTCTGGAGAAACAACAAAATGAGTCTCTGGATCAAATTCTTTAAACTTATAAATCATCTGTTCCGCAAGCATATTTGAACCATGAAGAACAAACCAAAAGTATTTTGTTTTTGAACTCAAAATACCATAAGTGCTATATCGGGCAGTTTTGGTTGTTTGTATGTGGTGGGTGTTTATTTCCATAGTGGAATTACTTTTCTAAAAAGTCTTGATAGGTGGTTTGCAAAATTGCTTTTCCCGTGTTTTTTAATTGTTCTTTTGACTCCACATTAGATTCTACTACAGCATCACTTATAAAATCATACACTATATAACCAGAATTATTAATTGTTCCGAATCCTTGATTAAATACATAATGAGCAAATCTATTTTCTTTTGAATTAAACAAATGGGTACTGTACTTAAAATTACTATTGTCCCCATTTAATAAATCTAAAAGTGTAAAAGCAAGATCTACTTGTGAGCCAATATTGTCATTATAAATTCCTTTTGAAGCTAATGCTCCTCCGATCCATAACATAGGAATTTGAAATCTTCTTGGATTATTAAAAATCTTCTCAGGAGTTTTGGGCAGATGGTGTCCGTGGTCACCCGTTATTACAATCAATGTATTATCCCACCAAGATTGTTTTTTTGCAAACTCAACAAAATCATAAACCGATTTATCGGTATACGACATTGAACTCTTGAATTTATTCAACTCCGAGTCATTTCCAAATTTATACACACCCGGAAACTCATAAGGCTCATGACTTGTTAAAGTTAGAATTGTTTTAAAGAAAGGAAATTGACTTTCGTCTTTTAAATCTGAAACTACTCGATTAAAAAGGACATGATCATGAACACCCCATTTAGAATTCCAATCTTTACTTTCAAATATCTCAGACCCATAAATTTGATCAATCCCTTTTCCAGTCAGATAAGTTTTCATATTACCGAAATTTAAATCACCTCCATGATAAAAAGAATTGGTGTACCCTAAAGATTTCATTTCCTGAGATAAAAGTGGGAGCTTTTTAGATTTACTAGGCATTTTAATGATACTCTTTTTGGGTTGTGGATAATAACCGCTTAGTAATGCAACTAGGCCTTTATCGGTTCGATCACCATTGGCATAAAAATTCCTGAATAGAATACCTTCCTTTGTTAACTGATTAAAATATGGGGTAATGTTATGATCTCCTCCAAGGGGTTCAACAATCTTAGCAGTAAACCCTTCCCAAATTATCAAAATAATATTTGGTTTTTCTGACTTTAATAATGGATTTTTAAAAGAGTCTTTTGTTTTTAAATCATGTATTAAAGAGCTATAAATAGCACTACCAACTTCAGGGGTAAAACTCATAAAGGGATTATCTTTAGAATCTACCCTTTTCGAAAGTGCATGTATGAAATTCCAACCGTAATTTACAGCAGCATGATTAGCGAACATTTTTTTTGAAAAATAAACATTACTCTGGTTAATAGGAATTGTTTGAAGACCACCTCGAATAGGAAGTATCAATAATCCCAAACAGAACAAAAGAACAATTGATCCCAAAAGAGAGACTTTAATTTCTTTTTTCTTGGAATAGATGAAAAAGTTGATGAGTCGAAAACTAATCAGAGATGTAGCAAGAATAAGAAATATAAATAAAATAATTTCAAAAGTGGAAACCGAAGCAAACATTAGTTCTGGAGTGTTTAAATATCTTGAAAAACTGGTATCTAAACGGATATTCCAATAGGTATAAAGAAAAAGGTCTACAATGAGAAGAATATTTAATAAGGGTATGACTCCGTAACTGTATGCTTTATGAATTATTCTAATAAATTTGTTTGTGATAAATGCGCCCAGAAAAATTAATAAAAAAGGAATTACAGATAAGTAGCCCGCTATTGACAAATCTAAACGAAACCCATAAACTATTACGTTCAATATCTCATTAATTTCGAGAGTGGCTGTTGATTCAAAATGATATAACAAAAAACATAAACGAGCAATAACGAAATATAAAACCCAAAAGCTAAAATATTTTAGATTAAAAATAACTGAATGTAAAATTGATTGCATTCAGTAAAAATAATAATTTATATACTCTTAATTTACGTATCGGATATTATTATAAACCGTTAATGAAATATTAATTTTAAAAGCACTTTAATTTGGCTAGTTGATTTTATGTATCTTGTATTTGTCTTTACTTAAAAAATAATTCTTGTGAGAAAACTATTTAACTGGCAAATCAATTTTATCAGAAAAAACCCGATTACATCTGCATATTTGAGTTTTTTTAAAGGAGTACTTGTTACTTTAATTGTGCTGTATTTTTTTTTGAATAAAAAATAAACTCAACCGTAAAAATAACTTGTGCCAATGAAAAAAAACACCTTAATTTTGATCATACTTATAGTATTCTATCTTTGGTTAGAATTAGCTGTGGGTGTATTCTTCCAGGAAAGCTGGGGAGGAAGCTAATATAAACTACAAATAAGAAAAATAATACCCTCAATATGGCGCTCAAATTTTTCAAATTTTTCTTAATTGCAATAACTGTGGTGGGTGTATTTTATAGATTAATTAAAGACCTCAGCGCTTGGACCAATTTCTTTAAATAAATCAACAACTATGAATAAAGTAAAATACTTAGGGTTATCCATTGGAATTTTTGGATGTCTTTTTAAACTAATGTCCTGGGCAGGTGCAAGTCTTCTATTAATTATAGGACTGTCCTTATTAGGAATTTACTACCTCATAAAAGTATTCGAAAACAATTCCTCAGAGAACAAGTAGCTTTTAATTTCGAGCAAAAAAAAACACCTAAATACTTTTAGGTGTTTTTTGTTTTGTAATTGCCTTTACTATGTTAAGTTGAGCCAGCGAGCAGATTTGAACTGCCGACCTCTTCCTTACCAAGGAAACGCTCTACCCCTGAGCTACACCGGCAATTAAAGAGAGCGAGAGACCGGGTTCGAACCGGCGACATTCAGCTTGGAAGGCTGACGCTCTACCAACTGAGCTACTCTCGCATTTTAAAATCTTACATAAGATCTAAGGTTGTGGGGAGAGCAGGATTCGAACCTGCGAAGACGTAGTCAGCAGATTTACAGTCTGCCCTCGTTGGCCGCTTGAGTATCTCCCCAATAATATTTCAAATAACGAGAATTAATCTCGATTGAATCGTACCGTTTCGATTCGTTTTTTAAGAGCCGATGGAGGGACTCGAACCCACGACCTGCTGATTACAAATCAGCTGCTCTAGCCAGCTGAGCTACATCGGCTTTTGTTGTAAAAAAACCCCGCTCTTTCGAACGAGGTGCAAATGTAGATATTTATTTTTTTTGATTCAAATGATTTGATGAAAAAAAATCAATTTATTTAATATTTTCTTTGTGCTTTTTTAAAATTCGTTCTGCAGCCCTGACATTCAAATCAATAGCTTCTTCGAAGGTCTTACATGTTTTTTTAACAACAACATCATCTCCTACAATTCTTAGTATAATCTCCGCAAATTTGTTAACTCGATCCGACGCATTCTCAACTTTAAATACTACTTCAGCATTGAGTATATTGTCGTAAAACTGCTCCAGTTTTTCTATTTTCTTTTTTGCAAATTCGATTAATTTTCCGTCAGCTGTGAAATTGATAGATTGAACGTTGATTGTCATAATTGTAAGGTTTTAATTAAAACTATTTTTCTGTTCCCCGCGGGTGAGCTTTAGCGTATACTTGCTTCATTTTATCTATACTGGTATGAGTATAAACCTGAGTTGCTGCTAAAGAGGCATGTCCTAAAAGATCTTTTACGGCGTTTAAATTTGCGCCTTTGTTAAGCAAGTGGGTTGCAAAACTATGTCGCAGCATATGTGGGCTTCTTTTTACTTTTGTGGACACTAAACTAATATAACCATTTACAGTTTTGTAAACAAAGTTCTCAGGAAGAATTTTACCTTTTTCTGTTTGTAATAAGAAAGATTTAGGTTCATACATTATGTTGAGCTTTGTAGCTTCAATATAGTTTTTTAATGATAATTCTAATGAATTCATCATCGGGATAATACGTTCTTTATTTCTTTTCCCAACAACTCGTATTGTTTTTGAATCAAATGATAAATCATTCATTTTTAAAGATATCAATTCTGCTCTGCGAATCCCGGTACTGTATAAAATCTCAATAATTGTTTTTTGCAAAATACCCTTGTAGGAGTCTTCAAAATGATTCTCTTCGAACAATTGTTCCATTTCTTTTTCAGAAAAAGGGATGTGAACTTTTTTAGATTGCTTTAGAGGAACATGTTTTCTTAATGGAGAAACTTTAATTGTTTCTAGACGCAACAAGAAATTATAATAGGATCGCAAAACAGATATCTTGCGATTAACAGTTCTATTCGTTTTGCCAGATTCTATCAAAGAAACTACCCAGGATCTAATTATTGAATATGGAATTTGTTCTATATCAGATACTTCAAACTGTTCTTCACAAAACTGCTGAAAAGTCAACAGATCTTTTTCATATGCAGTTTGCGTATGAATCGAATATTTTCGTTCACACTTGATGTACTCAATATAGTGAGATATAGACATAAAAAAACGTTGTTACTCAAAGTTATAAAACTTTAAACAACAACGTTTATAATTTAAGCTACAATTAAAAATTAAAGACTTTCTGCGTCTCTCAATTTTTGGATGTATTGTGCTTTTTGAATTTTTACTCTGTTTTTTACAGAAGGTTTAGAAAACTGCTTACGAGAACGTAGCTGACGCATGCCTCCAGTTTTATCAAATTTACGTTTGTAGCGCTTTAAAGCTCTATCGATATTCTCACCTTCTTTAATTGGTATAATTAACATAATAATGCACCTCCTTTCGTTAAAATAGGCTGCAAATATAAACAACCTTTTATATATATCTAGGATTTATTCATTTAATCTTTCAAGAGCTCTCTTGAGATGACTAATTTCTGAATTTCAGTGGTTCCTTCTCCAATGGTACAAAGCTTAGAATCACGGAAAAACTTCTCTACTGGAAAATCTTTTGTAAATCCATATCCACCGTGGATTTGAACTGCTTCATTGGCAACTTTAACGCAAACTTCGGAAGCATACATCTTGGCCATTGCACCGATTTTGGTAATATTTTTTCCCGAAATTTTATCTGCCGCTGCTTTGTGCAATAACAATTCAGAGGCTTCAATTTCGGTAGCCATGTCTGCTAATTTAAAAGAAATTCCTTGGAATGAACTAATTGGCTTTCCAAATTGTTTTCGTTCTTTAGAATATTGAAGTGAGGCTTGATAAGCACCTTTAGCTAAACCTAGTGAAAGGGCTCCAATAGAAATCCTACCACCATCTAATATTTTCATAGATTGAATGAATCCCTGGCCTACTTCCCCTAATCTATTTTCATCAGGGATGATACAATTATCAAAAACAATTTCTGCAGTTTCTGAAGCACGCATTCCTAATTTATTTTCTTTTTTCCCAAATCCAAAACCTGGTGTTCCCCGTTCAACAACAAAAGCCGTCATTCCTCGACTATCACCTTTTTCTCCATTGCGTGCAATTACAACTGCAATATGTCCGCTCTTACCGTGTGTGATAAAATTCTTGGTTCCATTCAAGACCCAATTATCTCCGACTTTCTTTGCAGTAGTATTCATTCCTTTAGCATCAGAACCTGTATTGTGTTCTGTTAATCCCCAAGCTCCAATATGTTCTCCAGTCACTAATTTAGGAAGCCATTTAGCACGTTGAGTTTCATTTCCGAAAAGATAAATATGATTGGTGCAAAGTGAGTTGTGGGCAGCAACAGAAAGACCAATAGAGGGGTCGACGATAGATATCTGCTCAATTACAGATATATATTCATGATATCCTAAGCCAGAACCTCCATACTCCTCAGGAATTAAAATTCCTAAGAAACCTAACGCTCCTGCTTTACGCATAACATCGATAGGAAAATGCTGAGATTCGTCCCACTCCATAACATGTGGCTTAATAAACTTTAGAGCGAAATCTTTTGCTGATTGAGCAATTAGGTCTGTAGACTCAGACGTTTCAAATATGAGAGAGTTTTCAATCATGGAGTATTTATTTAATACAAATATAGTGCTAATCTTTTTATTTTCAAGGAATCTAAAACAGCTTGATCTTGGAGACTTTTCAACGAGATATTCTTGTTTTTTGTTCTCAAAGCAATGATTTTTTTTGCTTCATTTTTTGTTAAAAAAGGTATTTCAAAAAGGTATTCTAAAGTAACCTCTGCAAGAGCAATCTTATCTCTTTTGGGCTGTATTAAAACTTGATATTTTTCTTCTATCTTACTAACGACCAAACTATCTAAGCCATAAACTTGATTAAGTTGATTGATTAAATCGAAACCTCCAACACGTTCTCTATACTTAACAATTCGATTAGAGAACACAGTGCCTATACCACGAATAAGCATGAGTTCTTTCGCAGTTGCTTTGTTAATATCTTTTATCTTTCTAACGGTAGTTTTTTTATTTTCTAGCTCTTTATCAAGTACCCATTTCGGAAATTTAAAAAAAGGACTATATTTTAAAATCCAGGAAGATGAAACTTGAGTAACCACCTTAAATTCTTCAATAGAATTTGCAAATTTACCTAGTTCTCTAAACTTATGTAACCGTTTAATTTCATCTAACGAAAGTCCTAATGCATACCCTTTTGACAAAGAAATATAGTTCGGGTTAAATGGGAAAATTTGTTCTTTATTTTCTAGAAGCTTTAAAGAATCTATATGGTTTTGTAACTCAGTATCTAAAGAAACTAGATCTATAGGCGCTTTTTTTAAAGTAAAGTATTGCGTTCTAAGTAAATAAGTAACCCTAGGAGCAATGCTAATAAAAAAAAGGTCACTCGTTGTGTTCTGAACGAACTAAAAGCGAATGACCTTTTATCTTGTATTAAGTAATTTTAACTCTTAACTGTTTTAATAGCTTCTAAGTATTTATTTAACTCTTCTTTTACTGTTGGGAAAAGTATTAGTAAACCGATCATATTAGGAAATACCAATGCTAGTATCATTGCATCAGAAAAAGCCCATACAGAAGACATGTCCCCAGCTGCACCGATAACTATGAAAATTAGGAATAAAGATTTATAAGTCAAATCAGAAATCTTACTTTTTCCAAACACAAACATCCATGACTGTAAACCGTAATAAGACCAAGAAATCATGGTAGAAACTGCAAATAAAACTACTGCAATTGTAAGGAAAGGACCTGAAAAGGAAATATATTTAGCAAAAGCTGCGGCAGTAATTCCAGCACCTTCAACTGGCAATCCATCGATTAAAACTTTTCCTCCTTCTCCTCCATATGAAAAGACAGTACTGTCTCCATTAAAAATTATAATAACCAAAGCAGTCATTGTGCAAATCACAACGGTATCAATAAAAGGTTCTAGTAATGCAACTAAACCTTCCGAAGCTGCATATTTGGTTTTAACAGCAGAATGAGCAATCGATGCAGAACCCGCACCTGCTTCATTTGAAAAAGCTGCTCGCCTAAACCCTGTTATCAAAACACCTAAAAAACCTCCAAGACCAGCTTGAGGACTAAATGCTTGAGAAAAAATCATCCCAAATGCGTCATCAATGAACCAAAAATTACTCAAAATAATATAAAGACAAGCTAGGATATACATAAGAGCCATAAAAGGGACTACCTTCTCTGTTACTGATGCAATTCTCTTGATTCCTCCAATGATTATAACTCCCACAACAACCATCAAAATCACCCCGATAATAGTTCTTGCGCTTCCTCCTTCCATTCCGAAAGTTTCTACTAACTGCATTGCAGCTTGATTAGATTGCGCAGCATTACCACCACCGAAGGAAGCTCCAATGCACAATAATGCAAAGATCACACCCAAGACTTTACCAATTTTTGCAAATCCTTTTTCCTCTAAACCACGAGTCAAATAATACATGGGACCACCATATACAGTTCCATCTTCACCGACATCTCTATATTTAACCCCCAAAGTACATTCTACAAATTTGGTTGACATTCCGATAAGACCACAAACCACCATCCAAAAAGTGGCGCCAGGACCACCAACTGCTATTGCTAAGGCTACTCCTGCAATATTTCCGTTACCAACAGTACCAGAAACAGCAGTTGCTAATGCCTGGAAATGAGAGACTTCTCCGTCATCAGAACTATCCTCAACTGCATCATATTTCCCTCTAACAGTATTGATTGCAGTTGGAAATCTTTTGATGTTGATGAACCCAAAATAAATTGTAAAAAATAAAGCTCCACCGACTAACAAAAATATTATCGTTGGAATTTCTGTGCCCGGAAAATTATGTAAAATTAATGATTCCCACCAATTTGCAATTGGAGTAAAAGCATCGTTGATGCGCTCGTCTAAACCTTTCTCTTGAGCATAAGCAAAAGGAGTAGATAGAATCGATAGCACTAAAAAAAGGTGCTTCGATTTATTCGTTAAAAATTTCATATGAATTTAATGTGATTAGTAAATAACGAATATGCAAAAATTAGCCTAGAAATCAAATTATAAAAGCAAGTCATTTTTACAAATCAAAGACAGATGTTCTTTTTGTGTAAATCATGTCTTTTAATTTAATCCAAAAAGCCAAAGTCAAATACAGTCCGAAAAAACCTCCGAATGTTGCAAATGAAGCATAAATAAAAAATAAACGTACATTTTTCACTTTCATCCCTAAGGTGTCAGCAAAGCGACTACTTACCTCAAACCCATGCCTTTCAAACCATTGTCTAATTTTGTCCATTTCTTTTTGTTGGAATTAATATGGAATATCCAACACTGCAATTTAAACATTTTTTTAGATCGCAGTAATTTGTTTTAAGTTCGATTAAACTTTGAGAATCTAATGCTGAATTTGCTATGATTTTTAATTTTTCGAAACCACTTACAATACTATTTTTCTCAGGATTTATTTTTTGTGCCCATTGAAACAACATTTCTGATGGAGCAGTACCTATGTGTTTTTCATAGGAGTATTTTAAAGGTATAATCGTATTTATTGTGAGTAATTCAAGAAAAGATTTGGATATTTTTTTATTTCTTTTCGCAGAATCTTTACCAAAAATATAATCTGATTTCCAATAATCAGAAACTCCAACATTTATAAATAAAGAGGTATTTAATTGATTACTATTTTGAATTAAGTTCGAAAACACCGCCTTGTTAACTGAATATAATTGCGCAAGTTGAGCCCATCGAATTGAGGGGAAGTTCCTAGGTCTTAATCGGTTAAATTGGATGATCGGAGGCTGAATATCACACAAACTATATTTTCTTTTTAAATAGGAATAGATCTGAGCCAATTGTTCATGATACTTATCCTTGTAAGGAGCAATAAGCATACCCGAAAGCCCCATAAAAAGTGCTTCTAGACTTTTGACTTCATTCCAGTTTTTTCGAATTACAGAAAAAGGAATCAGCTTTGCAACCTCCAAAAAAGAAGTTCCATTTATATTAAGACCAAAGTTCTTTGCAAGCAATACAAAACAAACTGCCTCCCAGTCGTTTTTAAATTCAACCAAAAGCTCTTGTATTAACAATGATTTTTTTCTATTCGTTGAATAAAAAGACGCTCCTTCCAATTAATCCAGATAGAAGAATCTACCTTGTGAATTTGTTTCTCGCAGGGAATCCAATTTTCGAATTGCAAAAACTGACTTTTGTATTTTTCTAAAAACAGCTTAGAAACTCTGGCAGAAAGCTCAAGTGTTGGAAGTTCAGTTCCTGATTCAGTTAAAACTGCAATATCGTGTTCCCAAACCACATGTAATATAACCGCATTATAATTCGGATCTTGATGGTGTCTATGAGCAAACCAATCCGAGGATTTTAAATGAATTTCAACATTACCAACCCAGTCTAGATCATCGATTTTTAAACGTGCATCTGAAAAATCAGGACCAGCAAGCATGTTGTGAGTCCCTGTTTTAATCACCTGCAAATCATACCCTTGGGTAGTCTTCAGGTTGACTTGCAGAAACTTTTGATGCTTCCACAAAAAATGCAAAAAATCTTCTTTCATAAGCTTGGGGCAATGAAAATATTTTAAATATTACTCTACTAAGTCACCAGTCCAGGCTAATATTCCTCCTTCTAAGTTATAAGCTGACTCAATTCCTAATTGACCTAAAAGTTGGCATGCTTGTCCACTTCTAGCTCCTGATCTGCAATAAACAAAATAAGACTTAGTCTTATCTAAAGCTTGAATTGAATCCATAAATTCTTGTGGCTGACGAATATCAATTAACTGAGCACCTTCTATATAACCTGACTCAAATTCTCCCTCAGTCCTTACATCTAGGATTACTGCATCGGGAGTTTCTTCTTTTAATGAGACCCATTCATTCTGATCTAAATCATTCATAGTATAATATTTTAATCAAATGTATATCGATTTAATCTAGCTACAAAATATTATTATAAATTGATGATTTAGATATATGAATTAAATTATTATATTTGTACATACAAATGTTGTAAGTACAATTTATGAGTAAGAATATAACAAAGCATACAGTTATCAGTATTTTAACCAGTGGGTATAAAATAAATGATGAATTATCCGCTTTGTTTAAAATTTATGAAATTTCATTACCTCAGTTTAACGTTCTTAGAATTTTGAGAGGTCAAAAAGGTACTGCTGCAAACTTGTCTACCATACAAGAGCGTATGATTCATAAAATGAGTAACACGACTCGATTAATTGATAAACTCATAAGTAAAGGATATGTCAATCGTTTTATTTGCGAGAAAAATAGAAGAAAAATTGAAATCTTCATTACAGAAAAAGGTCTTTCATTATTGAAGTCTTTAGATCATGTTGTTGATGAAAAGGAAAAAGATTTATTGAGTAATATTACTTTAAAAGAAAAAGAAGAATTAACCCGTATTTTATTAAAAATTAAAACTGAAACTAACCAATAAATAAATCAAATGAAAAAAACAATCACTACCCTATTCTTATCAGCTGTAGCTTTTTTAAACTCAGCCAATCTTACCGCACAAGAAGTTGCAATTAATGCGTCTGAAAGTTCAATTCATTGGACTGGAAAAAAAGTAACTGGACAACATGAAGGAAACATCAATCTAATTTCAGGAAGTCTCAATATGACTGACGGAGTATTGACCGGAGGTTCTTTTGTTGTTAACATGAATTCAATTATAACAACGGATCTTGAAGGTGGTTCTGCAGACAAATTGGAGGGTCACTTAAAATCAGATGATTTTTTCGGAGTTCAAGCTCATCCAGAAGCTACTCTTGTATTTACTGCTATTGAGAGCAAAGGTGCTGGACTATATTCAGTAACTGGAGATTTTACTATCAAGGGAAAAACAAACCCTGAAACTTTTGACTTACAGTTATCGGAAGGTTCTGCAACAGCTAAAGTTGTAATTGACCGTTCTGAATACGACATCAAGTACGGATCAAAATCATTTTTTGAAAATATCGGTGACAAATTCATCTACGATGAATTTGACTTAGACGTAACTTTAAAACTATAATTATTATGAAAGCAAATAGACCAAAATGCGGATGTGGAAACACTCAAAATCCAGAAGGATTTTGTGACGGTTCTCACGCAAATAAATAATTTGTGATTTATTGGATTAAAAATATTATTTCTACTATATTTGATCTAATGAAACGAATTACAAATTTTACAGCTTGGTGGAACGAATAACAAATCTATTCGTGATCAACGCTATTTATATATATCAAAGGCTTGTCATCACGACAAGCCTTTTTTAATTTACGACCTATGGAAACATTTAAACTACATTCTCAGCACAAAAAAATTCTGGCAGATACCCTGACTCCAGTTAGTGCATACCTTAAAGTAAGAGATGTTTTCCCTCATAGCTTACTTCTAGAGAGTAGTGATTACCATGCAAATAATAAGAACTTTTCTTATATCTGCTGTAATCCTATTGCTTCTATAGCGCTTAAAAACAAAAAACTTACTATTAAATATCCCGATGGAACCTCTTCTTCGGAAATGCTTACAAGTAACTCTAACATACCCGAACGCATCCATACTTTTTCTCAACAGTTTAAAAGTGAAGACTATCCATTTAAATTTATTAGTAATGGTATTTTTGGTTACATTGCTCATGATGCGGTTGAGCATTTCGAAAATCTTGAATTAAATACTGAGAAGGAAGGTCTAGATATTCCTGAAATTTACTACGCGGTTTATCAAAACATAATCGCAATTAGTTTATTTAATCACGAAGCACATTTGTTTTCTCATACCTATAATGGTGAACACAACATTGATCAAATAGAACAACTGCTTTATGCAAAAAACAGCACCTCCTTTTCATTTGAAAAAGTTGGAAAAAAAACATCCAATCTAACGGATGCTGATTTTATTGATTTTGTAAAAAAAGGAAAACAACATTGTTTTCGAGGTGATGTTTTTCAATTGGTTCTTTCTCGTCGTTTTTCGCAAAAATTCAAGGGAGATGAATTTAATGTTTACCGAACTTTACGCTCAATTAACCCATCACCTTATCTATTCTTTTTTGACTACGGAGACTTCAAAATTTTCGGAAGTTCTCCTGAAGCTCAAATAATAGTAGAAGAAGGAAAAGCAGAAATACATCCAATTGCAGGTACTTTTAAAAGAACAGGCAATGATGAACAAGACAAGCAATCTGCTTTAGAACTAGCGAAGGACCCAAAAGAAAATAGCGAACATGTAATGTTGGTTGACTTAGCTAGAAATGATTTAAGCAGAAATGGCTCTGAGGTAGTAGTCGAAAAAAATAGAGAAATTCAGTTTTTTTCGCATGTAATCCATTTGGTCTCCAAAGTAACCTGTACCATGAAAAAAGCGGCTAAAACATTTCAAGTGGTTGCAGACACCTTCCCTGCAGGTACTTTAAGTGGTGCTCCTAAACACAATGCGCTTAAATTAATCGATCGTTATGAAAAATCAAAACGTAACTTCTATGGAGGCGCTATTGGATATATGGATTTTAAAGGGAATTTTAATCATGCGATTATTATTAGATCATTTCTATCAAAAAATCAAGAATTACATTACCAAGCTGGAGCCGGAATAGTTGCAGATTCAGTTCCAGAAAATGAACTACAAGAAGTATATAATAAATTAGGGGCTTTAGACAAAGCCTTAACACTAGCCGAAGATATATAAATATGAAAAGGATTTTTCTCATTGATAATTATGATTCTTTCACCTATAATTTGGTGCACTATTTAGAAGAATTAGACTGTGAAGTAACGGTTAAAAGAAACGACCAGTTTAACCTAGACGAACTAGAAGGTTTCGAACATATTGTCCTTTCCCCTGGCCCTGGAATTCCAGAAGAGTCCGGGTTATTAAAAGCTGCAATTGAGCGGTATGCTCCAACCAAAAAAATCTTAGGGGTTTGCCTAGGGCAACAAGCAATTGCGGAGGTATTTGGAGCAGAACTAATTAATCTTGACAAAGTATATCACGGTGTTGCAACTCCAATAAATATTGTAAAAGAAGATGTTATTTTTGAGGGACTTCCTAAGACCTTTGAAGTAGGACGATACCACTCTTGGGTAGTTAAAACTCCACTCCCAGACCAACTTATAGCTACTTCTTTCGATGATGAAGGTCAATTAATGTCTTTACGTCACAAAGAATATAATGTATGTGCAGTTCAATACCACCCAGAATCTGTGCTAACACCTCAAGGAAAAAAAATTATTGAAAACTGGATTAATTCATAACTATGAAAACCATACTCAACCGTTTAATTCGTCACGAGCAACTATCCAAGGATGAAGCTCGTCAAATGATCATAAACATTGCAGACGGGAAATATAATAGTAGTCAGATTGCTTCTTTCCTAACGGTGTACATGATGCGAAGCATTAGTCTAGAGGAACTTGAAGGCTTCAGAACGGCTCTTCTAGAACTCTGTATTGCTATTGATTTAAACGAATTCGAAACCATTGACTTATGTGGTACTGGAGGAGATGAAAAAGATACCTTTAACATTTCCACACTTTCTTCTTTTGTTACTGCTGGAGCAGGTATAAAAGTTGCCAAACACGGAAACTATGGCGTTTCTTCGGGCTGTGGATCTAGTAATGTATTAGAACATTTGGGCATCCGTTTTTCAAACGAAGAAGACTTTTTGAAACGTTGCATCGATCAAGCAGGAATCTGTATTTTACACGCTCCTCTTTTTCATCCAGCCATGAAAAATGTTGCTCCTGTACGAAGAGATTTAGGAGTTAAAACATTCTTCAATATGCTCGGCCCGTTGGTAAATCCATCGTTTCCTAAAAACCAATTGACCGGGGTTTTCAATTTAGAACTTGCCCGTTTATATCACTATTTATTCCAAAAAACAGATCAAAACACAACCGTTCTTTATGACTTAAAAGGCTACGATGAAATTTCGCTAACTGGGACTACAAAAGCACTAAGCAGAAACAGTGAACGTATTCTTACACCAGCAGATTTTGGAGTACAACCACTAGACGCTTCAGAAATCTCAGGGGGATCAAACGTAAATTCATCCGCAGAAATTTTTATGAATGTTATTCAAAACAAAGGAACCCAAGCGCAACAAAATGTTGTTTGTGCAAACGCTGGAATGGCCATTGCAACTGCCTTGGATTTGTCTCCAATTGAAGGCTTCGAAAAAGCAAAAGAATCCCTTTCAAACGGAAATGCCCACAAAGCCCTTACAACACTTCAAAACCTAAGCAAGTAATGACCATTTTAGATAAAATAATTGCAGATAAAAAAGTTGAAGTTGCACTTCGTAAGCAACTATTCCCGTTTGCTTATTGGGAAGCTTCTCCTATTTTTGAAAGAGAAACTATTTCCTTGACTCAAAATCTACGCAACAGTTCTTCAGGAATTATTGCGGAACACAAAAGACGTTCTCCTTCTAAACAAAACATAAACAGTTCCCTTTCGGTTCTTGATGTAGCCAAAGGATATGAAGATGCAGGCGTGTGTGGAATGTCAGTTTTAACTGATGGTAAATATTTTGGAGGAGCACTAGAAGATTTAAACATAGCCCGAGCAGTTACCGATTTCCCTTTACTTAGAAAAGAATTTATAATCGATGAATATCAACTTATTGAAGCAAAAGCCCATGGAGCTGATGTAATCTTACTTATTGCTTCGGTATTGACAAGGGAAGAGATTAAACAGCTGTCTACTGCTGCTAAAAGCTTAGGACTCGAAGTACTACTTGAAGTTCACAATCTCGCAGAACTAGAAAAGTCGATCATGCCATCATTGGATCTTTTGGGGGTTAACAACCGAAACCTTAAAACCTTTGAAGTTGATCTACATACCAGTAAAACTCTTGCTGAAAAAATACCTGATGATTTTGTAAAAATATCAGAAAGTGGAATAAGCAATTCAGCTGCTATTATAGATCTAAAAAAATATGGTTTTGAAGGATTCTTAGTTGGTGAAAATTTCATGAAAACTCAAAATCCGGGTGCGAGTGCAGCGGCATTCATTAAAGAAATCGAAGATGAAGCTTAAAGTTTGTGGTATGCGACTCCCCGAAAACATCAAAGCACTTACTGCTTTGAACCCAGATTACATGGGATTTATTTTTTGGGCTCCTTCTTCTAGATTTGTCGATAGCTCGACTCCACCGCTATCAAAAGAAATTAAGAAAACAGGTGTTTTTGTTGATGCTTCTCTCGATTATATAGAAACCATAATTAAGGATCATAACCTACAAGCTGTTCAACTTCATGGAAAAGAAAATCCAGAATATTGTAGTTATATAAAAAACTTAGATGTAGAAGTAATCAAAGCATTTAGTGTAAAAGATCATTTTGATTTCTCGAGTTTAGATCCGTATGAATCTGCCTGTGATTTTTACTTATTTGATACGAAAGGAGAACTCCCTGGAGGAAATGGTTATGGTTTTGACTGGAGTATTTTAAAACATTATCCATCGAAAAAACCATTCTTTCTGAGCGGCGGAATTGGTCTGGAAGAAGTAAAACAAATATTAGAATTAAAAAAAATAGATTTACCACTTTATGCAATCGATGTAAATAGTAAATTTGAAATCGCTCCCGGAGTAAAGAAAATAGATGAATTAGAACAATTTAAAAACGAATTGTATGAACTATAATGTAGATGAAAGAGGATATTACGGAGATTTTGGAGGTGCATTCATCCCCGAAATGTTATATCCAAATGTAGCTGAACTAAAAGAGAATTATCTCAAAATTACAGCAGAGCCAGAATTCAAAAAAGAATTCGACGCACTTTTAAAAAGTTACGTAGGGAGACCAACCCCACTCTACTTTGCTAAGCGTTTATCTGAAAAATACAACACAAAAATTTACCTGAAAAGAGAAGATTTGTGTCATACGGGAGCGCACAAAGTAAATAACACCATCGGCCAGATATTACTAGCAAAACGCTTAGGAAAGAATCGAATCATTGCCGAAACAGGAGCTGGACAACACGGAGTAGCAACTGCAACAGTATGCGCTTTAATGGGAATTGAATGTATTGTATATATGGGAGCGCTAGACATTAAACGTCAAGCTCCAAACGTTGCCCGTATGAAAATGTTAGGTGCTGAAGTGCGACCAGCAATGTCAGGGAGTAGAACCCTAAAAGACGCAACCAACGAAGCCATTCGTGATTGGATCAACAACCCTGTTGACACACACTATATCATTGGATCGGTTGTAGGTCCTCATCCCTACCCAGATATGGTAGCGCGATTCCAATCGGTTATTAGCGAAGAAATAAAAACACAACTTCTAGAATTAGAAGGTCGCGACTATCCAGATCATGTAATTGCTTGTGTAGGAGGGGGAAGTAACGCTGCTGGATTATACTACCATTACCTCAACGACGAACGTGTAAATATCATAGCAGTAGAAGCAGCTGGAAAAGGTATTGATACTGGCGAAAGCGCAGCTACCTCTGTTCTTGGGAAAGAAGGAATCATCCATGGTAGTAAAACACTGTTGATGCAAACACCAGACGGACAAATCACAGAACCCTACTCCATTTCTGCTGGGCTAGATTACCCAGGAGTTGGACCTATGCATGCCCACCTTTTCAGAACTAAACGTGCTGAATTTGTTTCCGTGCCTGATCAAGAAGCAATGGACTGGGGGCTTACACTTTCTCAAATGGAAGGGATTATTCCAGCCATAGAAACAGCTCACGCCTTTGCAGCTCTTGATGTTCGTAAATTTAAACCCAATGAAGTTGTTGTGTTTAACTGTTCGGGACGTGGCGACAAAGATTTAGAAACCTACATCGATTATTTTAAGTTGTAAAAACAACAACCAAGATTTTAGAACATGAAACAAAATAGAATTGACCTCAAATTTCAAGAAGACAAAAAACTATTGTCCATCTATTTTTCTGCTGGTTTTCCCAACCTAGAAGATACTGTACCTATTTTAAAAAACCTACAAGCTGCTGGTGTAGATATGGTCGAAATTGGACTTCCTTTTTCTGATCCCCTTGCCGATGGTCCTACTATTCAAGAAAGCTCTACCCGCGCGCTTGAAAACGGTATGAGCACCCATAAGCTATTCGAACAACTTCAAGGAATTCGTGATCATATTGACATTCCATTGGTTCTTATGGGATACTTCAATCCGATGATGCAATTTGGTATTGAAAAATTCTGCCAACAATGTGAAGCCATTGGAATTGATGGCCTTATCATTCCAGATCTTCCAGTTGACGTATACAACGAACAGTACAAAAGTCTGTTTGATAAACATGGATTGTATAATATGTTTTTGATTACACCGCAAACTCCTGAAGAACGTATCCGATATATCGACGAGGTCTCAAACGGATTCATTTACATGGTTTCAAGTGCTGCGGTCACCGGTGCGCAAAGTTCTTTTGGAGCTACACAAGCAGACTACTTCAAGCGTATTGCAAACATGAACCTTAAAACGGAAACCGTAGTTGGTTTTGGAATAAGTAATGCTGACACCTACCAAGCGGCAATTACCCATTCTCGTGGTGCAATTATTGGTTCTGCCTTTATTAAATTCCTAGAAAAAGAAGGGGTTGAAAGTATCAAAGATTTTATAGCTGCCATCAGATAAGCATACAATGATATATTGATTATTGTTGTTTTTAAACAATACCAATAACCAAAAAGCCGAGCAATCCTTCTTTATTTTTAATAAAAAAGATATATTGAACAATATAAAAACAGTTCAAAAAAGTAAAGCATGGATGCTACCAATCTTTCTCGCTCTGATCGATTAAAATCTAAACTTAAGGACTTTGGTCCTGCATTTTTTATTATTGGATATGTAGTTGGTACTGGCAGTGTTACCTCTATGGTAGTTTCCGGAGCAAACTATGGGCTTAGCCTATCTTGGGCGTTGCTTCTTTCTTGTTTTTTTACCTATTTTTTACTGATCTCAATTAGCAAACTCACCATTATATCTGGAGAAACTTTAATGTTTAACTTCAAAAAAACATTTGGTAAACCCATTACCATTTTCATCATAACAGCATTAGCGGTCTCAATCGTTTCCTCGGTAATTGGTGTTATGGGTGTAGTTGCGGAAGTAACCATGGAATGGGTTTCTGTAAAAACCTCCATTTCTTTTCTAAACGGACCTCTTATTTCAACTCTTTTCATAGCTTTATTAATCGGTCTTTTTTGGACTGGGAAACATGAAAACTTTATTAAAGCCATGAGTATTATGGTCGGCTTTATGGCAGTTGCTTTTTTGGTTACTAGTTTTATGGTGGTTAAAGAATCTACAAATTCAATCCTTGAATTTTTTCCAAAATTACCCCTTGGAGATAATACAGGACTTATTGTTGCCGGAATGGTTGGTACCACTATGGCGGGTGTGTGTTTGGTTTCTAGAAGTATTTTAGTACAAGAACAAGGATGGAACCTGAATGATCTAAAAAAAGAAAATAAAGACGCAATGTCTTCTATGGCACTAACGTTTTTTATCAGTCTTGCGATTATGGTGAGTGCTACTGGAACGCTTTATTTTAAAAATATACCTGTAGACGGAGCTACTGATTTAATGAATGCTCTTGGTCCTTGGGCTGGAGAATTTGCACTTACTTTATTTACTTTGGGAATTATTGGAGCTGGTTTATCTTCTATTTTCCCAAACCTACTTCTTCTTCCGTGGCTTCTTGCAGATTATTCAGGAACGCCAAGAAACATGAAACGTCCCTTGTTTAAAGTACTTGTGGTAGGAATTGCTCTGACTGGATTAATTGTTCCAATTGTCGGCGGGAAACCAGTTTGGATCTTAATCGCATCACAGGCATTGAGCCCATTTATTATGCCACTAATTACATTATTTTTAATCATTTTATTAAATAAAACGGAGGTAATCAAAACACATAAAGCCTCCCTGGGGATGAATGTTGCTTTGGCTGCAACCTTCCTTTTTAATTGCTACATGCTTTATGTTGCACTGACAGGATTTATTAACTTAATGAAGTAAACTACTTCTTAAAAACAAAAAATGAGTGCACACTTAAAGAAATATGCTCAAGTCCCTTTAAAGCAAAAATCTAACCGCGTTTGGCGAACCTACGAGGGTGGAGCATTAATTGACCGATGGAAAAAAGATTCCTCAGAAGTTGACGGCAGTTTTCCTGAAGAATGGATCATGTCGACCATTACTGCACGAGGAAATAACAGACCAGAAAATGAGGGGTTATCCCTCATTGAAACCGAAGATGGAATAGTTCCATTGAGAGAACTTATTGATTCTGATAAAGAATTATATTTAGGAGCTTCCCTTGCTAAAAAATATGGAACGACTGGGGTTTTAATTAAAATGCTGGACTCTTTAGAGCGACTTACAGTTCAGGTGCATCCAGATAAAAATTATGCCAAAACAGTTTTTAATTCTGAATTCGGAAAAACAGAATCTTGGTATATTTTAAACACCCGACAAATCGAAGGTGAAAAAAGTTTTGTTTATATGGGGTTCAAAAAAGGAGTCACCAAGGAACTTTGGAAATCCCATTTCGAGAACCAAAACATCCAAGGTATGCTTGATTGTTTACACAAAATAGAAGTAAAACCCGGGGATGCATTCATGATATACGGTGGCGTACCGCATGCCATAGGTTCAGGCTGTTTTTTAATGGAAGTTCAAGAACCCACAGACTATACAATGCGGGTTGAAAAAACTACTCCAAATGGACTGAAAATAGGACCCGAATTAATACACCAAGGGGTTGGAGAAGATAAAATGTTATCGTGTTTTCATTACAACACCTTTTCTTTAGATGAAGCCTTGAACAACTGGAAAATTAAACCAAAAATTGTAGAACAATCGGATGGATTTACTTTAAAAACATTATTCAACGAAACTCATACTAGTTGTTTTGGGTTAAATGAATTACTTTTAAATGGCAGTTATACAATAAAAGGAAATTCAAGTTTCTATGTTATTGTAATTTATTATGGAGATGGTAGTATTAATTGTAACGGAAAAGAGTACGAATATTCCCAAGGAGATGAATTGTTCATATCAGCAGCAATTTCTGAGATCGAAATCTGTTCAAAAACAGATTCTAAAATTTTACTCTGCTATCCTCCGTGTTAACAAATTAAGACAAAATGAATTTATTCGAATTAAAAGATAAAGTTATATTGATTACCGGAGGCTGTGGCGTTTTGGGTGGCGGTATTGCTACCTACTTATTAGAACAACAAGCCACAGTAATTCTATTACATTACAAGAAGGGTCCCTTAATTGAAAAAGTAAATGAATTAAAAACAATAAGCGCTAAAGTTTTCGGTTATGTATGCGATGTAGTTGAGGAACAAAGTCTTCAAAAAATAGCAGCTGAAATAATAAAAAACCAAGGGAAAATTGATGTTTTAATAAATGCCGCAGGAGGAAATAAGCCAGGTGCAACAGTGGGTATAGATCAGTCTGTATTTGAGGTTGATATAGAACAATTTAAAGAAGTAATTGATCTGAATTTATTTGGAAGTATTATTCCATCTTTAGTGTTTGGTAAAGAAATGGCTGAACAGAAGCAGGGAACAATCATCAACCTATCTTCTATGGCTGCAGATAGAGCAATCACAAGAATTATGGGATACTCTGCTTCTAAAGCTGCTGTAGATAATTTTACGAAATGGATGGCGGTTGAATTGGCACAAAAATACGGTGATGGGATGCGTGTTAATGCCATTGCTCCTGGTTTTTTTATTGGGAATCAAAATAGAGCTTTATTAACGAATGAAGATGGAAGTTTAACTGATCGTGGAAATACAATTATTTCAAATACCCCTATGAATCGTTTTGGAGATGCAGATGAGTTGAATGGTGCAATTCACTATTTATGTACGGAGGCTTCTAAATTTGTAACTGGTGTTGTAATCCCTATAGACGGCGGATTTAGCGCGTTTAGCGGAGTTTAAATTAAAAAAATGAAACAAACATGGCGTTGGTTTGGTCCTAAGGATCCGGTTTCTTTACTTGATATAAAACAAACAGGAGCGACTGGAATTGTTTCTGCCTTGCATTATATTAAAAATGGGGAGGTTTGGCCAATTGATGATATCCTTAAACACAAAATTACTATTGAAGATGCTGGACTTCAGTGGAGTGTAGTAGAAAGTGTTCCCATTCATGAAGATATTAAAACACGATCTGGAAATTATAAAACGTACATAAATAACTATAGAATATCTCTTCAAAATTTAGCACAGTGTGGAATTACAACCGTTTGTTATAATTTCATGCCTGTTTTGGACTGGACCAGAACTTCCTTAGACTATGAACTTAAAGATGGATCTAAAGCTTTACGTTTTGATGTCACTGCTTTTGCAGCGTTCGAACTTTATATCTTAAAAAGAGATGGAGCAACTTCTTCCTACTCAAATGAAGAGCAAGAAGCTGCATTATTATATTTCAAAAAACTCTCTGAAGCTGAAATCACAAAACTATCCAACACCATAATTGCAGGGTTGCCCGGTACGGAAGAAGGTTATTCGCTAGAACAGTTTCAAAAGGTATTGAACACCTATTCAAATATTAATGCAGAACAACTAAAAATAAATCTGGTTGCGTTTCTCAAGGAAATTATACCAACAGCAGCTGAGAATAATATAAACATGTGCATTCATCCTGATGATCCACCAAGATCAATTCTTGGTTTGCCAAGGGTTGTTAGTACCGAAGCAGATTTTGATTATCTAGTTCAGGAGGTTCCAAATAAAGCAAACGGAATTACTTTTTGCACAGGATCTTTGGGGGTTCATCCTGATAATGACCTGCCAAAGATTTTTAAAAAATATGCTGATCGAATTTATTTTTTACATCTAAGAAATACACTAAGAGATGCGCAAGGTAATTTTCATGAAGCAAATCACCTAGAAGGGGACACGGATATGTTTGATATTGTTTCGGAAGTTATCAAAGAAGAAAAACGTCGAAAATCAATCGGAAGATCTGACTCACAAATACCCATGCGACCAGACCATGGTCATCAAATGCTAGATGATTTAAACAAAAACACAAACCCAGGTTACTCAGGAATTGGAAGATTGAGAGGCTTAGCTGAATTGAGAGGCTTAGAATTGGGTATTTATAGAAACTTAATTTAAGAAACATGAAACCACTAGTATACATCGCTTTATTTTGCTCTGTCCATCTAACAGGACAAATAACTTCGGATTACTCAGGATTACCAAAAGGAACTCTTGCCAAAAACGTACATCATACCGGAAGAGTTTGGCTCAATTTTATGAGTCAATCAGATAGTATATTCAATTACAACGTTGTGCTAGCATCTTTTGAAAAAGGAGCTAAACTAGACTGGCATATGCACCCAGAAGGCCAACAACTTATAATAACCAAAGGGAAAGGGTACTACCAAGAACGAGGTAAGCCGCTACAAATTGTAAAAAAAGGAGATGTTATTAAAAGTTTGCCCGGTGTGGAGCATTGGCACGCAGCAACTCCCTACAGCGACTGTTCATATCTTGCACTTTACTCAGGAGAACCTACGCAATGGCTTGAACCCATTTCAGAAGAAATTTATAGATCATTAGAAGAATAAAATTTTAATTTACAAAGTCATTCAACCTAAATGAAAGAATTTACACACACTCAATTCGAAAAAATAAACGAAGAACAGCTACCAGTTCCAAAACATAAATTACATAATTGGACTCATTTTGCTGGTTTATATGCTGCGGAACATGTAGCTGCAACAGAGTTTGTAATTGGAGCAACCTTTGTTGCTTTAGGAGCAAAGACCATGGACATTATACTAGGGTTACTCATAGGGAATGTTTTAGCAGTATTGAGTTGGACTTTAATCACTTCCCCTATTGCCGTAGAAACGCGTTTGAGTCTTTATACCTACCTTAATAAAATAGCTGGAGACTCGATGTCTAAATTATACAATTGGGCTAATGTTTTAATCTTTACAGTCATCTCAGCTGCTATGGTTACAGTTTCCTCAACTGCAGTACGTTTTGCATTTAACATTCCAGCTCAACTTGACTGGTATCCGACAAATATATGGTTCATTCTTATAGTATTACTCGTTGGGATGTTTGTTGTTTTCGTAGCGATTTATGGATTTAAAGCAGTCTCAGATTTTTCGGGAATTTGTGCTCCTTGGCTATTTACCATGTTTATTTGTGGAGCTGTTGTTTTAATGCCAGCTCTTTCTCTTGATGTATTGGGAGTAACAATTCCGAGTGACTGGAACGATTTTGTAAGCATTGGAAATCAATCGATTTGGACTGGAATCAATAGCGACGGCGATCCAGGAATTGGTTTAGTAGAAGTAATCGGTTTTGGATGGGCAGCAAATACGATTACTCATTTTGGCTTAATTGATATGGCCTTATTGCGTTTTGCTAAGAAAAAATCCTATGGTTTAGCAACAAGTACTGGAATGCTTTTTGGTCATTACATCGCTTGGATTGCAGCCGGAATTATGGGAGCTGGAACTGCTGTTATTCTTGGAAAATCGATTATTGAACTCGATCCAGGAGATGTTGCTTTCTACGCACTTGGATGGTCTGGGTTTGTTATTGTAATTGTTGCAGGTTGGACAACTGCAATTACCAATTTATATAGAGCTGGATTAGCAGCTCAAGCAATTTACTCCAATCAATCTAGGAGAAAAACAACTGTAGTTGTTGGAATAGCGATGGTCATAGTTGCTTGTTTCCCATTTGTGTTTTCACAAATTCTACCCCTATTGACCTATGCAGGTTTAATTGTAGTTCCTGTAGGAGCAATAGTTTTTGCTGAACATCAACTATTCCCTAAAATTGGATATACACGATATTGGTCAAAATATCAAAATTATAAAAATAGCTCTCCTGCAGTTCTATCATGGGCTTTAGGTTTAATTTTTGGCTTTGGACTAAATGCACTCGACGTAATGTCTTTCTACTATCTTTTTATACCTACATGGTTTTTCACTATCCTTGCTTACACTCTATTAGCAGGTAAATTCGGAGCTAAGGAACAATATCCTGAAGAAGTAAAAAAAGAAGAAGAATATAATTTGGCGGTTGATGAATATCATGAAAAATTAGAAAAAGAGCAGCCTGAAGTAATTAGAGATCATAGTTTAATGACTAAACTTTTAAGAATTAGTGCATACCTAGCACTTGGCATTACCCTGTTCTTAGCTTTTAAAACATTATTTAATAGCCCAGATGAAAATACTTACCTAATAAACAGAGATGCTTTTTATCAGATCGGATTTGTATGTACACTGGTATATTTTGTTACTGCTTATTGGGCAATGCACCGAGGAAAGGCTTTAAATATTAAATAAAAATCGATGGATTTAATTCAACTCAATCAGCAAAGCATTCATTCTCTAGAACCTCAACTTGGGATTCCAAAATACGATAGGAAATCAATTAAAACAGGAATTATTCATGTCGGCGTAGGTGGTTTTCATCGTTCGCATCAGGCATATTATATGCATCAATTACTTTGCGATTCTGATAATTCAGACTGGGGAATTTGTGGTATTGGTTTAAGAGCCGGAGACCAAAAAATTGCTCAGGTCTTAAAAGAACAAGATGGACTATATACACTTATAACTCAACACCCTAATGGAAAGGAAGGCTATGAAGTAATTGGATCTATAGTAGACTTTATTTTTGCTTTTGAAACACCTCAAATCGCTATTGACAAAATGGCACATCCAGACACTAAAATTGTTTCGTTAACGATTACAGAAGGAGGATACAATTTTAATCCCAATACCGGTGACTTTGACTTTGAAAACCCTGAAATTCAACAAGAACTTAAAAATCATAATCAACCTAAAACAGTATTTGGATATTTAACAGCGGCTCTCAGAAAAAGAAAAGCTAAAGGCACTCCTGCTTTTACAATTTTATCCTGTGACAACATCCAACACAATGGAGATGTAGCACGTAAAATGCTTTTATCTTTTGCTCAAAAACAAGATCCGACACTTGCGGATTGGATCGCTAATGAGGTTTGTTTTCCAAATTCAATGGTAGATAGAATAACACCTGTTACACCTAAATCAGCAATTGAATTTTTACAAAACAAATACAGTATAAAAGACGCATGGCCGATTGTCTGTGAACCTTATATACAATGGGTAATTGAAGATCGTTTTTCTAATGGAAGACCTCCCTTAGAAAAACTTGGTGTCCAATTTGTCCCGGATGTTACACCCTATGAGAAAATGAAAATCCGTTTGCTTAATGCTGGTCACTCAACTCTAGGAATCCCAGGAGCCGTTCATGGTCACGCCACCATTAATGCCTGTATGGAGGATAAAATCATTGCTCGATTTATGCGTGAATTTATGGACCAAGAAGTAACTCCTATTCTTGACGAGGTTCAGGGCATCAATTTAACCGAATACAAAAACAATTTAGAAGATCGTTTCTCAAACCCAAACATAAAAGATGGTGTTAGCAGAATTTGTTCAGAAAGTTCGGCTAAACTTCCTAAGTTTTTGATTCCTACACTTCTTGAAAATTTAGAAACAGGAGGAAGTATTAAATATGCAACTTTCATTCTATCCGTTTGGGGATATTACAGTGCTAAAGAGGTTGATAATAAAGCAAATGAAATTGAAATACTTGACGCTCGTAAAGAGGAGTTACATCATGCGGCAAGTGGTTTTGAAAAAGACTCTATTAGTTTCCTTAGGATTTCTGATATTTTTGGGGATCTACTAGAAAAGGAAAGATTTGTGAAACTTTATTTAAAAATGTCTGAAGCTTTATTTAATGATTCAGATATTCATAAACAAATCAAATTAATCTTTGAGGATAATTACACTTTAGATTTAAATTAAAATCTAACTTTCCCATGCGTATTGATAGCTGAATTGAATCGAAGTTAAAACATAAAGCAGGAAAAATCCGAATTACAAAACAAAATTTAATTGAGTTATTCAAGTAAATTATGAGGGTATTCTTTACTCCGGTTTTGAAAACTTAAAATACTATTTTTTAAAACAATCCCTTGGTCTACATTGATAGCATTAGATATTGTTTTATTTTTTTTCCAAGACTCTCTTCCTTCCACAACTGAAGGCAAATGTGGAATTAACGCAGCAGATAAAGATCTTGAAGAACTTTCCCAATAATAGCTCGGAGTATGGTCTACCGCATAATAATCAATGTCATCTATAGAAATCATTGGATTTTTAAATGAAGTAGGCTTCGCAAAATAAAATCCCATTCCTTCATCACAGCTAACGTCAATAATAAGTGTTCTTGACTTTAACATTCCCTTTTCTTCTTCTTTAACGTAATCAATAGGGTCATCGGTATTCTGATACGTCCCATTAATAATAATTTCGGACTCATTGATCAGTTCCAATAAAGGTCGCTCTGAGCCATCATGCTCTACCACAATCATTCGGGCCTCATTTTCCTTTCCTTTTCTAATTCTATTATAATGCACATCTAAGACCTCTTCCCTAACCTCTTCATCTGTGCGTTGAACACATATAGTGATATCCCGATAACCATGGGCTTTTAAAGCATAAATAGCCCCTCTACTCACAGCGCCAAAGCTAAAAATCAACACTTTACGTTGATTTCCATAATGTCCATCAATACCTTTTAACTGGAGCGCATGAATTACTGCGCTATACCCCGCTATTTCATTATTTTTATAAAACGTATGTCTTCTTTTTTGACCATTAGAGCTCCACATATACATATCTTCAAATGCAATCAAAGTCAATTTTTTGTCTATTGCAATTTGAGTAATTTCTTTTTGTTGAGCACAATGAGGGTACCCCCAAATAATACCTCCCGTTTTAAGCTCCTCCAAATCCGCTAAAACTGGCTTAGCGATAATAACATCTCCAATATCTCTTAAAATTTCACTTCGAGTGGCTATTCCTCCTGTTAATTCAGAAATTTCTTGATCTGAAATATGAAAAGAGTTTCCATAACCTTTTTCAAAAATTAACTGTTTTCGTATGTTTTCAGGAAGTCTAGAGAGATGTTCTGGATGAATTGGAAATCGTCTTTCGTCTTCTTTTTTTGAAGTTCCAATAACACCCATTTTTAAAAAAGTCATAATTTATAAATTGAAACATATTACAAACTAATGAGATTTGTAAAACGTAAGATTAAAATTATTATGATTGATTTTTTTGCTAGCAACCAGGCATTAAGTTGGTCATTAGAATTTCATAAATCAAAATAAGATTAAGACTTATTCAATAAGTCTTAACAATTAAATGAAGTCAACGAAAGGAAGTAATATTTGATAAATAATATTTCAAGTAAGGTAAACTTAAAATTATGTTTTACAGAATATTAAAGGATTAATATTAAAAAATATTTTCTTAAAAAATAAAGAACTTGAGCTTTAATGCTTACTTTTCATAAAAACAGATCTGTACTGCTCTACTCGAAAATCAAGGGTATTATATAAAGGATCTAGCTTCTTAGCTTCTTTGTATACTTGCATACTGCCGATAGCTCTATTTGCAGTACCAGAAGGTGCAGTTAATGAATAGGTAGTAATGGTTCTTCCTTCACAAACGAATCTATGTTTTCTTGGAATTTCATCATCTAAACAATCCAATTGAATTTTAGCTTTTTTGAGCACTTTACGCATAAAATATTCAGGTCCATTCTTACTATTACCTCCTGTAAAAATCAGAGTGTCAACTTTAGGGTGATTTTTTAAAACCGAAAGTATATCGCGTAATTTTGGATCTTTAATTCCAAGATCACTGGCGTCAATTTTATCTCGATAAGCTCCATCTACAATATCGCAAATCCCAAATTTTTCCTGTATTAAAAAGGCTTTACGTTGCTCTATTGCGTATGTTGTATTTTCAAAAACAAGATTTAAGTCATAAATAATATCCCATATTTTCCAAAGCATACCCTGACTACTGCCATAACAGAAATCAACATCTTGATCATTTAAATTTCCCTTTGAAAACCTCGGAGGAGGTAACGTGCCAACAATCAATCGAGTTGTTTTTTCTGGAATAAAAGGTGCATAAGGGTGTTGGTGAAACCACATGGCTATACTTTTACGTTAAAGTAAGCTTATAATTCGAAACAGATCGTTTTTTTAATTTATCCTAGACAAACTATCGGATAAAAACAGGCTGCAATTCGTTTTGAGTATGCTCCTTACTAAACTGATATCCGTCTAAATTAAATCCTTCTATATCGGATAATGTTTCGCAGTTGTTATCTAAGATATAACGAACCATCATTCCTCTTGCCTTTTTTGCAAAGAAGGAAATAATTTTAAGTTTTCCGTTTTTAAAATCTTTAAAGTGAGGAGTAACCACTTCTGCTTCTAATGATTTAGTATCTATAGCAGCAAAATATTCATTACTTGCTAGATTGACAAAGAGTTCCCCTTTCTTAAGCTCCTCGTTTAAGCTTTGTGTTACTTTTGATTTCCAAAAATCAGGTAAATTTTTCTTTGTACCAATAGGAAATTTAGTGCCCATCTCTAAACGATAGGCTTGAATTAAATCCAGTGGTTTTAAAATTCCATATAAGCCTGATAAAATTCGTAATTGGTCCTGTAACGCTTCAATTTTATTGGGATCTAGTGTAAACACATCTAAACCGGTATACACATCGCCATCAAATGTGTAGACTGCAGGGCGTGCATTTATAGCTGTGAATGGAAGTTCAAAAGCTTGATTACGTTCCCAGTTTAGCTGGGATAATTTTTCTGAAATGCCCATTAAACTTCCTAAACTAGAAACTGATTTTTTCTTTAATAATTTATTAATTCGCTCTGAATCTGATATAAAAGCAGGTTGAGTAGCAATTGAGGTAGGAAGTTCCTTTTCAAAATTAAGAGATTTCGCAGGTGAAATTATCATTTTCATAGTCCAACAATTTTAATCTAAATTAAGAAGTATAATTTAAAATTGAAACCTTATTCAATTTCTCCTTCCTATAGCTTCATTATAAATTTTTATGCACAGCATATTGACGCCACTTTTCTAAAGCTAACTGCATGTCCTGTGGGATCTCTGAATCGAACTGCATCCATTCTCCGGTAACAGGATGTTCAAAACCTAAAGTTTTTGCATGTAAAGCTTGGCGTGGTATTAGTTTAAAACAATTATCTACAAACTGTTTGTATTTTGTAAAACTTGTTCCTTTTAGAATTGAATCTCCTCCATAACGTTCATCATTAAAAAGAGTATGACCAATATGTTTCATGTGGGCGCGGATTTGATGTGTTCTACCGGTTTCGAGTTGACACTCTAAAAAAGTAACATATCCTAAACGTTCCAGGACTTTGTAATGAGTAACCGCATGCTTTCCAGCATCACCCTCTTCAAAAACAGTCATTTGAAGTCTATTTCTAGGGTGGCGTCCAATGTGACCTTCAATTGTTCCCGTATCCTCTTTTACATCCCCCCAAACCAAAGCAAAGTATTTACGCTCTGAAGTTTTATCAAAAAACTGTTTAGATAAATGAGTCAAAGCAGTTTCTGTTTTTGCAACAACCAAAAGACCAGAAGTATCTTTGTCTATTCGATGAACTAAACCAGGTCTTTGTTGATCATTTTGAGGTAAATTATCAAAATGAAACATTAAAGCATTTATTAAAGTACCTGAATAGTTTCCATGACCAGGATGAACTACCATTCCGGCTGCTTTATTTACAATAATCAAACTGTCGTCTTCGTAAACTACATCCAGAGGTAAATCTTCTGCTACTAATAAATTTTCGTAAGGTGGATGTCCAAATAAAACTCGAACTGTATCTCCCCCTTTTACTTTATAACTCGAACGAACAACCACGTCATTTACAAAAATACTTCCTTCTTTAGCTGCATTTTGAATTTTATTACGTGTTGCATTTTCTACTCGATTCATTAAGTATTTATCCACCCTTAGTGGTTCTTGTCCCGGGTCTGCAGTAAAAGAAAAGTGTTCATGCAACACCTGTTCTTCTTGAAATTCAGGCTCTAAATTATCGTTTTCCATTTCCTAAGACTAAGTCTATTTTTGATGTTTTGGGTAGTATTACTCCGGGCTCAATTTTATTTCCTTTATGACGAATTTCGAGCACCATATCCTTTCCTATGTTATTTCGATAGGTAACTTCTCCTAATTGAAAGCCAACGGAGGTAAGTCGTGTTTCGGCATTTCTTTTTGTTATTTGAATTACATTGGGGACACTCAATTTTCTGTATCCTGAAGGGTTTACAGTTAAATATATTGTTCTCCCTTTTTTTACATCAGAACCGGCGAATGGATACTGTTCTATTACTGAAAAAGGAGGATATGATGGGTTAAATTTAGCAGAATCCAAAACTTGGTATCGGAGTTCGTTTTGTTCTAAATATGTAGCAACAGACTCCAAAGTAAGGGTCTCTACGTCTGGAACCTGAATTCGATCTCCGTGTTTCGTATAAATATTTAAACCCCAAAAGCTTATACCTACAAAAACAACAGCAATTATAGCTGCAATAAACAATTGTTTGAAGAAGATTTTGCTGAAAAGGAAACGTAAAAAATTCATTTTGATTTTTATATGTGGTAAAGATAATAAATCCCTCTTGTTTTGAACGATTGAAAACAATTACCTTTGTTCTAGTAACATATTAAATTCTTATTTTAGAATTTCAATAAAGCTAAACAAATGAATACAGTAGTTGGGATTGCTTGGGGAGGGTTCACTTCTGAACACGACATTTCTAAAAAAAGTGGTAATACAGTTTTTAATACCCTTGTAAACAGCTCTTACGAAGTATATAAAATTCATATTTCGAAAACGGACTGGTCTGTTTCAGACGCTTCCAATAATACATTCGAAATCAATAAGGCTAATTTTTCTTTCACTAAAGAAGGGAGGCTCATCACTTTTGATGTTATCATAAACATGATTCATGGTGCACCAGGAGAAAATGGACAACTTGCTGGGATGCTTGAGTTACTTAAAATCCCCCAAACCAGTTGTTCTAGTTACACCTCTGCTTTAACATATAACAAAAGAGACTGCCTTGCAGTTGCTCGCGCTTTAAATATTCCAACAGCACGTTTTTATACCCTTGACAAAGGAGATCGTTACGAGACCAAAACAATTGAAAAAGCAGTTGGACTTCCTTGTTTTGTTAAAGCAAACAGAGCGGGAAGTAGTTTTGGAGTGTATAAAGTGTATAAAATTGAAGACCTTGAGCCTGCAATTAATAAAGCGTTTGAAGAAGACAATCAAGTTTTAATTGAAGCAGCATTAAACGGAAGAGAAGTTAGTGTTGGTGTTTTAAAATGGAAAGAAGAAATTAAAGTTTTACCAATTACAGAAATAATAAGTGAAAATGATTTCTTTGATTATGATGCCAAATACAATGGAAAATCCAAGGAAATTACTCCTGCTAAAATTCCAGATTCTTGGACAAAAGCTATTGTTGAGTTATCAAAAAAAATATACCTCAAAATGGATCTTGAAGGGGTTACTAGAAGTGAATTTATTTTCGAAGATGGGATTCCTCATCTCTTAGAAGTTAATACAATTCCAGGCATGACACTTCAAAGTTTAATTCCACAACAACTTGAAGCAGATGGTATTTCTTTAATTGATTTCTTAGAGGAATTAATTAAACAGGCACTGAAAAAAAATGAATATCTTTAACTAACAAAAGTAGTTGAGCAATGAGAAGAGCAATTTTCCCTGGATCATTTGATCCCATAACAAACGGACATGTAGATATTATTCAACGTGCACTTCCTTTATTTGATGAAATTGTAATTTCCATAGGAATTAATTCGAATAAGAATTATATGTTTTCTTTAGAAAAACGAAAAAGTTTTATTGAAAAAACATTTGAAAATGAACCAAAAATTACTGTTAAAACATACGAAGGATTAACCGTTAATTTTTGTGAGCGAATTAAAGCCTCTTTTATTTTACGTGGACTGAGAAATCCAGCAGATTTTGAATTCGAAAAAGCAATAGCACATACCAATAGAAGCCTCTCAAATATAGAAACAATATTTTTGTTAACCTCTACGGGAACCTCTTTTATAAGCAGTAGTATTGTAAGAGAAGTTATTCAAAACCATGGCGACTATTCCCATTTAGTGCCCGAATTTGTTTCTAATTCTTAAATTCAGCGTACACCTGTTTTATGTTTTCGTAGGCGTTTTTGAATTTAGAAGGCACTTCACTTTCTGAAACCCAAACTGCTTCTTCTATTCCCTCGTTTGCTTGTGGAGTAAGCTTTTTGGTTGATGCTGTTTTCATCTCAAACCAATAGGTCTTTTTTAATTTATACTTTCCATGTCTTGTGAAAATATGAAAGGTTTGAATTAAAGGTTTAATAATTTCTAAATCCTCTGCTCCGGTTTCTTCTTCCACCTCTCTTATTGCGGCTGTTTTTATTGCCTCATTTTTTTCTATCCTGCCTTTTGGTAAATCCCATTTTTTATTTCTAAAAATAAAAAGTATGCGTTCGTCCTCATGCCGAACTAAACCTCCAGCGGCTTCTACCACTGGAAAACATCGGAGAAAATGCATCCAAAGCTTATCCTCATCTTGGTGGTATAAGTACAAAGATTCTATTTTCTTTGACTTAATTGCTTTAAGAATATTTTCTGCAGAAGAAAATTTCACAAAAAGAACGGGTGAACTTTCTGTTTGATTAACAAACTCAGTTGTTAAAAAAATTGGTTTCTGATTGAAAAATACTTTATACATTTGCGTATGATTTACAACGAAAAAATTGCCTTTGAAACGGCTGCTCATTTACTACAAATTAATGCAATAAAATTGAAACCAAAAAATCCATTTACGTGGGCAAGCGGATGGAAGTCTCCAATTTATTGCGACAATCGATTGGCGTTATCCTACCCTACCGTTCGTGATTATTTAACAAATGCTATTGCTCAGCAGGTTACAGAATTATATGGGGATAATGTTACAATTGCAGGTGTTGCTACGGGAGCCATTGGAATTGGTGCACTAGTAGCACAAAAATTAAATCTTCCCTTTGTTTATGTTCGTCCAGAACCAAAAAAACACGGACGTCAAAATCAAATTGAAGGTGTAGTTCAAGAAGGTCAATCTGTTGTTGTAATCGAGGATTTAATAAGTACTGGTATGAGCAGCTTAAACGCTGTTAAAGCTATAAAAGCAGACGGCATAAAAGTCCTCGGAATGATTGCTTTGTTCTCCTATGGATTTGAAGTTGCTGAGCAAAATTTCAAAGAAGCAGAAGTTGAACTTTACACTTTAAGTGATTACAACCACTTAATAGAACATGCAACCGCAACAGAAACTATTAAAAAGGAACAACAAGAAACTTTAGTGAATTGGAGAAAAAGTCCTTCTACTTGGAATGCTTAGTTCAATAGTTTAATGGACTTTAAGTTGTAAAGAACTATTTTTTCATCTTCGACTTGAACTTTAAGAAGTCCTTCTCTATTAACTCCTTTGATTACCCCGGTAAAAAGAATTCCATTAGCTTTAAAAGTGCTGGGTTTATTCATCCTGTAGAGTGATTTCTCGTACAACTTAATAATTTCTTTATCTGATTTTTCAAGGAGTTGTAATGTAGAATTCAAAGTAACTAAACAGGAATTTAGAACCTCATCTAAATCAAAACTTTGACCAGAAATCCCATACATTGAGGAAGCATTAGGTAAATCTTTAAAAACTTTCTGATTTACATTCAGTCCTATGCCAATAATACTTGAACTTAAGTGGGACCCTTTAAAAATATTCTCGATGAGCAACCCGCACAACTTCTTGTCATGTGACATTATGTCGTTTGGCCATTTTACTTTAATTTTTTTTAAAGAGAACGATTCTAAAGCGGTCTTAACAGACAAGGAAACAAGGCAGCTAATTAGAAATGGATTTTTTATGGAAAAGTTCTTGAAATCTCTATAAACACTGAAAGTCAGGTTTTTTCCAGTCTCTGATTTCCAGACAGAATTATGCTGTCCACGTCCCTTAATTTGAGAGGTAGCTGAAAGCACCTCTCCATCTTCACATAAGTTTGACAAATATCTTTGCCTCATTAGCACGTTTGTAGAGTCGGTGGCATCAATTTTGATTATTTTAAAATATGGCATGGTAATTCGCTAGTGTCTCCCAAGAATATAATAAATTTGTACAAAAGAAAACAATTTGATGACAAAAGCTTACAATAGTGCTGACAATTTGATAGCACAGATTATCTTAGGCATAGATGAAGTAAAAGGCCAAGAAGTCCAACTCCTCGATTTAAGAAATATAGAAAACACGGTTTGTGACTATTTTATAGTTTGCACAGGAACTTCTAATACGCATGTTTCCGCACTTGTAGGATCGATTCAAAAAGTTGTAAGTAAAGCAATACATGAAAAACCTTTCCATACAGAAGGTTTAGATAACTCAGAATGGGTTTTAATGGATTATATTGATGTTGTGGTTCATGTGTTTCAAAGAGAAGTTAGAGAGCATTATAACATTGAAGAACTATGGGGAGATGCAGAAATTACAGTAATAGGCTCAAACGAATAAATAAATTATGGCAAAAGAAAACCCAATAAAAAAACCAAAATTTAATACCTACTGGGTATACGGAATAGTAATTGTTGGATTATTAGCAGTTAGTATGATTGGCGACGGAAGTTCACAATCGCTCAGAAAAACAAATATTTCTGAATTTGAAAGTTACTTAAACGCTGGAGATGTAGCAGAGGTTGTTGTGTACAATAAAAATTTAGCTAAAGTTTCGTTAACCGAAACTGCACTTGACAAACAAGTACATGCAATCGCGAAATCTAAAAATTTATTTGGTCAAGAAAATATTAAAGGACCTCATTATCAATTCGAAGTTGGAAATCTAGAGCTTTTTCAAAGAAAATTAGAAAAAGCTGAAAGCAATGGTATTGTTTTTAGATATGATTTCACAACCATAGAGAATAAGTGGATGGATGTATTCTTGAGCTTTCTTCCAATATTATTAATAGTAGGAGTTTGGATTTTCTTAATGCGCCGTATGTCTGGTGGCGGAGGAGCCGGTGGCGGAAGTCAGATTTTTAATATCGGAAAATCAAAAGCGAAACTATTTGACGAAAAAACAGACATCAAAACAACATTTAAAGATGTTGCTGGACTGGAAGGTGCAAAAGAAGAGATTCAAGAAATTGTTGACTTTTTAAAAAACCCACAAAAATATACGGTACTTGGGGGTAAAATTCCAAAAGGCGCTTTATTGGTAGGACAGCCAGGAACTGGAAAAACTTTATTAGCAAAAGCAGTTGCAGGAGAAGCAAAAGTTCCTTTCTTCTCTTTATCAGGTTCTGACTTTGTTGAAATGTTTGTTGGTGTAGGAGCTTCTCGTGTTCGAGATCTATTTAAACAAGCTAAGGAAAAATCACCAGCGATTATTTTTATTGATGAAATTGATGCGATTGGTAGAGCCCGTGGAAAAAGTAATATGACCGGGTCGAACGATGAAAGAGAAAACACCCTAAACCAGTTATTAACTGAAATGGATGGTTTTGGAACCAACACTAATGTTATAGTATTAGCCGCTACAAACAGAGCAGATGTTTTAGACAAAGCACTTATGAGAGCTGGACGTTTTGACAGACAAATTTATGTTGATCTTCCGGATGTTCGAGAACGTAAAGAAATATTTGCTGTTCATATCGCACCTTTAAAAACAACAAAAACACTTGACATAGATTTTCTTTCAAAACAAACACCAGGTTTTTCTGGAGCTGACATCGCAAATGTTTGTAATGAAGCTGCACTTATAGCAGCACGTAAAAACAAAAAATCTGTAGGTAAACAAGACTTTTTAGATGCAGTAGATCGAATCGTTGGAGGTCTTGAAAAGAAAAATAAAATTATCACTCCAGGTGAAAAAAGAACCATTGCATTCCATGAAGCTGGTCATGCGATGACAAGTTGGTTTTTAGAACATGCTGCGCCTTTAGTAAAAGTTACTATTGTTCCAAGAGGACAATCTTTAGGAGCTGCTTGGTATCTTCCAGAAGAACGTATGATTGTTCGTACGGAGCAAATGCTTGATGAAATGTGTGCAACCCTAGGAGGTAGAGCAGCTGAGAAAGTAGTCTTCAATAAGATATCAACAGGTGCTTTAAGTGATTTAGAAAAAGTAACAAGACAAGCTAAAGCAATGGTAACTGTATATGGACTCAACGAAGAGTTGGGAAATATAACATACTACGATTCAACCGGACAGTCTGATTACAACTTTTCGAAGCCTTACTCTGAAGATACCGCTCAAAAAATTGATAAAGAAATATCTAAATTAATCGAAGGGCAATACGAAAGAGCTATCAAACTAGTAAAAGACAATGAAGACAAACTTACTACCCTAGCAGAACGTTTACTCGAAAAAGAAGTTCTTTTTAAAGATGATCTTTTAAATATTCTAGGTGAACGCCCTTTCGATAAAAAGGATACTGAAGTTGAAATTGAAAAGGAAAAAAAAGACGAATCAGCAACTGAATAATTTAAATCCCTGTGGGTATATTTAGCAAATTTTTTGGATCTAAAAAGGAAGAGCTCAAAAGCGAGAAAAGTCCTTACTTAAAAAAGAAAAAAGATCCAAAGGAGATTGAGTTTGCAAGAAACTTCACTGACAAAGGTGGGAAATTCATTTTTAGTGAAAATACAAAACAGACCCTAAGTTATTTTAATCAAATACTAGCAGAAAATGGTTGGAGTTTAAATGATCTAAATTGCGAATCAACCAGTCTGAACAGTTTTTTTAAAATATCGAAAAACAATAAAAGTAACTCCACTAAAACTCAAATCTTAGGATGTGAATACTTGATTGCAAACAAAGGCTCTATACTCATCTGTAGTCATCAGATTGCGCATCATAAATTAGATGAACTACCTGAAAACTTAATAATACTAGCAAGTGCTGCTCAATTTGTTACAGATGTAAGTGAAGCAATGAGTATGATTAACACTCGTTATAAAGAAGATTTACCATCAAACATAACAACGTTGAATGCTTTTGACCCAAACAAGGAAGAAGATTTTCTATCTTACGGGAGTAGTACTAAAAACTTATATTTAATAGTTCAAGAAGATTCTTAAATGAAAGAAATTCAAATTCGTGCGATTTCAGGAATATTATACGCAGGTATTATTGTTGGCGCAATATTTTTATCCCCGCTTGCAATCACAATAGTAATCGGGTTATTTTCCTGTCTAGCGCTTTGGGAATTTCAAAGATTGATTCGATTTACGAGTATTCTTCCAATTTTAAGCTTTTTAACGCTTAGCACATACAGTTATCTAGGTTATACTTCTTTATATACCAATGGAATACTGGATCATGTTGCTATGGCTATTAACCTATTATTGATTATACTTTTATTTTCCTCAAAAAAACTAAGTTATAGCTATCCGCTAAAATTAATTTTAAGTGTAGGATACCTTTCGCTATCCTCTTACTTCATTAGCAGATCTGGTTTTTCAGGAGTCGAATATAATCCATGGGCACTAGCACTGCTCTACTTTTCTATTTGGACAAACAATTCATTTGCGTATTTATTTGGAACTAATTTTGGAAAACATAAATTATTACCTTCAATTTCTCCAAAAAAATCATGGGAAGGATTCTTTGGTGGAATGCTTGTAACAATTATACTAAACTATTTCACATCTGATTACATTATTGTGTTTAGAGCAAATTGGCATTGGATTCTTTTTGCTTTTTCAATACCTATTTTAGCAACTCTTGGAGATTTTATTCAATCCTATTTCAAAAGAATTGCAAAGGTTAAAGACAGCGGAAGTTTAATCCCAGGCCATGGAGGTTTTTATGACCGAATGGATAGTGTTATATTTGTAGCACCATTTTATTATTTACTTTTAAAATTCATATAATGTTTCACAAAGAAGGTTTCTTTATAATAGTCTTTACTTTTTTATTCACTGCGGGTATTGCTATCGGTTCAGATTATTTTATTTCAATTGAATGGTTAAAGCTTGCAATCCAAATAATTGCTTTAGGTTTTTTAATTATTGTTCTACAATTCTTTAGAAACCCTAAAAGAAATACAACCATAAATCCAGATCATATAATTGCTCCTGTAGATGGTAAAGTTGTTGTCATTGAAGAAGTATTCGAAAAAGAATATTTTAAAGATCAGCGGTTAATGGTCTCTATTTTTATGTCACCAATAAATGTTCATGTTACTCGATATGCAATGAGTGGAAAGGTTCTTTTTAGCAAATATCATCCTGGAAAATACCTAGTTGCTTGGCATCCTAAAGCTTCTGAAGAAAATGAACGAACCTCGATTGTACTTGAAAACAAAACTTTTGGTGCAATATTATATCGACAAATAGCTGGTGCACTCGCACGAAGAATTGTTAACTATGCACAAGAAGGACAAGAAGTAGTTCAAGGTACAGACGCAGGGTTTATAAAATTCGGATCTCGTGTAGATTTATACCTTCCAATTGGAACTAAAATCAATGTAGAATTAAACCAAGTTGTTAAAGGAGGTATCGATATTGTTGCAAGTAAATAGACAATTAAATTAAAGTGATGATAAACTTTTCTTAATCACTTCAATTTTCTCCAAAGCATCAGCTTCCTTTTTTCTCTCATTTGCTAAAACTTGTTCCGGAGCATTTGAAACAAATCGCTCATTAGATAGTTTTTTCTGAACGGACATCAAGAATCCGTTAGCATACTTAAGCTCTTCTTCTAACTTTAAACGTTCTTTTTCAAGGTCTATTTTACCTTCTAATGGAATAAAAAACTCTAAGTTATTAGCTCTAAAAGAACCCCCCGTTTGATCTGGAGCAACCTCAACATAACTTATTTCTGTTAATTGTCCCATTTTCTGAACTAAGCTTTCAAAAGGTATTCGATCAGAGGAACCAATTACTTGAAGTGATAATGTTTCTTTAAACCCGAGCTCTTTTTCTTTTCTGAAATTTCTTATACCGCCAATTATAGCTTTTGTTTCATCAAAATGTCTGATTTGGTCTACTTCAAACTCTTGGACCTCTGGCCATTTACTTACAATGAGAGCCTCCTCTTTAGAACGAATTTCCATATCCTGCCATAGTTCTTCCGTTAAGAAGGGCATAAAAGGATGTAATAATTTTAAATTTTCTTCAAATAGAGCTCGAACTTCACGATAAGTCTGTCCGTCAATTGGATCACCATAAGCTGGTTTAATTGCTTCTAATAACCAAGAACAGAAATCATCCCAGATTAACTTGTAAGAAGTCATAAGAGCGTCAGAAATTCTATACTTTTCAAAATGATCATTAATCAATTCTAGCGACTGTTGGAATTTTTGACTGTACCAATGAAGAGCCTCTTTGTTTACAACTGAAAAAGCTCTAGACTCATCTACCTCCCAACCTTCAATTAGGCGATAGGCATTCCATATTTTATTAGAAAAATTTTTCCCTTGTTGGCATAAACTTTCGTCAAAAAGCAAATCGTTCCCAGCTGCAGAACTTAACATAAGTCCAACTCGAACTGCATCTGCTCCAAAATCCTCAATTAACTTCAAAGCATCAGGAGAATTACCTAACTGCTTAGACATTTTCCTACCCTGTTTATCTCGTACAAGACCAGTAAGGTATACTTTAGAAAAAGGTCTCTCTTTTCTATATTCATAACCTGAAATAATCATACGTGCAACCCAGAAAAATAAAATATCTGGACCGGTAACAAGATCCTTGGTTGGGTAATAATAATTTACTTCTTCATTTTCAGGATTTCTAATACCATCGAAAACAGATATAGGCCATAACCAAGAGGAAAACCATGTATCCAATACATCGTTATCTTGTTTTAAATCTGATAATTTTAAATCTGGATTTCCAGATTTGGTTTTAGCCAGCTCTAGAGCCTTTTCTGGAGAAGTTTCAACAACAAAATCATCGGATTGATTTCCATAATAATAAGCTGGAATCTGTTGTCCCCACCATAGCTGGCGAGATATATTCCAATCTCTTATGTTTTCCATCCAGTGACGGTAAGTATTTTTGAATTTTGCAGGCACCAATGCTACTTCTTCAGATTCAAGAACTGCCTTAATAGCTGGCTCTGCAAGTTGTTCCATTTTTAGAAACCATTGGTCAGATAATCTTGGTTCAATGACTGCTTTAGTCCGTTCGGAAGTTCCAACATTGTGCGCATGTTCCTCTTTTTTTAAGAGTACCCCTAAATCATCTAGCTCTTTAGATATTGCTTTTCGAACAATAAAACGGTCTTGTGATTCATAATGCAAACCATGTGCATTTAATGTAGCATCAGCATTGAAGATATCTATTACCTCAAGATTATGTTTATCTCCAAGGTTTTTATCGTTCATATCATGTGCCGGAGTAACCTTTAAACAACCAGTCCCAAATTCTGTATCTACATAGTCATCCTCGATAATAGGAATCCAACGGTTTGCAATGGGTACTTTGGCTTTTTTCCCTTTTAAATGTGAATAACGTTCATCTTCTGGGTGAATACAAATTGCAGTATCTCCAAAAATAGTTTCCGGCCGAGTTGTTGCTATAATGATTGGCTCATCAACACCCTCTACTTCATAGGCAATATGGTACAAAAACCCTGGTTTTTCTTCGAATATAACCTCTTCATCAGATAACGTTGTTTGGGCTTCTGGGTCCCAATTAACCATTCGATAACCTCTGTAAATAAGACCTTTATTGAATAAATCAACAAAAACCTGAATTACAGATTCTGACATGTCATCATCAAGAGTAAACTTGGTTCTATCCCAGTCACAAGAAGCACCTAGCTTTTGAAGTTGATTTAAAATATGTCCTCCATACTCATCGGTCCATTCCCATGCATGCTTTAGGAACTCTTCTCTTGACAAATCATTTTTATCAATCCCTTGTTCTTTTAATCGTGCAACTACTTTAGCTTCAGTTGCAATAGAGGCATGATCGGTTCCAGGAACCCAACATGCATTGAAACCTTGCATTCTTGCTCTTCGGATTAAAATATCCTGTAAAGACACATTAAGCATATGACCCATATGTAAAATACCCGTAACATTAGGAGGAGGTATTACTATAGAATATGCTGGTCGATCATCTGGAGTAGAGGCAAAATATTTATTTTCAAGCCAGTAGTCGTACCATTTTTGTTCAACAGTTGAAGCTTCAAATTTTGAGGAAATTGACATAAATGGTCTGATTTTTGTTAACTATACAAAAGTAATTTTCTTCAAGGGATTTCAAAAGGAAACAGTACACTTTTGTCATCTTTTATTATATGAAGATAAATTATGTATATTAGTGATAACCTATAACATGAAAAAATGAAAAAAATCTTAGTTCTATTAAGTTTATTCTTGGTTTCTAGCTTTAATGGATTTTCCCAATCTGAAGGCCCAAACATCGAATTCGAATCTACAGTAGTCGATTATGGTGAAATATTAAAAGGAAGTAATGGAATTCGTGTATTTACATTTACAAATACGGGAGATTCCCCTCTTGAAATATCTAAAGTTTATTCTTCTTGTGGGTGTACAATTCCAAAAAAACCTGAAGCACCAATTGCACCAGGTGAAAAAGGAGAAATTCAAGTAAAATATGATACGAATCGTCTCGGTCCTATAAGAAAAACGATTACGGTTAATTCTAACGCTACAGCTACTCCTATAGTTTCCTTAAAGATAAAAGGTAAAGTAGCCGATTCGACAGAATAAAGGAATAATTCGAAAAAATAGTTTTATATAAAACAGAATTCATATTTTAATTTAAAAAAACATTCTTATCAACTAGAAACGTGTTTTTTTTTAGATATTAGCACTTATTAAATTAAGTCATGCCTGTTTTATCAGATAAAGTAATAAACCTCCCGGAATCACCTATTAGAAAGTTAGTACATTTTGCTGATCAAGCAAAAGCTAAAGGTGTGCATATTTACCATCTAAACATTGGGCAACCTGACATTGCAGCACCAGAAGAATGTTCTGATATAATTCAAAAAAGTGACTTAAAACTTCTTCCTTATGGATCTTCAGAAGGTTCGTTAAAATTTAGAAAATCTCTCTGTTCTTATTATTCTAAGAATGATATAGATGTTAATCCGGAATCGATAATTGCAACTACAGGAGCAAGTGAAGCGGTTGCTTTTACTTTAAATAGTATATGTGACGCTGGAGATGAAATTATTATCCCAGAACCGTTTTATGCAAACTACAGTGGTTTTGCAGCAGCTTCCAGTATTAATGTAATACCGGTTGTTTCTTTGTTTGAAGATCAATTTTGTTTACCCGCAATTGAAGAGATTGAATCAAAAGTAACCAATAAAACAAAGGGGATTTTAATTTGTAATCCGAGCAATCCTACTGGATATCTTTACTCTAAGAAAGAAATAGAAGCACTAGGTGACTTAGCTCTTAAATATGACATCTTCTTGATTGTTGATGAAGTTTATCGAGAATTTATTCATGACGATCATACGAAACACTATTCCGTTTTACAATCTGAAAAGCTTAATGATCATGCAGTAATGATTGATTCTGTATCAAAAAGATATAGTCTTTGTGGTGCACGCGTTGGATGTATGGTAACTAGAAATAAAGCATTAATTAAAAATGCACTTAAATTTGCTCATCTACGATTATCGCCTGCAACATATGCTTTAATGGCTAGTGAAGCAGCAATAAACTCTGATGTTTCTTATTTAAATGAAGTAAAAAAAGAATACACAGCTCGTAAAAACACTTTAATTGATGCTCTTAAAAAAATCCCTGGAGTACGTGTTTCAGATCCCAAAGGAGCTTTTTACTGTATTGCAGAACTTCCTGTTGATGATGCTGAAGTATTTGCTAAATGGCTTCTTACAGACTTTAGATATGAAAATGAAACCGTAATGTTTGCCCCAGCAGCTGGATTTTATTCAACACCCGGTTTTGGAAAAAAACAAATAAGAATAGGTTTTGTTCTCAACGAAAGAGACTTACTACGTTCAGCAGAAATATTAGAAAAAGCTTTAATAGCATATTCCAATTAATTTGAGTTTTCTATCTTGCACCTATCTAAAATAGGAGTTGAAAAACATAGAAAAAAATAAATCATTGAAGGCGTACAACACTTTTGGCGTGGAGTGTTTATGCGAAAATTTCATCCGTACATCTGATGAAGGAGAACTTCGTGACGCATTATTGAATTCCAACTTTAATCAAAAATTTATTTTAGGAGGGGGAAGTAATCTACTTCTTACCCAAAACATAAAAGGACTTTGTATTCAGGTTGATCTAAAAGGAATTTCTATAATTTCGGAAGACGAAAATCATGTAATTGTCGAAGCTATGGCTGGAGAAAATTGGCATGAATTTGTTTTATGGACCTTAGACCAAGGATATGGTGGGTTAGAGAACCTTTCATTAATTCCGGGGAATGTTGGAACCGCACCCATACAAAATATTGGAGCTTATGGTGTTGAGCTAAAAGATACTTTTGTCAGTTGTAACACTATAAATCAACAAACAGGAGTTGGTAAAACATTTAATTTAAAAGAAGCTGAATTTGGTTATCGCACCTCTGTTTTTAAAACATCTCTTAAAGGAGCATTTGTAATTACTTCTGTACAATTTCGCTTAACCAAGAAAAACCATCAGCTAATTATTGATTACGGAACTTTAAAAGAAGAAGTAAAAAAGTTAGACCCAAAAGGGATTTCAGAAGCCGTAATTAAAATTAGACAGCGTAAATTACCCGACCCTGCAGTTATTGGAAATAGTGGGAGTTTCTTTAAAAATCCTGTAATCCAGGAATTAGAGTTTCAAAAGTTATTAAAACACAACCCGAAAACACCTCACTACAAAGTTAGCGATACAGAAGTTAAAATTCCTGCGGGATGGCTCATCGACCAACTTGGGTATAAAGGTTTAAAAAAAGGAGCTGCTGGAGTCCATAAAAATCAAGCTTTGGTTCTGGTTAATCACGGAAATGCATCTGGAAAAGAAATCTTGTCACTCGCTCAAGAGATCCAATTAAAAGTGTTGGCAACCTATGAAATAAAACTAGAAATAGAAGTGAATGTATATTAGCTACTCTTTATTCTTCGTATCCAAATGAAGTGTAACGGGACCATCATTACATAAGGTAACTTGCATATCTGCTCCAAAAACCCCAGTTGATACTTTTTTTCCAAGTATTTTTTCAGCTTCAGCAATGAAAGATTCATAAAGTGGAATTGCATGATCATGTTTTGCTGCTCTTATATAAGAAGGTCTGTTCCCTTTTTTTGTAGCGGCCATTAACGTGAACTGACTAATAACAAGTAATTCTCCTTTAACATCTAATAACGAGTTATTCATTACATGATCAGCATCAGAAAAAATTCTCAGTTGTGTTATTTTTTTTAACAACCAAGTCATATCATCGTGTGTGTCTGCCAGTTCTATGCCTAGCAGAACTACCAGACCGTGATCAATAGCTCCCACCACTTGATCATCTACTTCGACTTTTGCATGTTTAACTCGTTGAATAACAGCTCTCATAATAAAAAATCAACTTCTATATGCGTTATCATCTTCTAATAATTGAATATAACTCTTATAACGAGATGCAGGAATGGATTCATCTTCGACACCATCTTTAACTGCACATTTTGGCTCGTCTGTATGGAGACAATTGTTAAACTTACAGTTATTTTTAATCTTTAAAAATTCAGGAAAGTAATTACCAAGTTCTTCTGGTTCCATATCCACTACCCCAAATCCTTTAATCCCTGGAGTATCTACAATTCTTGCATTCCCCTCCAAGTCAAACATTTCTGCATAGGTTGTTGTATGTTGACCTTGTTGGTGTTGCTCCGAAATAACTTTTGTTTTTAAATTTAAATCCGGTGAAATTGAATTTAGAAGTGTTGATTTACCAACCCCACTATGTCCAGTAAACATAGAGGACTTATCTTCCATTAATCCTGCGATTAATTTTACATCCAGTTCATTAAAACTAGAAATTTTATAGCAAGTATATCCAATAGATTCATAGACACTCTGCATCCAACCAATTTCTGCCTTTTCTTCTTCAGAATAAGTATCCATTTTGTTGAACAATAAAACTGCTGGAATATGATAGGCCTCTGCTGTTATTAAGAATCGATCTATAAAAGGAAAAGATGTAGGAGGGTTATTAAGGGTAATTAATAAAAAAGCTTGATCAATATTAGATGCAATAATGTGAGTCTGTTTTGATAAATTAACCGACTTCCTAACGATATAATTATCTCTTGGCTCAATTGCGGTTATAATTCCTAGTAGTTCGGAACCTTCTTCAACAACATCAAATTCAACCCGATCTCCTACTGCTATTGGGTTTGTACTTTTAATTCCTTGAATCCTGAACTTACCTTTTATACGGCAAGAATAAAAAACTCCTGATGCATCTTTAACAAGATACCAACTTCCAGTCGAACGATAAACAATTCCTTTATTCAAATAAATTATTTTAGAAAGTTTAAAGATAGGTTAGAATTCTTTAAGGGGCAATTTCATTGACATATTTGCTATATTTGTGAAAAAATATTTTATGTCTCAAAAAACAATTTTGATGATTCTTGATGGATGGGGAAAATCTCCAGATCCATCTGTATCTGCAGTTGATCAAGCAAAAACTCCATTTATTGATAGTTTATATGAAAATTATTCTCATAACAGCCTAAGAACCGACGGTTTACACGTTGGACTTCCAGAAGGTCAAATGGGAAATAGTGAAGTTGGACACGTGAATTTAGGAGCAGGAAGAATTGTTTATCAAGATTTAGCTAAAATAAATTTAGCGATTGAGCAAAATACACTTAAAGATGAAGCTGTATTGAAAAATGCAATTGCATATGCTAAAAGTAAGGGTAAAAAAATTCACCTTATGGGTCTGGTCTCTGACGGCGGAGTTCATTCTCATATAAATCATATAAAAGCGTTATTGGAAGTTCTTGCTTCTGAGGAAATGAAAGATGTATATCTTCATGCATTTACTGACGGTAGAGATGTTGATCCACAATCTGGAAGAAAATTCATCGAAGATATTGAATCTGCAATGGCAAAAACTACGGGTAAAATAGCTTCTGTGGTAGGTCGTTATTTTGCAATGGATCGCGATCAACGTTGGGATCGAGTTCAAAAAGCTTATTACACTATAGTTAAAGGAAAAGGAACTTTAGTAGATGACTTCGCTTCTGCTCTACAAAGTTCTTATGATCAAGGGATTACAGATGAATTTATTGAGCCTTTAATTGCTAAAAAAGCTGATGGCACTCCCCTAGCGCCTTTAGAAAATGAAGATGTGGTACTCTTTTTTAACTTTAGAACGGATAGAGGAAGAGAATTAACTCAGGCATTATCTCAAAAACCATTTGAGGAGCAAGGGATGACTCCACTTAATTTACATTATGTTACATTAACAAATTATGATAGCTCATACAATAATGTTCAGGTTATTTTTGATAAAGAAAATCTAACGGATACGCTAGGTGAAACTATTTCTAAAGCAGGAAAAATTCAAATTCGTATCGCCGAAACTGAAAAGTATCCACATGTTACATTCTTTTTTAATGGAGGGAGAGAAGAACCTTTTAAGGGAGAGGAACGAATTTTATGTCCTTCACCAAAGGTAGCTACTTATGATTTACAGCCAGAAATGAGTGCTTATGAAATTAAAGACGCAATTATTCCTGAAATTCAAAAAGAAACGGCCGATTTTATTTGTTTAAACTTTGCAAATCCGGACATGGTGGGTCATACGGGTGACATTGAGGCAGCCATTAAAGCTTGTGAAACTGTTGATACTTGTGCTCAAGACGTAATTGAAGCAGCTCTAACTCAAGACTATGCAATACTAGTAATTGCTGATCATGGTAACTGTGAAACGATGATAAACCCTGATGGGAGTCCAAACACAGCTCATACAACTAATCCGGTTCCAATTATATTAGTAGACAATCATAAAAAAAATATCGCTTCAGGAGTTCTTGGAGATTTAGCTCCTACTATTCTTGATCTAATGGGAATAGAAAAACCAGGAGCAATGACCCAAAACTCTTTAATTCAATGAAAAACGTACTCATACTGCTAATATGCTCCTTTCTGATCAATTGCGGAGAGGTTAAAAAAATTGAAAAGAAAGTACCAGAGATTACTATTCCAGACAGTCTTAAAGGAAAGACTTTAGAAGGAGAGAATATTCTTGTAGGTAAAATAAGTTTGGCGCAGCTTAAACATTTTTCTAGCTGGTATAATAAAGAATATGATTTTTATAAAGTTGATCCTGCTTTAATAGAAGAGATTAAACCACTTTTGAAAGATGTTTCTATTACATTAATTATGGGAACATGGTGTGAAGATAGTGAACGTGAGGTTGGAGGAATGATCAAGATTCTTGAAACAGCGGGGTATCCAATTGACTCGATAAACCTCATAGCTGTTTCTGAAGATAAAGATACTCCTAATGGTATAGAAAAGCCTTTTAACTTAGCCTATGTCCCCACCTTGATTTTTAACAAAAATGATGAGGAATTAAATAGAATAGTAGAATTTCCTATAGTATCATTGGAGCAAGACATTTTTACTATTTTAAAAGGAGCTCCATACAAAAACGCATATGCAGAATGAGTAGTATTGTTTTAAAAAATGCCGAGGAGATTGAGTTGATGCGCGAAAGTGCATTAATTGTATCCAAAACATTAGGAATGTTAGCCGGGGAAATAAAACCAGGTATTAGCACACTCGAATTAGATGCTCTTGCTGAAACTTGCATTAGAGATCATGGAGCAATTCCAGGATTCCTAGGACTATATGACTTTCCAAACACCCTATGTATGAGTCCAAATGCTCAAGTTGTACATGGAATTCCAAATAAAGAACCATTACAGGAAGGAGACGTTATATCGATTGATTGTGGATCCCTAAAAAATGGGTATTATGGAGATCATGCATATACTTTTGCGGTTGGTGAAATAGATCCAAAAACCCAAAAGTTACTTGATGTTACCAAAGAATCTTTGTATAAAGGTATTGCTGAATTTAAATCGGGAAACAGAATTGGAGATCTTGCTTATGCCATTCAAAATCATGCAGAAAGTGCAGGTTATGGTGTTGTAAGAGAATTAGTCGGACATGGTTTGGGAACAACAATGCATGAAGGCCCAGAAGTTCCAAATTATGGAAGAAGAGGGCGTGGTAAAAAATTTCAAGAAGGAATGGTTTTAGCAATAGAACCTATGATCAACAGAGGTACACATAGGATTAAACAATTAAACGATGGGTGGACAATTCTAACAGCAGACGGTTTACCGAGTGCACACTTTGAACACAATGTAGCTTTAGTTGACGGGAAACCAGAGTTACTATCCACATTTCAATACATATATGAAGCACTGGGCATTACCAGTGACGAAGAAACCCCATTTAGAAAAGAAAACTTAGTCTTATGAAAACCTTAATCAACCTTGTCCCCAGACCTTGGTTGATTCAGCTGAGTATATGGTTTAGACCACTCATAAAACTATACTTTAAAGGGAATAATTTTATTGATCCGATTGATGGAAGTTCTTATAGAAAATTCCTCCCCTATGGATATCAACACCTCCGAGAGAATGCTCTTTGTCCTGGAACTCTTTCTTTAGAAAGACATCGGCTACTTTGGCTTTATTTGAATAACGAAACCTCATTATTAAATGATGAAATTGATGTTTTACATGTAGCTCCAGAACAAGTTTTTTACAAAAAATTCAGATCCTTTAAACATTGGAATTATACTACAACAGATTTATATTCTCCCTTAGCAGACGTAAAAGCAGATCTATGTGATTTACCTTTTGATGACAATGCTTTTGACTTGGTTTTATGTAACCATGTATTAGAACATATAACAAACGACAAGAAAGCAATGGAAGAGCTTTACAGGATACTTAAACCGGGAGGAACTGCAATACTTCAAGTCCCATTAGACGAGAGTCGAGAACATACATTTGAAGATGATTCTATTGTTGATCAGGAGGAGCGTACTCGTGTTTTTGGACAATACGACCACGTCCGAGTATATGGAAAAGATTATTACAAACGGCTAGAGGGAGTTGGTTTTAGCACTACCGCTTTTGATTTACAGGCTAAAATTTCGGAGAAAGATTTTGTTAAATATGCTTTGCAAAAGGAAAGAATTCCGATTGCGGTAAAAAACTAAATTATTTATTCCACCCTCTAGAATAAAATTCTTGAATAGTGTCTTTTGAAGCGATAATCCAATAGGCTTCAATATTTGGAAGACGATCTATTAAAACTTTACTTTTTTCGAAAGGAAGAACCATTAGGGCTGTAGCATAAGCATCAGCAGTCATACAATCGATTGCCTTAACTGAAGTGCTTAATACATTGGATTTAACGGGCTCCCCAGTTAAAGGGTTTATAGAATGAACATAACGTTCTCCCGTTAAAGAATCAATACGAAATTTTCTATAGTTTCCTGAAGTAGCAATTGCTTCATTGGTTAAGGTAAGTTGCTGAATTGATCTTCTTTCAGTTTTTTGCTTGGGATCATCAATAGCTATCCGCCATGGATTTCCAGATTTAGGGCTAATTCCATGAGCAACAATCTCACCTCCTATTTCCACTAGGTAATCTAAAGAACCTAAGCTAGCAATATAATTTCCAATAAGGTCAACAGCATACCCTTTAGCTAAAGCATTGAAATCTATATAAGTCTCCTTAAACTTTTTAGTCACTTTAAGGTTATCATTAAGCTTAACATGATTCCACCCGGTAATTTTTGAGAGATGTATTTTCTTTTCATCGGTTAATAACTTTACTGGCTTTTCAGGTCCAAAACCATAAGCATTAACCCATGCCCCAACTGTTGGATCAAAAAAACCATTTGTCAGTTCCCATACCTCTGTTGCTTTAGAAAAAACATTTTTAAAATGAATGTCAACAACTACAGTTGTATCTCCTTGATTAATTTTCGATATATCTGAATTAGGAATATAAGTTGACATAGATTTATTGATCACTGTAAACAAGGAATCTATCCCATTTTGAACATCATCAACTGAAGTGTTTATTGGACGATACTGAACTGTATAGGTAGTTCCTAATGCATACCCTTGGTGAACCTGAACTTGATTTTCATCTTCACAGGAATAAACTAAAAATAAGAGCAGTGAAAAAAATAAATTACGCATCAGGTTCAATTTTTTGGAGTCCTTGAAAATTAATTGCATAAGAGTCGTTTTTTTTAATTGGTAATTCATAGTTATCTGCGTGAGCTAAACCTACGCCAGCATAATATGTTTTTGCTTCAAACTTTTCTGCGTGAGCTCGAACTGTTTCCATAAAAGTTGAATCATATTTTAAAGGATTATTTGGATAAGAAATAGCCCTAACAATAACAAAATGTAGTTTTTTATCTTTCAAACAAACGAATTGAGGGTCTTTTTTAAGTTCAGAATTAACAGTCATAAATTCAAACCCTTCTTCTTCCATTCGTTTCCCTACAATTTCCATTGCTAAGTTATGCAATTGCTGTTCTGTTAATTCTTCCATTCTCCCTAATTTACTTTTATCTTTCAAAACAAAAAAGGTGGTTCTTAATGAACCACCTTTTATATACTATCCTCCGAAGTCGTCAAAACGAACATTTTCTGGTGGAATACCAAAATCGTCAGCCATACGTTCTACGGCTTGATTCATTAGGGGTGGTCCACAGAAATAAACTTCGATATCTTCTGGAGATTCATGTTTAGATAAATAGTTGTCTATTACAACTTGGTGAACAAAACCTTTGAATCCATCACCTTCTCCATCTAATCCATCTTTTACTTTCCAATTATCAACCTCTAAAGGCTCAGATAGTGCAACATAAAACTTAAAGTTAGGGAAATCTTTTTCCAGAGCACGGAAGTGATCTAAATAAAATAATTCTCTTTTAGAACGCCCACCATACCAAAATGTAACTTTACGACCAGTTTTAAGGGTTCTGAATAATTCGTATAAGTGAGAACGCATTGGAGCCATTCCAGCTCCTCCACCTACGTAAAGCATCTCAGCTTCAGATGGATTAATAAAGAATTCACCAAACGGTCCAGATATGGTTACTTTATCACCTGGTTTTTTCGCAAAAATATAAGAAGATGCAATCCCTGGATTAACATCCATCCATCCATTCTTTGCTCTATCCCATGGTGGAGTAGCAATACGAACATTTAACATAACTTCTCTTCCTTCAGCAGGATAAGAAGCCATTGAATAAGCACGTTCAACTGACTCAGGGTTTTTCATGGTTAATGGCCACAAATTAAAATTATCCCATTCCATTTTAAATTTATCTGGTTCTCCAGGGTGTTCCTCTGGGTGAGCAGAGATATCAATGTCAGAATATTTAATTTCACACTCTGGGATTTCAATTTGTATGTATCCACCAGCTTTGTAGTCCATTTCCTCTGGAAGTTCAACTACAAATTCTTTGATGAAAGAGGCAACGTTCCAGTTACGAACAACAGTAGCTTCCCATTTTTTTATTCCAAAAACTTCTTCTGGAACTTGGATAACCATGTTTTCTTTAACCTTTACTTGACATCCTAAACGCCATCCTTCTGCGATCTCTTTACGAGAAAAATGAGGTTTTTCAGTAGGAAGAATTTCTCCACCCCCTTCAGTAATTTGACATTTACATTGAATACATGTTCCACCTCCTCCACAAGCAGATGGTAAAAATATTTTGTTATTCCCTAAGGTTGTAAGTAAAGTACTCCCAGAAGAAACTTCAATGCTATTTTCTCCATTAATCATTAAAGCTACAGGCCCGGAAGGCATTAATTTTGCTTTAGCACCCAACAACATACCTACCAACAAAAAAATGATTAGTAAGAAAACAACAACACTCGCTAAAATAATAGTATAATCCATACGTTGATCTTATAATTTAATACCCATAAAACTCATAAATCCAATTGCCATCAATCCAGTAATGATGAACGTAATACCTAAGCCTCTTAGAGGTGCTGGAACGTTAGAATAGGTTATTTTTTCTCTAATAGCAGCTATCGCTATAATTGCCAGAAACCATCCTATACCGGACCCTAGTCCATATACTCCTGATTCTAATACTCCACCAAAATCTTTTTGCTGCATAAATAATGACCCTCCAAGGATTGCGCAGTTAACTGCAATCAAGGGTAAGAAAATACCTAAAGCCCCATAAAGAGCAGGAGCAAATTTCTCTACAATCATCTCAACTAATTGAACCATTGATGCGATTACAGCGATGAACATAATAAAACTTAAAAAGCTGAGATCAATTGATGCGTATTCTGAACCTAACCAAGAGAGTGCACCTGGTTTAAGTAAATAAGTGTCTAAAAGAAAGTTGATTGGAACCGTAATCGCAAGAACGAAAATTACTGCAAAACCAAGACCAACTGCTGTTTTTACTGTTTTTGATACTGCTAGATAGGAACACATCCCTAAGAAGTAAGCAAAAATCATATTTTCAATGAAAATACTTTTTATAAATAAATTAAAATATTGTTCCATGTCTTAGTTTTTTTCAATCAGTTTACGGTTTCTAGAACGCTGAATCCAAATGTAAATTCCTACGGTAATTAATGCCATTGGAGACAATAACATTAAACCATTGTTTTCATATCCAATTGCGTATAGTGAGTCTGGTACAACTTGGTAACCAAATAATTTTCCTGAACCTAATAATTCTCTGAAAAAAGCAACTACGATAAGAATAAAACCATATCCAGCTGCGTTACCTATTCCATCTAAGAAAGACTTCCAGGGAGTATTCGCTAAAGCGAATGCTTCCAGTCTACCCATTACAATACAATTTGTGATTATTAGTCCGATGAAAATCGATAGCTCTTTATATACGTCATAAGCGAAAGCTTTTAAAACCTGATCCACAAGTACTACCATTGCAGCTACAACAACTAGTTGTACTATAATACGAATACGATTAGGAATTAGATTTCTTAATAATGAAATGATTACGTTTGATGCTGCCATAACAACAACAACCGAAATACTCATCACAATTGCAGGTTTTAATTGAACCGTAATTGCTAACGCTGAACATATTCCAAGTACCTGCACAGTAATTGGGTTGTTATCGTCCATTGGGTCGGATAATAGTGCTCTATTTTTTTTAGAAAACAAAGCTTCTCTGTCTTTATTAACAAAGAACAAACTTGGCTTTTGTTGCGGTGTGTTTTTTTGCTTCATAATCTTAGTTTTGGTAAGCAATTATTTGTGCTTCTTCAGCAAGTACTTCTTCCGTATCTTCTTGAATTTCAGCTTTAGCTTGGTTGGCAGCAGTATTTTTGAAGTATGGTGTGTAATGAGCAAGACGCTCAGAAATCATATCGGTTACACCATCTCCAGTAATTGTAGCTCCAGAAATTGCGTCTACTTCATGATCTGTTTTATCTGTTCCGTTTGGATCATTATTGGTTTTAGATACTGCTATTCCTACTAAGTTTCCATTATCATCTGTAATGGTTTCTCCTACAAAACGATCTTGAAACCATTTTTGTGTAATCTCTGCTCCAAGACCTGCAGTTTCACCTTTATGATCAAAAACAGCACCTTTGATTGTTTTCATATCACTTTCTAAAGCAATATAACCCCAAATTGCATCCCAAAGTCCAGCTCCTCTTAAAGGAACAATATAAAACTTATCTGATTCAACTTCTGCTACATACAGCGGAAAGCGTTGTTGTTCAACTGGCTTTTTTACTTCAGTACCTAATTGAATTTTAAAAGCATTAACTTCTTCATCAGCTTTACCTTCCAAGGTAAGAGCTAATTGTTGTGTGATGAATTGATTGTATAATTTTTCTGCACCATCACGATCGGTTTCTATTCCGATTGTAGAAAGAATATTTTGCATTTGTTCTTTACGAACATTTTCATTTTGCTTGTCTTTTAATGAAGTTGCTGTAAAAGCCAATGAAGAGGCTACTACAAAAACCATTATCGCTGCAAAAAGAAAGGTATAAGAATTACTATCTCTGTTCATGATTATGCTGTTTTTAATTGAGCGTTTGCCCAACGTTTTTTACGTTTAGAAATATTAGCTTCAACCACATAATGGTCAATTGTTGGAGCAAATACATTCATTAAAAGAATTGCAAGCATTACTCCTTCTGGGTAAGCAGGATTAAATACTCTAATAAGGATACAGAATATACCTACTAAAACTCCATAGATCCATTTTCCTTTATTGGTTTGAGCAGCAGAAACAGGATCTGTAGCCATGAAAACAATACCAAAAGCAAATCCACCTACTACTAGGTGATTCATCCAGTTAAAACTCATCAAAGCATTCGCTCCCCAGAGGTTAAATAAGAATCCCATAATCGATGCTCCTAAAATACCTCCAATAATAATTCGCCAACTTCCAACACCGGTTAAAATTAAAATTAAAGCTCCAACTCCAATCCAAAGGGCAGAAGTTTCAGCAATTGATCCAGGAATAGAACCTTGGAACATTTCTAACATAGAATAGGATACATCGCTACCAGCTGCAAGTGACCCCAGAATAGTTTCTCCAGAAATCGCATCTACATTTGAAGCCTCAGAAACCCATACTTTATTTCCTGACATATAAGTAGGATAAGCAAAGAATGCAAAAGCACGAGCAGTGAGCGCTGGATTTAAAATATTCATCCCAGTTCCTCCAAATGCCTCTTTAGCAATTAATACTGCAAAAGCAGTGGAAATACCAACCATCCATAAAGGAATGTCAACCGGCATAATCATTGGAATCAAAAGACCTGTTACCAAATACCCTTCATTAACTTCGTGTCCTCTGTAAATTGCAAAAATAAATTCAATGGTAAGTCCAACTGCATAGGATACAATAATCATTGGAACAATTTTCCATGCTCCATGAATGAATGCGTCTATGAATGTGAATGCTTCTCCAGTTTGAATAAAATACTGATATCCAGTATTGTAAATTCCATAAATTAAAGCCGGTACCAGGGCAAGAATAACAGTTACCATTGTACGTTTCAAATCTACTGCGTCACGAACGTGAGCCCCTTTTTGGGTTGTATGATTTGGTACAAAAAGAAATGTATCAAATGCATTAACCGCTGGAGCAAACTTTTCCCATTTTTCACCTTTTGCAAAAGGTCTTTTAATTTGGTCAATTTTTTTTCTTAAAAAACTCATACGTTTTGTTTTTATCCTACTTCTTTAATCATTAACTCAATCCCTTTTTTGATGATATCTTGTGCTTCAATTTTTGAAGTAGAAGCATAATCAATCAATCCAAAATCTTCCGGAACAACTTCGTATATACCAAGAGCTTCCATTCGCTCTATATCTTCAACCAAGCAGGCTTTTATTAGCTGCATCGGGAATATATCCATTGGAAAAACTTTTTCCATTTCTCCTGTAACTACTAGAGCGCGCTCTTCCCCATTTAGGTTTGTAGTTACTGTTGCCTTTTTAGATCCAAACAACCAGGATAATGATGTTTTAGAAATACTCGGAACGTGATTATCTACAAAAGGTAACCATCCGAACATTCTATAGTGATTCCCTTCTGGAATAACAGAAATTAAGTTATTATAAAAACCTGCATATCCGTCTGCAGAAGTTTTTGAACCGCTTAAAACATCACCGTTAATAACTCTAAACTCTTCTTTATCGTCTAGATTAGACGCTTCAAGATATGGCTTTAAACAAGCACCAATTGTTGCTTTGTAATATTGTGGTTTTTCGACTGAAGAACCAACAACAGCTAGAGTTCTTTGTGCAGAGAATTCACCTGTAGAGAATAAAATTCCAATATTAACAACATCCTCTGGGTTTACAACCCATACTCTTTCCCCATAGTTTATAGGATCTGTTTTATGAATCTGAACTCCTACGTTACCTGCTGGGTGAGCTCCTGAAACTCCAATTAAATTAACGTCTTCAATTTTTTCGAAGAAGCCTTTAAAGGAACTATCTATTGAAAGGTTCACGTCACCTGTGGTTAACTTTTTCAAAACTTGAATTCCTCTTTGGAAATCATCTTTGTTGTTTTTCAAAAGAAAATCATAATCTACATCAAGTGGAGCAGTAGCATAAGTTGAAATAAATATTGACTTAGGACTGTCTTCTGGTTGAGCGATTGTATTGTAAGGACGTTGCTTAATGAAAGGCCAGCTTCCACTCTTCAGAAGAATTTCCTTCACCGCATCTGAATCTAATGATTCAAAATTAGAAACCTCATGAGAAACTACTTCGTTAGATTCATTTGAGGTAATCAATACCTGAAGAATTTTACGTTTAGCACCTCTTACAATCGATGTAACCTCTCCAGCAACTGGAGAAGAAAAAATGATTCTTGGGTTTTCTTTTGAAAAAAATAATGGTGCACCTTTTTTAACAGATTCTCCTTCTTTTACAACTAACTTAGGTGTTAGGTTAAAAAAATCATCTGGGTTTAGGGCAAATGTTTTAGGAGCTGGTAAGTCAACCAGTATCTTATTAGCTTCTCCCTCTAAGTTTAAGTTTGATCCTTTATGGATCTGAATGTCTTTGGACATGAAATGAATTATTAAATTCTAAAAATCACGCAAATTTACTAATTAAATAAGAGTAGTAAAAATGGTTTTTAAAGGAATTTATTTTATTTATACTCATTCTAAACAACTTGTTTAACGTTGAACCAAGTTAACCTACTTGTTAAATAAATTAACTAAGATGTTGTATCTTCGTGATATGAAAGCCCTAAAGCCCATTTCACTCATATTTTTTAGTGCATTTACCCTCTTATTATCGAATGCACAAGCGTTAAACGAAACTACTTTATCAGAAAATCTTAAAAGTATTTCTTTTAAATCTCAAGATTCAAAACAACAATTCCCTCTGGTACAAATCGGAGAAACTTTTACTTTAGAATTTGATGACCTTTTGGCGCAAGAAAATGATTATTATTACACTATTTCGTACTACAATCATGACTGGACTCCTTCTTCTTTATTTAAAAATGAATTCTTAGAAGGTTACGATAATCTTCGCATAACTAACATCCAAAGCTCTTTTGGAACTTTACAACGCTACACACATTACAAGCTGACACTCCCTAATGAAAACACTCAATTTAAAATTTCCGGGAATTACCTTTTGTCAATTTACAACAGTTCGGATGAATTGATGTTTACAAGAAAATTTTTAATTTACAGAAACCTTGCCTCCATTAAAGCAGGGGTATTTAGAAGTAGAGAATTGGAACAATATATGACAAATCAAACTATTCAATTTTCGATCAAGCCCGTTGGCTTTAATTTGAGAAATCAAAACAAAGATTTAAAAGTAATTATCCTACAAAACGATCAATGGGATATTCAAAAAATTATAACCAAACCTCAATATGTAATTGGCAGAGAACTACATTTCCGTTATGATTCTCCCTTGCAATTTGAAGGAGGAAATGAATTTCTATATTTCGACACAAAAGACAGTCGGGTTGTAAATCCCAGCATCAGCCATGTTGAACTGGATGATATTTACCAAACGTATTTATTTACGGATCCCGAAAGAAAAAACTATCCATACACCTTAAACCCAGACATTAATGGTGATTTTGAAATCAATACGGTTCAAGGTGCGAATCCAGACATAGAATCAGATTATACGCAAGTTTACTTTAGTCTAGCGAAACAATACACACTACAAGAGGAAGAAATATATCTTTACGGAAAATTTACAAATTACGAGATTAAAGATGAATACAAATTAACATACAACCCTAGCTATGAGGTATATGAAGGAACATGGTTAATAAAGCAAGGTTTTTATAACTATAAATATGTATGGAAATCTGATGGTGTTTTAGATAAAAATCGAATCAGTGGTTCTCATGCTGCAACTGAAAATCAATATTTAATTTTAGCTTATACTAGATTAATAGGAACTCAGCACGACGCATTAATCGCAAAGGAAAGAATCTCCTCTTTTGAGATTGAAAACTAAAAAATACTTCTCAATTTTTGTATCTTGCTTTGGAATGTTATTCAATAAATCAGATGATTCAACAGGTAACAAAAGGGATTCGGGTTTCTGTAGAAACAAAATATGAAGGTAGTTTTATAAAAAACAACGTGCCGAATCATGCTTTTCGATATTTAATTACAATCGAAAACGAGAGTAATGAAATCGTTCAATTAATTAGCAGGCACTGGGAAATAAAAGAAAGTAAAAAACCAATTCAAATTATTGAAGGTCCTGGAGTAGTCGGTAAAAAACCAATTCTTAAATCAGGTCAAAAAGTTAAATATGAATCTGGATGTATATTAATTTCTCCAACAGGTGCAATGAAAGGTTTTTACAGTATGATTAATCACACATCCGCAGCAGAATTTAAAGTAGAAATTCCTGTTTTTCAGATGGATGTACCTTATTCCTTGAATTAAGGTTTTTTAGCTAAAGGAACATGGACAATCTTTTTTGTTTCAAAAAAAGGTTCCTCAAAAAAATCTGAAAGAGGAAAAACAGTAGCCTTTGGAAAAGATTTTAGCTCCTCCTTTAAATCACCACCCTTAAGATAAAGAATTCCATTTGGGAGGTTGTGTTTACTTTTCTTAGCAATATTTTTTTTTACCCAGGGCACAAAATCATCCATTTTAGTTACGGCTCTACTGACAACAAAATCAACAGGTCTTTTAAACTCTTGGGCACGCTGGTGCCTTGCTTCTACATTCCTTAAATCAAGAGCATTTGTGATTTCTTGAACTACTTTGATTTTCTTCCCAATACTGTCTATCAAATAAAAGTCTACTTGTGGAAAAAGAATAGACAAAGGTATACCTGGAAATCCACCCCCGGTTCCAACATCAAGTATTTGACTACCAGGAGCAAACTCAATCAATCGGGCTATACTTATGGAATGGAGCACATGACGTTCGTAAAGTTCCGCAATATCTTTTCGTGAGATAACGTTTATTTTTTCATTCCACTCTCCGTAAAGTGACTCTAATTGTGTAAATTGCTTCTTTTTTCGATCAGAAAGATTAGGGAAGTAATGTTCTATAATATTCACATTAATAAATTTTAGCAAAAATATAACTAGTTAATCTAATAAACCACAAATATTTGATTTAGTATGTCTAACGAAACTACAACTCTGAGGTTTTCAAGAAAAGATCCCAAAAAATTCTTTGTAACCCTAAACAAAAGAGTAAACGAACATTTCAAGCAGAACAATTCGCCTAAAACAGGAAACTGGAAATTATATTTCAAAACAGCTGTAATGTTATCCTTATTTATAGCTCCTTACTTTTTAATACTATTTACAGAATTTGATGCATGGATTAAATTCTTATTTGCTTTAATCATGGGGGTTGGTATTGCAGGAGTTGGAATGAATGTAATGCATGACGGAAATCATGGGTCATTTTCTAACATTCCATGGATTAATAAAGTTATGGGGGCAACCATTTACTTATTAGCTGGTAATGTACACAACTGGAAGGTTCAACACAACATTCTTCACCATACCTATACGAACATTCATGGGCATGATGAAGATTTAGAAGCAGGAAGAATTATTCGTTTCTCAAGACATAGTGATTGGTTACCCATCCATAGGTTTCAACATTTATATTCAGTTTTCGTTTATGGACTATTGACTATAAACTGGGCGATTACAAGTGATTTTCAACAAACCCATAGATTTCTAAAAAGAAAACTTACGTACAAGGACTCCTTACATCCTATTCGGCAGTGGATAACTTTAATTTTAACCAAGACACTTTATGCTGTTATTTGGATTGTTATCCCCATGATTTTTTTAGAGTTAGCGTGGTGGAAAATTCTAATTGGATTTTTTACAATGCATTACGTAGCAGGATTAATACTGAGTTTAGTATTTCAATTAGCTCATATAATTGAAGATGCGCAGATGCCATTACCAGATAAAGAAACGGGTACTATGAAAAACACATGGGCAATTCACCAATTACACACTACCGTAAATTTCTCTACTAAAAACAAATTCACAAACTGGTTCACAGGAGGATTAAACCACCAAATTGAGCACCACATTTTTCCACATATTAGCCATATACATTACACAGATATTGCTAAAATTGTTAAAAAAACAGCAAAAGAGTTTAATTTACCTTACAACGAGTATAAAACTATAAGAAGTGCCTTATTTTCGCATTTTAAATTTTTAAAACAAATGGGAGTTCAACCCGTTTAAACTTGTTATATAATGGATGCATTATCAGAAAGAATAAACAGCCTGCCGGTATCTGCTACTTTAGCGATGGCAGCTAAAGCCCGTGAGCTAAAAAACAATGGAATCGATGTAATTGGATTGAGTCTAGGAGAGCCTGACTTTAACACACCCGAATACATTAAAGATGCAGCAATTCAAGCTGTTAACGACAACTACAACTCTTACTCTCCAGTAGACGGATATGCTGACCTTAAGGAAGCAATTTGTACTAAATTTGAAAGAGACAACCAATTAAATTATAAACCTTCTCAAATTGTAGTTTCTACAGGTGCTAAACAATCGATAGCAAACTTGTGTATGGTTTTATTAGATCCAGGAGATGAAGTTTTATTACCTGCTCCATATTGGGTAAGCTATTCTGCTATTGCAACTCTTGCAGAAGCAAAATCAATTATAATTCCTTCTTCTATTGATACCGACTTTAAAATTACACCGGAACAATTAGAAGCTGCAATTACACCGAAAACTAAATTAATTATGTTTAACTCTCCGAATAACCCAAGTGGTACTATTTATTCGGAAGATGAATACCGTGCTCTTGGAAAAGTTCTAGAGAAACACCCGAACATCTATATACTTTCAGATGAGATATACGAGCACATAAATTATGGAACTCCTCATTTTAGTATTGCTCGAATTCCTGAACTATACGATCGAACAATAACTGTAAATGGAGTTGCAAAAGCATTCGCAATGACTGGTTGGAGAATAGGATATATTGGAGCCCCAGAGTGGATTGCAAAAGCATGCAATAAAATGCAAGGTCAAATTACAAGTGGAGCAAATTGCATTGCACAAAGAGCTACTATTACAGCACTACTTGAACCAGTTAGTAGAATTCAATACATGGTAGACGAATTTAGCAACAGAAAAGAATTAATCATCAGTCTTCTTGAAAAAATTGATGGCTTTAAATTAAATCGTCCTGATGGTGCTTTTTATGTTTTCCCAGATGTTTCTTATTACTTTGGTAAAACAATTGATGGGATCGAAATAAATAACGCATCTGACTTTGCTTTGTTCTTACTAGAAAAAGCACATGTTGCAACAGTTACAGGTGAAGCATTTGGAAATGATGATTGCATTCGAATTTCTTATGCAGCATCTGAAGATAATATTAAGGAGGCCGTAGCTAGAATTGCTAAAGCTTTGAGTTAATATTAGAACTTATAATAAATAAAAAAACCGGCATTTGCCGGTTTTTTTATTTGTAAACTATATTTAGTTGTTTACAATTTGTTCTTGATGGTTAATAGATTCCTGGTGGATTGCCTTAAAAATCTTTAAAATAAATTCCTCCGATAAATTACGATCCTGACCCTCTAAAATCATTTTCCCTAAAATCTCGTTCCAACGTTTGTTCTGTAGAACTGCAACATTTTTAGATTTCTTAAGAGAACCAATTTCTTCAGCTACCTTCATGCGCTTTCCTAATGTGTCTAAAATTGTTTGGTCAGCAACATCTATTTGAGCACGTAGTGTATTTAGAGTCGCAGTATAGGCTTCTTCTTGATCGGTTTCTTTTCTGATTTTCAATTCTTTCATAATTTCCACTAAACGAGTTGGAGTTACTTGCTGAGCAGCATCACTCCATGCGTTATCTGGATCGAAATGTGACTCAACCATTAATCCGTCAAAATTAAGGTCTAATGCCATTTGGCATATATCAAAAATCAAATCTCTTCTCCCTGCAATGTGCGAAGGATCGCAAATCATAGGTAAATCAGGAAATTTATTTTGTGCTTCAACAGCGATTTGCCATTCTGGGTTATTTCGGTACTTAGATTTTTCATAGGAAGAGAATCCTCTGTGAATTAAACCTAATTTTTTAATATTAGCTGTGTATAATCGCTCTACACCTCCTAGCCAAAGTGCTAAGTCTGGATTAACCGGGTTTTTTACAAGAACAATCTTATCTGTTCCTTCAAGAGCATCTGCAATTTCCTGCATGATAAAAGGACTAACAGTAGACCTAGCTCCAATCCAAAGAATGTCTATATCATGTTCTACAGCAAGCTTTACATGAACAGCGTTTGCAACTTCTGTAGCAGTAAGAAGACCTGTTTCTTCTTTGGCTTTTTGAAGCCATTTGAGACCAATTGCTCCTACCCCTTCAAACATTCCAGGACGTGTTCGTGGTTTCCAAATTCCAGCACGAAGAACTGTTACATCTGTATCTTTTAATTCATGAGCGATTTTTAAAACTTGTTCTTCAGTTTCTGCACTACATGGTCCACCGATTACTAGTGGGTGAGAAAGACCGAAGTCGTTTAGCCATTCTCTCATTTGAGGTTTATTTTCCATTTTGTTTTAATTTATTTTTTACTAATTCCGTTTAATATTGATGTTAATTGATTTGTGTTTTTCATTTCTTGAAACAAAGCAGCATAATCGTCTTTTAAAAGGAGACTTTTAAAGTTTTCTAAATTGTCAATGTATGCATCTAATGTTTCAATTACGTTTTCTTTATTCTGCTCAAAAATGGGTGCCCACATGGCTGGCGAGCTTTTTGCTAACCGAACTGTAGATTCAAATCCACTTCCAGCGAGGTCAAAGATATTATTCTCATCTTCTTCTTTCTCAAGAACAGTTTTTCCTAACATAAAAGAGCTAATATGTGATAAATGAGAGACATAAGCCATGTGCTTGTCATGTGCTTTGGCTTCCATAAAGCGGATATACATTCCAATTTGTCTGAAAGTCTGCTTTGCCCACAATAAAAGATCAGGACGAGTTTTGTTTGATTCACATAATATTTGAGGTTTCCCAGCAAAAAGACCTCTGTGTGCAGCTTTTGGTCCCGAGAATTCTGTCCCAGCAATTGGGTGTGCTGCTAAAAACTGATCTCTCTTAGGGTGGTCAGATACTAGTTTACATAGTTGTTCTTTGGTAGAACCAACATCCCATAACAAAGCATCTGAATGTAATCGATTTAAAAGTTCTGGCAATAGATTCAAGGATTCTTTAACTGGAATACTTAAGATAATACGATCTGCTTCTTCAATAGTATCCATTGAACCTATGCGATCAATTATTCCAAGACTTAAAGCCTCATTTAGATTTTTTTCACTAGAATCTATACCTATAATTTCTATATTGGACAAAGCATCTTTGAGGTCTAATACCATAGACCCTCCAATTAAACCAATACCAATTACATATACTTTCATGATTTTAATCGATTAATTGCTGTTTGAATGTCTTCTAATTTCACGCACAAAGAAAAACGAATATAACCTTCACCCTGACTACCAAAAATAGTCCCTGGCGTGATAAAAATGTCGTGCTCTCTCAAAATTTCATCTATAAAAACTTCTGACTTTATAGATTGATCATTGAGTTTAGCCCAAACAAACATACCAACACTATTCGGATCAGAAGTACTTCCCATAAGAGTTGCTAATTCAATCATTGCTGCTCTGCGTTCTGCATAAACTTTATTAAGTCCACTAAACCAAGAATTATTAAGCTTAAGGGCGGCTATTGCACCTTTTTGAATTCCGAAAAACATACCGGAATCCATATTACTTTTCACTTTTAAAACCGCTTGAATATGATCTGAATTTCCGGATAACATTCCTACTCTCCAGCCTGCTAAATTAAATGCCTTGCTTAATGAATTTAACTCTAAAGCTACTTCCTTTGCTCCTGGGAGTGTTAATAAGCTTTGGGGAGTATCGTTCAGAATAAAACTATAAGGGTTGTCGTTAATCAACAAAACATCGTTTCTTTTTGCCCAATCTATTAACTTGATGAATGTTTCTATTTCTACCTGTGCACCTGTAGGCATGTGTGGATAGTTCAACCACATTAATTTTATTTTAGAAGTATCGAGTTGTTCAAGAGCTTCAAAATCAGGTTGCCAATTATTAGATTCTTTAAGATTATAAAAAACTGCTTCTGCTTCAAGCAATTGAGTAACCGAACTGTATGTTGGGTATCCAGGATTGGGGATTAAAACTTGATCTCCTTTATTTAAAAATGCCATTGAAATGTGCATGATTCCCTCTTTAGAGCCCATTAGTGGTAGTATTTCGCTGTTTGGGTCTAAAGTGACATCATAATGTTTTTTATAAAAGGATGCTATTGATTGTCGAAGTTCAGGTAAACCCTGGTAACTCTGATACATATGTGCTTTAGCGTCAAGAACACTGTCATTTATAGCGGTAATTACAGATGGGTCTGGTGGTAAATCTGGACTCCCTATTCCCATATTAAGAATCGGTCTTCCGGCTTTTACTAATGCAGCTACTTCCCTAAGTTTTTTAGAGAAATAATATTCTTTTACGCTTTCAAGGCGTTGTGCAGTTTGCGTACTCATATCGTGTTCTTTGGATATTCTCCAAGTATTTTAAATTCGGTTGCCATAATTTCAATTATGGTTCTTGCTTTAACATAATCTTCAAAAGATTCAAAGGTTACGTCAACAAAAAAAGAATATTTACCGGGTGTTTCGATTACTGGTAAAGATTGAATTTTTGTTAAGTTCAGTTTACAATCACTCAATACATTTAATATCGCTGCTAAACTTCCTCTTTTGTGGTCTAAAACAAATTTTAAAGCCGCTTTATTTATTTTTTGTTCTGGAACCAAATTTCCTTTAGCCTGAACAATTACAAAACGTGTAACATTATTTTTGATGGTTTGAATTGACTCGGCAAAAACATCTAGATTGAATAACTCTGATGCTTTTAGACTTGCAATCGCACCGATTCCTTTTATTTGATCTTCTTCAATTTTCCTTGCAATATCAGCAGTATCTTCCGCTTCAACCAAACGAATGTTAGGATAGTTTGAAAAAAACTTTTTACATTGTAATAATGCCATCGGATGAGAATGAACTTCTTTTAAGTCAGTAATGGACTGTCCTGTTAATCCCATTAAATTATGTTCAATCTTCAAATGAAATTCTCCCACGATTTGTAAGTTGTACTCGTCTAACAATGCATAGTTCGGAATAATAGATCCTGCTATAGAATTTTCTATTGCCATTACTGCTTGATCAGCTTCACCAGAAGCTAAAGAACCTGCCAAAGCATTAAAAGTCAAACATTCTAAAATCTTAATTTCAGAGGAATAATAATCTAATGCCACCTGGTGATGGAATGATCCTTTGATTCCTTGAATAGCAATTATTGGTTGCATTATTATCTTTTACTTTTTGTTCAAAAAAAAAGTCCTGAATAAATCAGGACTTGTATTGTTATCAACTTAATAATATTACAACGCCCTGTTATCTTCTGGATAAAAGAAGAAAAAGAAACGGTTGAAATATGTAGTTGTTGTATTCATTATTGTAATTTCTTGGTACAAATGTACACTCCAGATTGAGAAAAACAAATTTTTAGCTGCATAATTTATGTAAGACAAACAAATCTGTATATTTAGAAGACTTTTTTAAGTCAATTCTAATAAAAAAAGCAAAATGATTGAGAAACTCTTAACCATTGAAAATATTGATGTGTATTTTGTAATCGGGATTATCCTTTTTTTTAGTCTCCTAGAGAGCATATCCGGGTTTTTAAAAAACTCTAAGAGAGCTAAAGGAGATTGGATTCAAGAAATCATGAGCTTTGTAGTTTTAGGAAACCTTATAAAACCAATTATTGTTTTTGTAATATTTATTACTGGAACACATTTAATCCCTCAATATAATAACTCATTAGAATCCTATCCTTTTATTGCGCTTTTTGCTTTTTACATACTTACAGACGATTTTCTTCAATATTGGTATCACAGGACCGCACATGAAACTCCGTTTTTATGGAAATTACATCGACCTCATCATCAAGCAGAAGAAATGGGGTATTTCGTTTCATACCGAAACGCTTTACTATATTATTTATTAATGCCCAACATCTGGTGGGTAGCTATAATTTTATTCCTAGGAGGTGCTAAGGCGGTAGCTCTCGGATTAATATTAAAACAATTCATAATAATCGGTTCACATAGCCGTCTAAAATGGGATAAACCTTTTTATAGCAATGCAACATTACTTCCTATTATTAAAGTATTAGAACGTATAATTGTCACCCCTGCTTTTCACCATTCGCATCATGGAACATCGCAGTTAGATTCTGCTAGCGATCCTAATGGGAATTTCGGTAATATGTTTAGTATTTGGGATCAAATATTTAGAACAGCGACCTTTCAAAATAGGTACCCAAAAGAATATGGTTTACAACAAAAAACAAACGATCCTTGGACTGCTTCTTACTTTTATCCTTTTGTAAAATCACCTGACCCTAAAAGTGACTGGAGTATTGCATATGAAAAATTAAACACCTCGACTAAAGACTCTATTTCAGTTTCGCTGACTAAAGGGAAAAATTATTTATGGTGCTCATGCGGAAGGAGTAACAACCAACCTTTTTGTGACGGTTCGCATCATGGTACAAAATTTAAACCTGTAAAATTCTCTGGAAAAAGAACTGGAGAAATTAAACTATGTAACTGTAAAAAAACAAAGAAGTCTCCTTTTTGCGACGATACACATTTAAACCTATGAAAAAAGCAATAATTATTGGCGCAAGTTCAGGAATTGGAAAAGCACTTGCACGGGAATTGGTGCAAAACAAGTATAGTGTTGGTATCACAGGAAGAAGAGAAGCTCATCTTCTAGAGCTTCAAAAAGAACAGCCAGAACAGATACAGGTAGCTGCATTTGACACCACAGAACCCAATGCTATAGAACAATTAGAAGCTTTAGAAAAAAGATTAGGAGGCATCGATCTTTTTATTATTAGTGCTGGGATTGGACACCTCAATTTGGACTATGATTATTCCTTAGAAAATGAAACCAATCAACTGAATGTCGTTGCCTTTACCCGATTAGTCAATTGGAGCATGCGTTACTTTGAAAAACAAGGCTGGGGTCATTTGGTCAATATCTCTTCGGTTGCAAGTCGCAGAGGAGGGAGACAAGCGCCAGCATATAGTGCTTCAAAAGCATACCAATCGATTTATCTTGAAGGGATGGCTCAGAAAGTAGCCTACGATAAGCTACCTATTTACACCACTGATGTTCGGCCAGGCTTTGTAAAAACTGCAATGGCAAAAGCGGATAAAATGTTCTGGGTATCCAGTAAAGAAAAAGCTGCAACACAAATATTTCGAAGTATTCAACGAAAGAAAAGAATTGTTTATATCAGCCGACGTTGGGTTATAATCGCTTGGATACTTGAGCGAATCCCCTGGTTTATTTATAAACGGATGTAACCATATTTTAATTTATCTTTATAAAAAAAAACAAGTGACCTTAATTCTCGATAAAGTACAGAAGAAATATGGAGAAATTGAAGCTCTTCGGGGAATTTCAATGAACTTAAAACCTGGAGAAGTAGTTGGATTGTTGGGCCCAAATGGCGCTGGCAAATCTACCTTAATGAAAATATTAACTGGTTCCATTGAACAGTGGGGTGGCTCAATTACTCATGAGGGTTTAGATCTAAAAAAGTCACTTAAAATCATTCAACAAAAAACCGGTTATTTACCTGAGAACAACCCTCTTTACGGAGAACTATTTGTTTTAGAATACTTACAATTTGCAGCATCACTTTATAAAATTAAAGAGGCACCCTTTACTGATATTATCGAAAAAGTAGGACTTACAGAATACACAGATAGAAAAATAGAAACCTTATCGAAAGGATATCAGCAACGAGTAGGTATTGCTGCTGCACTTCTTCATGATCCTGAAATATTAATCTTAGATGAACCAACCACCGGATTAGATCCCAACCAAATGGTTGAAATCAGAAAACTAATTCGTACGCTTGGAAAAAATAAAATTGTAATCTTATCGAGTCATATCTTATCCGAAGTTGAAAGTGTTTGTGACCGTGTTGTAATTATCAAAGAAGGGCAACTTGTAGCTGATAAAAACCTTGACGAACTTCGAAAAGGACAACAACAAATCATTATAGTTGAGTTTGATTATCGTGTAGAAACAGAAGCTCTAGCTAAAATTAATAATGTAACCAAAGTAATTAACACCTTCGATTTTACTTATGAAATACATTTAGACACCCAAGAAGATATGCGAACAAAAGTGTTTGATTTTGCCCACGACAATGAACTTAAGATTTTAGGACTACAACTTAAAAATGAAAATTTAGCACAGCTATTTAAAGAAACAACTTCCTAGACGCATTGGGTAAGTTGTTTTATTCTTAAAAAAAGAAAAATTTCAGATTTTTAATAATTAAAAAACAGCTTCTGCAATTGCCTTGATATTATCTGATTTTCCCATCGAATAGTAATGTAAAAAAGGAACTCCTGCTTCTTTTAACTCTTTACTTTGCTCGATACACCACTCAATTCCTACCTGACGAATTTCCTTATTATCTTTACACTTAATTACCGATTTGATCAAGGCTTCCGGAAGATCAACGTGAAAACGATGCGGTAAAGCATTTAACTGTTTTAGAGTTGCAAGAGGTTTTAGACCTGGTATTATAGGTACATTTATTCCTGCTTCTTTACATTTCTCTACAAACTCAAAATATTTTTGATTGTCAAAAAACATTTGTGTAACGATGTAATCAGCACCGGCTTCAATTTTCTTCTTTAAAAAATGAATATCACTCTCTAATGAAGGTGCCTCCATGTGTTTTTCTGGGTAACCCGAAACACCAATACAAAAATCTGTTTTAGATGTATTTAAAATTTCATCATCCAAATAATTACCCTTATTTAAATCTTTAATTTGACCAACCAAATCACTCGCAAAAGCGTGACCTTCTTTATTAGGTTTGAAATAAGTTTCAGTCTTAATAGCGTCACCACGTAAGGCCACAACATTATCTATTCCTAAGAAATCAAGATCTATTAAGAAATTTTCGGTGTCTTCTTTTGTGAAACCTCCACATAGAATATGAGGAATTGCATCTACGTTGTATTTATGCTGTAAAGCTGCACAAATACCTACTGTTCCCGGACGTTTTCTAATTACATGTTTTTGAAGAAGACCATTTTCTTGCTCTCTATAAACATACTCCTCTCTGTGATAGGTAACATCAATAAAAGGAGGTTTAAACTCCATTAAAGGATCTATAGATTCATATATCGATTGTATATTCTGACCTTTTAGCGGTGGAAGAATTTCAAATGTAAACTGGGTTTTACCAGCGGCATTTTTAACATGATCTGTTACTTTCATAAATTTTTATTTTATGTTGGGGCGAAGCCATTTTTCGGCAACTTCAAGGTCTATTTTTTTTCTTTGACTAAAACTCTTTACTTGGTCCTGAGTAATTTTTCCTACTCCAAAATATTGTGATTTAGGATTAGCAAAATAATAACCAGAAACTGATGCAGCTGGCCACATGGCTAAACTTTCTGTTAATGTTACACCTATTTTTTCTTCAACTTTTAATAAATCCCAAATGGTGTTTTTCTCTAAATGGTCTGGACAGGCAGGATACCCTGGAGCAGGTCGAATTCCTTTGTAAGCTTCTTTTATTAAATCTTGGTTATCTAATACTTCATCAGAGGCATAACCCCAGTGTTTTATTCTAACTTCTTTATGAAGAAATTCTGCAAATGCTTCTGCAAATCGGTCTGCCAAAGCTTTTACCATTATGGAGTTATAATCATCATTATCCTCTTCAAACTTTTTAGCTAATTCAGCAGTTCCAAAACCAGTTGTAACACAAAAACTACCTATATAATCTTTGACCCCAGTTTCTTTAGGAGCTATGAAATCGGCTAATGCAATATTATTTTTTCCTGCTCTTTTTTTAAGTTGCTGACGTAGTGTCAAAAACTTTACTTTTGACTGTGTTCTATCTTCATTTTCATAAACTTCAATATCATCATCATCGACTGAATTAGCTGGGAATATTCCAAAAACTGCTTTTGCAGTAAGAGATTTATTTTCTAAAATCTCAGTTAAAATAACTTGAGCATCAGCAAATAATTCAGTAGCCTGCTTACCTACAATTTCATCATCTAAGATAGCGGGATAATGTCCATGTAAATCCCAAGAGCGGAAGAATGGGCTCCAATCTATATAAGGAATTAATTCGTCTAAATTTTGATTTTCTATTACTTGAATTCCTAACTGGTTTGGAACTGTGGGCTTAAAAGAATCCCAATCTAACTGCAATTTACGTTCTCGAGCCGTTTGTATATCAATATGTTCCTTAGTTTCCTGACGATCCAAAAATTTAGATCTGAAAATTTCATACTCAGATCTGATGGTATCTTTATATGATTGTGCGTTTTCTTTGTTTAGTAAACTTCCGGCAACAGTTACAGCCCTTGATGCGTCATTTACATGTACTACAGTTGAATCCAATTCTGGAGCAATCTTTACTGCAGTATGAGCTTTGGAGGTAGTTGCTCCTCCAATCATTATTGGGATATTTAAGCCTCTACGTTTCACTTCTTGAGCAACATAAATCATTTCGTCTAACGAAGGAGTAATAAGTCCAGATAGTCCGATGATATCTATATTTTCTTCAATTGCAGTTTCAATTATTCGTTCCAATGGAACCATAACACCTAGATCAATAATTTCGTAGTTGTTACATGCTAGAACAACTCCGACAATATTTTTTCCTATATCATGTACATCTCCCTTAACGGTAGCCATTAAAATTTTACCTGCAGCTTCTTGCTTACCATCTTTCTCTGCCTCAATAAAGGGTAATAAGTGGGCTACTGCTCGTTTCATAACGCGGGCAGATTTAACTACTTGAGGTAAAAACATTTTTCCAGAACCAAAAAGGTCACCTACAACATTCATCCCAATCATTAAATTACCCTCAATAACTTCTATAGGCCTTGACGCTAGTTGCCTTGCTTCTTCCACATCTTCAACTATAAACTCATCAATACCTTTTACTAAAGCATGAGTTATTCTGTCTTGAAGTGGATTAGAACGCCATTCTTTTACAACAACTTTTTTATCACTCTTATCTTCAACTATTTTTTCAGCAAAATCTAATAATCGTTCGGTTGCATCATCTCTTCTATTCAGAAGTACATCTTCTACGTGAATTAAAAGCTCCGGTTCTATTTCATCGTAAATTTCTAACATAGTTGGGTTAACAATACCCATATTCATCCCATGTTTTATCGCGTGATATAAAAAAGCTGAATGCATTGCTTCCCGAACTTTATTATTCCCTCTGAAAGAAAAAGAAACATTACTTACTCCACCGCCTACATGTGCGTTTGGTAGGTTTTCTCTTATCCACTTAGCAGTTTTAAAGAAATCTAGAGCATTGTTTTTATGCTCTTCCATTCCTGTTGCTACAGGGAAAATATTTGGATCAAAAATAATATCCTCGGAAGGGAAGTTTGCTCTGTTTACAAGAATATCATAGGAACGTTTGCATATTTCAATCCTTCTGTCTAAGGTATCTGCTTGACCTTGTTCATCAAAGGCCATCACAATAACTGCAGCACCATATCTTCTGATTTTTTTTGCTTGTTCGATAAAGTTTTCTTCCCCTTCTTTTAAACTAATCGAATTAACTACAGATTTTCCTTGAACTACTTTTAATCCAGCTTCAATAATTTCCCACTTAGAGCTATCGATCATTATTGGAATTCTAGATATATCCGGTTCAGCAGCTAACAAATTTAGATAAGTTGTCATCGCTTTGGAACCATCGATCATCCCCTCATCCATATTAACATCAAGGATTTGGGCTCCTCCATCTACTTGGTCTCGAGCAATTTCAACTGCTGTATTGTAATCTCCTTCTTCAATTAAACGTAAAAATTTACGTGAACCAGTAACATTTGTACGTTCTCCAATATTAATAAAGTTCGTTTCTGAAGTAACCACAAGAGGCTCTAATCCCGAAAGTTTTAAATATTTAGATCTTGTTTTCATTCAGAAGTTATTTCAATTTCTCGTGGTTTATATTTTTTAACAACATCTGAAATTAGAGCGATGTGTTTTGGTGTAGAACCGCAACAACCCCCTATGATGTTAATTAAATTTTCTTTTAAATAGTTTTCAATCAATTCACTCATTTCTTCTGGTGATTGATCATAAGATCCAAAAGCATTGGGTAACCCTGCATTAGGGTGAGCAGAAGTATAAACATCCGTTTCTTGAGACAATCTTCTTAGATAAGGGAGCAACTGATCTGCTCCTAAAGCACAATTAAATCCTATACTTAAAAGAGGAATATGAGAAACAGAAATCACGAAAGATTCAACAGTTTGTCCAGAAAGTGTTCTTCCACTAGCATCGGTTATTGTTCCACTAACCATTACGGGTATTTTCCAGTTGTTTTTTTCTTTTAGTGCATCAATTGCAAATAATGCCGCTTTTGCATTCAAGGTATCGAAAATTGTTTCAACTAAAAGAACATCGGAACCACCTTCTACAAGTCCTTGTACTTGTTCCGAATATGCCTCTACTAAATCGTCAAATGTTACTGCCCGATATCCAGGATCATTAACATCTGGAGACATACTTGCAGTTCTATTAGTTGGCCCTATTGATCCTGCAACAAATCTCGGCTTATTGGGGTTTTGTTTTGTAAACTCCTCTGCTACTTCTTTTGCTAATCTTGCAGACTCATAATTTAATTCATAAACCAACGATTCCATTTGATAATCTGACATTCCAATTGAAGTAGAAGAAAAGGTGTTGGTTTCTACAATATCAGCACCGGCTTCAAAATACTTTCTATGAATTTCTTTTATTGCTTCTGGTTGCGTTAAAGAAAGTAAATCATTGTTACCCTGAAGTGGACAGGGATGCTCTTTGAATCTCTCGGTTCTAAAATCCTCTTCAGTAAATTTATACTCTTGGAGCATGGTACCCATCGCCCCATCCAAAACAAGTATCTTATCTTTTAAGGTCTTCTCTATATTTGTCATCTACAAAGTATCTAGGGCTTGATTTAAATCATCGTTTATATCTTCAAAATGTTCTAAACCAACTGACAGTCTAATCATTCCGTCAGTAATTCCAACTTCCAATCGATCTGGCTCACTCAACTTACTGTGAGTTGTAGACGCTGGGTGAGTAACAATGGATCTAGAGTCTCCGAGATTAGAAGAGAGGGAAAGCATTTTTATAGAGTTAAGAAAACTTCTCCCTGCTTCAATACCCCCTTTGATTTCAAAAGCAATTATGTTTCCACCCTGACTCATTTGTTTTTTTGCAAGCTCGTATTGAGGATGAGATTTTAGGAATGGATATTTTACCCAATTAATTTTTGGATGTTTTTCTAATAGTGTAGCAATTTTTAATGCCGATTCACAATGTCTATCAACTCGGACAGGTAGGGTTTCCATACTTTTTGATAAAATCCATGCGTTAAAAGGAGATAATGCTGATCCTGTATTTCTTGCAAAAAGATAAATTTCACGAATTAAATCTGCGTTTCCAACAGTTACACCTCCTAAAACCCTTCCTTGACCATCTATTAATTTAGTTGCAGAATGAATTACTAAATCTGCACCGTATTGAACAGGTTGCTGTAAATATGGGGTAGCAAAGCAATTATCTATAATTAAAATTAGATTATGCTTTTTTGCTATTTTACCTAAGTATTCAAGATCAAGAATATCTACTCCAGGATTTGTTGGTGTTTCAGCGTAAAGAATTTTGGTGTTCGGTTTAATTAAGCTAGCTATCGTTTCTGGTTCTTCAACTTTAAAATAAGAAGTTTCAATATTCCATTTAGGGAAATACTTTGTAAATAAAGTGTGGGTAGATCCAAAAATTGAACGAGCAGAAACAATATGATCTCCAGAATTTAAAAGCGCAGCAAAAGTTCCATAAATAGCACCCATCCCTGTAGCAAAAGAAACTCCGTCTTCTGCTCCTTCCATATCTGCTACTTTTTGAACAAATTCTGAAGTATTTGGGTTTGTAAATCTACTGTAAATATTACGCTCTTTTTCTTCGCTGAAAGAAGCACGCATATCCTCTGCATCTTCAAAAATAAAACTCGATGTTAAATACAAAGGGGTAGAATGCTCTAAAAATTTGGAACGTTCCATTTGGGTTCTTATCGCTTTTGTTTCAAGTTTTTGGCTCATACTATACTTTTTCTCCGTTAACAAAAATGATTTGATTTATTTTGATATTGGGGTCAAGAGACTTTGAAACAGAACAATACTTATCGAAAGATAATTGAGCAGCTCGCTTAGCCTTCTCTGGACTAATATCTTCTCCTTCTAAAAATAAAGAAACATTAATTTCTTGAAATGGAGCTGGAACTGCATTAGGATCTCGAACTCCTTCAACTTCCATTCTTAGCGTTACTGGATTAATTCTTTGTTTATTTAAAATTGCAACCACATCAATACTGCTGCAGCCTGCAACCCCCATGAGTAAAACTTCCATTGGGCTTATTCCTTCAACTTTCCCTTCCTTTTTAGATTTATTATCCAATAAAACGTTCATTCCATTTGAACTTGTAGCTTCAAAAAGATAATCTTCATTTATCCTATTTAATGAAATTTTCATAGTTGTATTTTTAATTAAATATTGGGCTCAAAAGAGGTACTACTTTTTCTGATTCCATCAGAAAAGCATCATGACCATATTTAGAAGTTATGATTTGATGATTAATCGTTACGCCAACTTTTTTGGCTCTCTCTACAGTTTCTTTATCCTCACTTAATGGAAAAAACAAGTCACTATCAATTGAGAAAATATGGATAGATGACTTTATACTTTTGACAATTTCTTCAAAGGTTCTTCCATCTCTTGTGATGTCAATAGAACCAAGTAAATGATTCATTGTTTTGTATGCTTGAACTTGGAATCTATTCGTTAATTTTTCTCCATGATAGGCTAACCAAGACTCTACATTAAATAAGCCGAGTTCTTCATTCACGGTTCTATTAAATTTAATCTTAAAAGACTCTGGGGTCCTGTAACATAGCATAGCGTGCATACGGGCAACATCAAGCGAATCAGAACTTAAAGCTAAAATCTGTTTTTGAACGAAAGTATTCGCTATCATCCAATCTGTAGACTTCCAATCTCCTCCTACAGGAATTAAATTTGTTATGAAGTCCGGGTAAAGTGCTGCCATTTCCCAAGAAATTCCTGCCCCTAACGAACCACCAATTACAGTATGTAAGTGGCCTACTCCTAGTTGCTTTAAACCTTCATAAAAAAAACGGGCAATTGTACCTGTATTCCAAGACTCAAAATCATCGATTAAATTACCATCAAAACCATTTCCTGGAATGTTAAAAGAAATAATTGCATAGGTATTTGTATCAATCGGCTTACCTTCCCCAATTAAATTATTCCACCAACCAAACTCTCCTGTTACCCTAGAGTCACCCGTTAAAGGATGATTTACCAGAACTATTGGCGCAGTATGGTAATCTTGTCCGAATGTTTGAAAACTTAGTTTTCTCCCACTAGAAAGAGTTAATAAATGTATTCCATTATGAAGTTGAGATGCGTTCATCTTTGGCTTTAAAAGGCTTGTTTTAAATCGTTCTTTAAGTCTTCAATATCTTCTAAACCAATAGAAAGTCGAACTAAATCTTGAGTAACTCCTGTTAATTTTTGAGAATCTGAATCTAGTTGCTGATGCGTAGTACTTGCTGGATGAATAATCAATGACTTTGTATCACCAATATTCGCCAAAAGAGAGAATATGTTGGTTTTATCTGCAACTTGTTTTGCAGCTTCAAACCCTCCTTTTAAACCAAAAGTAACAATTCCACTTTGGCCTTTAGGGAGATACTCTTTTGCTAATACATTATACTTACTCGAACTTAATCCAGGATAATTTACCCAGGCAACTTCTTCTTGTTGCTCTAACCAAAGTGCAATTTCAAGAGCATTTTTAGAATGTTGATTCATTCTAAGAGAAAGAGTTTCTAATCCTTGAATAATTTGAAAACTATTAAATGGACTCAATGCTCCTCCAAAATCTCTTAAACCTTCTATTCTTACTTTTGCAATAAATGCGGCTGCTCCTAAAGCTTCATGGTAAACTAATCCATGATAACCTGGAGATGGCTCAGTAAATTCAGGGAATAAACCATTACCATAGTCAAATGTTCCAGCATCAATTATAACACCACCTAAAGAGGTACCATTTCCGTTTATATATTTAGTTAAAGAATGGATTACAATATTTGCTCCATGCTCAATTGGATTTAATAAAGCAGGTGTAGCTACAGTATTATCTACAATAAATGGAACTTTTGCTTTTTTAGAATAAGCGGCAATACCTTTTAAATCTAAAACATCCAACTTAGGATTTCCAAGAGACTCTACAAAGAAAGCACGTGTATTGTCTTGCACTGCTTTTTCGAAATTTGAAGGATCGCTAGGATCTACAAAAGTTGTTGTAATCCCTAATCGAGGAAGAGTAACGTTTAATAAATTATAGGTTCCTCCATATAAACTATTGGAAGCTACAATATGATCTCCTGATTTTAATAAAACCATTAAAGCAGTTGAAATCGCTGAAGTACCAGATGCAGTTGACACTGCTGCTATACCTCCTTCAAGGGCAGCAAGTCTTTGCTCTAAAACGTCGTTTGTTGGATTATTTAAACGGGTGTAGATATAACCTGGTTCCGCTAAAGAAAATAAATTTGCAGCATGATCTGCGTCATTAAACACATAGGCAGTTGACTGATAAATAGGAACGGCTCTAGTACCTTGAGAGTTTGATGGTTCGTGACCTGCGTGTAATGATTTTGTTTCGAAATTGTGATTTTCCATGGCTGTTAAATATTAAATTCTTTTTTAATCTGTTCTATATAATCTAGTTTTTCCCAAGTAAATAATTCTACTTCTTGGGTAATTGTTCCGCTGTAAGGAGACTCGAAAGTTTTAGTTACTTTTTTTGGCTCTCTTCCCATATGTCCATAAGCAGCGGTTTCTGAGTAAATGGGTGTTCGTAATTTTAATCGTTTTTCAATCCCAAAAGGAGTTAAGTCAAATAATGAAATAATTTTATTTGCAATTTCTCCATCAGTAAAATCAACTTTTGATTTTCCGTAGGTGTTAACAGCGATTGATGTAGGCTCAGCTACTCCAATTGCATAACTCAATTGAACTAAAACTTCGTCAGTTATCCCTGCAGCTACAAGATTCTTTGCAATATGTCTAGAAGCATAAGCTGCACTTCGATCTACTTTACTTGGATCTTTACCGCTAAAAGCTCCGCCTCCGTGACCTCCCTTTCCACCGTAAGTATCGACAATAATCTTACGTCCTGTTAATCCAGTATCTCCGTGTGGACCTCCAATTACAAATTTACCTGTTGGGTTTATATGATACGTTATCTTATCATCAAATAGACGTTGAATTCGCTCTGGCAATTGACTCTTTACTCTCGGAATTAAAAGGGAAACAAGGTCACTTTTAATTTTAGCAAGCATAGCCTCATCATTAGAATCAAACTGATCATGCTGGGTTGAGATTACGATCGTATCTATTCTAATCGGAACTCCATCCTCGTTATATTCTAATGTAACTTGAGATTTTGCATCTGGGCGTAAATAGTTAATTTCTTTATTTTCTCTTCTTAAAGCAGCTAACTCAATTAAAAGCTTGTGTGAAAGATCGAGAGCTAACGGCATATAGTTATCCGTTTCATTTGAGGCATAACCAAACATGATTCCTTGATCTCCAGCACCCTGACGTTCTTTTACTTCACGATCTACTCCTTGATTTATTTCTTTAGATTGTTCATGAATTAATGAAATAACTCCACAAGAATCTCCACTAAATTGATATTCGCCTTTTGTGTAGCCTATTCCATTAATAGTGTCTCGCGTAATTTTTTGAACGTCTAAATAGGTCTGACTTTTAACTTCTCCTGCTAGAACTGCTTGTCCAGTTGTAACAAGAGTTTCACAGGCTACTTTACTTTCCGGGTCAAAAGCTAAAAAGTTATCAACGAGAGCATCACTGATTTGATCAGCCACTTTATCTGGATGGCCTTCACTTACTGATTCTGATGTAAAAAAATATGACATTTAAGGTTGCTTTCTGGAAGGATTTGAAGATTACTTCTTTTAAAGCAACACTGGTTTAGCATTTTTTTTATGAGGGTTGCAATCAGTCAAATCCTTCCTCAGTTATTTGATACAAAGGTAATTCATAAAAATTAAAAACAAAATCCATATGAATAATTTTTTTTTAATTCTTTTGATAGTACATTTATGGGGACAATCACCAATGATTTACATTCTAAACAATGTATGTATATCTGTAATTTTAATTAAATAATTATGCACATAGCTATAGCCGGCAATATAGGAGCAGGAAAAACAAGTCTTACAGATTTATTATCAAAACATTATAAATGGCAAGGTCATTTTGAAGAGGTTGTTGAAAACCCCTATTTAGATGATTTTTATCATCAAATGGAACGTTGGTCATTTAACCTTCAAATTTATTTCTTAAATAGTAGGTTCGGACAACTCATAGAAATACAAAAAAGCGGAAAAAATGTAATTCAAGACCGAAGTATTTATGAAGATGCTCACATTTTTGCACCAAATCTTCATGCTATGGGCTTATTGTCTCAGCGAGATTACCAGAACTACAAATCTTTATTTGAATTAATGGAAGGCATGGTAACAGGACCAGATTTAATGATCTACTTAAGATCCAGCATACCAAACTTAGTTAACAACATTCACAAAAGAGGGAGAGAATTTGAGAACTCAATAAGCATCGATTATTTAAGCCGATTGAACGAACGTTATGAAGCTTGGATTCATAATTATGATAAAGGGAACTTATTAATTATTGATGTTGATGAATTGAATTTCGTTGATAAGCCTGAAGATATTGAAAAAATAATTGAAAAAATTGACTCTGAAATTAAAGGGTTATAATTAAATAAGCTCAGTTAATGCTCAATGTGTAATTTAACCTCTTTGATTTCTGCAATAGAAGCTTGAATTTCTTCTTCAGTTCCCTCTATCACTTTTGTTTCAACTTTTACCTCACCACCTTCAGTTGTTGTTGTTGTAATTGTAGCTTCCATTTGATCGGACTCAGTAGATTGAACTTCAACACGAATCTCTTTTTTAATCTGATCTTCTTTTACTACAGATTCTGAAGTATGTCCATCTAGATTTAAAGTTGGTGCTATAACTAAACTCACTAAACAAGTAAGCTTGATTAAGATATTCATAGAAGGTCCAGAAGTATCTTTAAATGGATCTCCAACTGTATCTCCAGTTACTGCTGCTTTGTAAGCTTCAGATCCTTTGTAAGTCATTTCGCCTTTGATTTCAACTCCAGCTTCAAATGATTTCTTAGCGTTGTCCCATGCTCCACCTGCATTATTTTGGAAGATTGCCCACATTACTCCACTAACACAGACCCCGGCCATATAACCTCCTAAAGGTTCAGCTCCGAATATAAATCCAATAATTATTGGTGTCACTATTGTAAGTAAACCTGGGAGTATCATTTCTTTTAGAGCAGCTTTTGTAGATATAGCTACACATTTAGCATATTCTGGAGTTCCAGTACCTTCCATAATTCCAGGAATTTCTCTAAACTGCCTTCTGACCTCTTCAACCATTTCCATGGCAGCTTTACCTACCGACTCCATTGCTAAAGCAGAAAATACAACCGGTATCATCCCCCCAACAAATAGCATTGCTAAAACGTCCGCTTTGAAAATGTTAATCCCATCAATTCCGGTAAAAGTAACATAAGCAGCGAATAAAGCTAAAGCGGTTAAGGCAGCTGAAGCAATAGCAAATCCTTTTCCGACTGCAGCTGTAGTATTTCCAACTGAATCAAGTACATCCGTACGTTCTCTAACTTCTGGATCTAATTCACTCATTTCTGCTACACCTCCTGCGTTATCTGCAATTGGTCCAAATGCATCGATTGCTAATTGCATCGCTGTTGTAGCCATCATTGCAGAGGCAGCCAATGCTACTCCATAAAATCCAGCCAGCTCATAGGAACCATAAATTGCCGCAGCAAATAAAATAACAGATAAGAATGTAGATTTCATTCCGACAGCAAGACCTGCGATTATATTAGTCGCTGCTCCAGTTGAGCTGTTTTCAACGATATCTAAAACAGGTTTTTTACCTAGACTTGTATAATAAGCTGTTACCATAGAAATAAGTGCCCCAACTGCAAGTCCAATACAAGATGCCCAAAATACATTTAGGGAGGAAATAGATTTGTAACCATCTCCAAAAAATTTCATATTCATAGTTTCAGGCAACATCCAAATAATCAAGAAATAACTTGCAACAAGAGTGATTAAAATAGCAACCCAATTCCCTATATCTAAAGCTTTTTGAACTTGAGATTCTTTTGCATCGTTAGAAGAAATTTTAATAAAGAAAGTACCTACTATAGATGCTAAAATCCCTACTCCTGCAATGACAACAGGCAGTAAAATTGGCCCCATATTGTTAAATACATCCGTATACTGTCCATTTAAAGACATATCTCGTACAAGATAGTTACCAAGTACCATTGCAGCTAATACTGTTGCAACATAAGAACCAAATAAATCAGCCCCCATTCCGGCAACGTCTCCAACATTATCTCCAACATTATCCGCGATTGTAGCTGGATTACGAGGATCATCTTCAGGAATACCTGCTTCTACTTTACCTACTAAATCAGCACCAACATCAGCTGCTTTAGTGTATATACCTCCTCCAACTCGAGCAAATAATGCAATTGATTCAGCTCCTAAAGAAAAACCTGCTAGGGTTTCTAAAACAATAGTCATGTCATTGTAAAAAGAATCACTTTGTCCAACGAACTGACTAACTAAGAACATAAACAACAACGTAAGACCTAAGACTGCAAGTCCTGCAACACCTAATCCCATTACTGTACCTCCACCAAAAGCTACTTTTAGTGCTTTGGGTAAACTTGTTTTTGCTGCTTCTGCTGTTCTTGCATTGGCGTCCGTAGCGATTCTCATTCCTATATTCCCAGCAAGTCCAGAAAAGAAAGCTCCAAAAACAAATGCAGGTACAATCATCCAACTTGTTGTGTCAACTAAAACTGAAATACCAAAAAGTGCTACTGATGCTATAACGACAAAGATAAATAACAATCGATATTCAGCATTTAGGAAAGCAAGCGCTCCCTCTTTAATAGCTTTTGAAATTTCTTGCATTTTTTCATTACCGGCAGATTGTTTTTTTACCCAACTTGCTCTTACAAACATGTATGCTAATCCTAATACAGAAAGGACTAGAGGTATATATATAACATTTTGTTCCATAATATCTTTTTAATAATTGTTGTAGTAATCCGTACTATTTTATTTTTTAAAGTAAACTACTTTTTTGACAGCTGCAATTACATCCTCACTTCCAGGAAGCCATTCCTGAAATAACACAGGAGAAAAAGGTGCGGGTGTATCTGCAGTGTTTATTTTTTCAATAGGTGCGTCTAAATAATCAAATGCTTCATTTTGAACTTGATAGGTGATTTCAGTGGAAATATTTCCAAAAGGCCAAGCTTCTTCAAGAATAACTAATCTATTCGTCTTTTTAACAGACGTTAAAATCGCATCAATATCCAAAGGTCTAACAGTTCTTAAATCAATAATCTCACAAGAGATGCCTTCTTTTTCAAGAGCATCTGCAGCAATGTATGCTTCTTTGATTATCTTTCCGAAAGAAACAATGGTTACGTCATCTCCTTTTCTTTTAATATCGGCAACTCCAATTGGAAGGATATACTCTTCTTCAGGAACCTCACCTTTATCTCCATACATCTGCTCAGATTCCATAAAAATTACTGGATCATCATCTCTAATTGCTGCCTTTAAAAGACCTTTAGCGTCGTATGGATTTGAAGGTACAATAACTTTCAACCCAGGGCAGTTTGCATACCAGCTTTCAAAAGCTTGCGAATGTGTAGCTGCAAGTTGTCCAGCAGAAGCAGTTGGCCCCCTAAACACAATAGGACAAGGAAACTGACCGCCTGACATTTGACGAATTTTTGCTGCATTATTTATAATTTGATCAATTCCAACAAGCGCGAAGTTAAAAGTCATGAACTCAATAATTGGTCTATTACCAGTCATTGTAGATCCTACACCAATTCCAGCAAAACCTAATTCAGAAATTGGAGTATCAATAACTCTTTTTTCACCAAACTCATCTAACATTCCCTTAGATGCTTTATATGCTCCATTGTACTCTGCTACTTCCTCACCCATTAAATAAATGGATTCGTCTTTACGCATTTCCTCGCTCATCGCCTCACAAATAGCTTGTCTAAACTGTAATACTTTCATAGAATTTATTTCTAGTTTTTTTTATAGGTGCGCAAATTTAAGTTTTTTAAATGTATATAAAAAACCTAAAACACAGAGAAATTGCTAATTGAAATGAAAATAAGGAAAAATAATGTGAATATTTTAAAAAAGGATTAATTTCACGTCGTAAATGATGTTATGGATTTGATTAAACTTGAAATTATTGGAGTATCATACACTCAAGCTCAAACTGGGGCTTATGCCTTGATTTTAAAGGAAAGTGATGGGAATAGAAAATTACCAATAGTGATTGGAGGGTACGAAGCTGAAGCAATTACAGTGGGTCTCGAAAACGATATCGTTCCACCCCGACCATCAACCCATGATTTATTCATTAACCTGATGGAACGATTTGAAATATCTATCAAACAAGTAATTATACATAAACTTGTTGACGGGGTCTTTTTTTCAAGCTTAATTTGTGATAGAAACGAAATTGAAGAAATTATAGATGCCCGTACTTCTGACTCTATTGCGTTAGCCATCCGATTTAATGCTCCTGTTTTTACCTATGAGAACATTATGTCAAAAGCAAGTTACTCTGACGACATAAGAGTTAGTAAATCTGAACAAGAAGATAAAAACTGGATTAAAAATTTCATTGACGAAAAAGATTCAAAAAACAAGGAGGTTCAAAATTTAACCAAACTTTCTACAAAAGATCTTCATGCCATGCTCAACAAACTTGTCAAAGCTGAAAGTTACGAGGCTGCAGCAAAAATAAGAGATGAACTCTCGAGAAGAAAATAACTAAGTTTAGTTGTTAACGGATAATTTTAATAACTATTCCCAAACCGACTTTTTTCCGGAAAAATAAAAATATACATTTGATTATAATATTTTATAAATGCAACAATATTTAGACCTAATTCGACACATTCAAGCAGAGGGAGTTGAAAAAACAGATCGAACTGGAACTGGAACAAAGAGTGTTTTTGGATATCAAATGCGTTTTGATCTTTCGAAAGGATTCCCAATGGTAACCACAAAAAAACTCCACTTAAAATCTATAATTCATGAATTATTATGGTTTTTAAAAGGAGATACCAACATAGGGTACCTCCAAGAAAACGGTGTTAGAATTTGGAATGAGTGGGCAGATGAAAAAGGAAACCTAGGTCCTGTTTATGGATACCAGTGGAGAAACTGGAATGGCGAGGAAATAGATCAGATAAAAGATATTATTCACACCTTAAAAACAACTCCGGATAGTCGAAGAATGTTGGTTTCTGCATGGAACCCGAGTGTTTTGCCTGATACATCAAAGAGTTTCTCGGAAAATGTTGCAAACAACAAAGCTGCTCTTCCTCCCTGTCATGCCTTCTTTCAGTTTTACGTTGCCGACGGAAAACTTTCATGTCAGTTATACCAAAGAAGTGCAGACGTGTTTTTGGGAGTCCCTTTCAACATAGCTTCTTACGCATTACTAACACTAATGATGGCTCAAGTTTGCGGTCTTAAAGCAGGTGATTTTGTTCATACTTTTGGTGATGCACACATTTATTCAAATCATGAAGAACAGATTAAACTTCAATTATCTAGAAAACCTAAGAAGTTACCTACAATTAAAATTAATCCTGAAATAAAAGATATTTTTGAATTCACCTTTGATGATTTTGAACTTATAGATTACGATCCCTTTCCATTAATAAAAGGAGCTGTTGCTATTTAACTGCTTTGTCTAAAACTTGGAGAAAAAAATCTACTTCTGCTTTAGTGTTATAAAAGTGAACTGCAATTCTAACTCCTGATCCACGTTGAATACAACGAATGTTATTCTTTTTTAGAATTTCAAATAATGCTTTGTTTACTTTAATTGTAAAAATTGTTGAATGTTTTTTTCTTTCAGAAATAAAATCCTCTAATAGATTTCTTTTTTTAAGCGCCTCAAATAAATAATTGCCTAATTCTTTATTTTTCTGAAAAACAACATCAAGATCATAAGACATTAATTCTTCGACAGCAAAACCTAATGAACCCATTGCGATTGGAGCCCTATGACCCCGATCTAAAAGATTAAACACATCAATAGCACTAATTTTTAACCTATTCAGAAGTGATTTTTTCAAACACAAAAAACCATTTCCATGCCCTGCTAACAACCATTTGTATCCACTTACAAATATTCCATCAATAAGACTTCTATTAAAATCAAATGGCTGGTTTCCAATATACTGGGTGCCATCAACCAGGATTATTAATTCCGGAAATTCATTTTTAATTTCTTCAATAAAATTCATATCAAACAAAAGACCTGAATTATACTGGACTGCACTAAAAAGTAAAACTTGATACGGACGGTTTCTTAATTCTTCTAAAACAGATGACTCCAAGGTGCTACTCATCGAAACTTCCGAAAATTTAAATTGATGATCTGTTACCATTTCTGTAATAGAAGGGTAATCATCATTAATTAATAGAAAATGATAGTCTTTTGGGATTTTCAACAAAAAAGCTTCTAATCCAGCAGAACAACTTGTCGATAAAAAAATATTTTCCTCTTCTGTTCGCATCAATTTCGAAAGCTGATGCACCGCATTCTTTTCAATATTAATGGCTTGTTCACTTTTAAAATAATCCCCTTTAGCAACAAAATCAAGGTCTGATTCTGTTCTCCATTGCAGTAAACGTTCAGAATACAAACCACAGTATGCTGTGTTAAGATAAGTACAGTTTTCAAGTGTAGGGTAATTACTTTTCATAAAGATTTTTATATTGATGAGAATTAGTATGTTTTGCTAATTAGTAAATATAACAAACTCCATTAGTTATATTTCAAAGGAAATCTTTGTTATTAAACATATTTTTACGGTCTTTGTACTCGATTATGTTATTAAGTTTTACATCCTAAAGTTAGAAGAGAAAGTTTGAATAAATTAAAAGAAACAATTAAATCTCAGAACGAACAGGTCTTATACGAAGAAGATAATGTTTCAAATAAAAGCTCAGAAATGCTTAAAAAAAAGACGATAACCTTAATTGCTGCAGCAGCAGAGAACGATGCTCTTGGGAAAGACAATGATTTAATTTGGCACATCCCTGAGGACTTAAAGCGATTTAAAAGACTAACAACTGGGCATGCAATTATTATGGGTCGAAAGACATTTGAATCGATGCCTAAAGCACTTCCAAACAGAACTAATATAGTTTTAACAAGAAACAAAAATTATAAAGCTGATGGAGCTTTGGTTACTTCAAATATAGAAGAAGCTCTTGAAATGGCAAAAGATGACCCGCAACCCTTTATAATTGGTGGAGCTCAAATTTATTCTCTTTTGATGGACCACTGCAATAGAATTGAACTTACTCGTGTTCATCATGATTTTGATGCAGATGTATTCTTTCCTAAAATTGATAAAAACAAATGGATCGTTGTCAAAGAGGAATTTATGTCTAAAACTGACAACCAACCTTATGACTATACTTATTTAACTTACGATAAAAAATAATTTAATGAAAGCATTTTTATTTCCTGGACAAGGTGCTCAATTTCCTGGAATGGGAAAAGATTTATACGAAGCTTCTGAAGAAGCCAAAGCACTATTTCATAAAGCAAATGATATTTTAGGATTCAACATTACTGAAATAATGTTTGGTGATGATGCAGAAGCCTTAAAACAGACCCAAGTTACTCAACCCGCAATATTCCTGCATTCTGTTATAATGAGTACTGTTATGGGTTCTTCTTTCACGCCAGATTGTGTTGCAGGACATTCTTTAGGTGAATTTTCTGCTTTAGTATCCGCAAAAGCAATGAGTTTTGAAAGTGGTTTAAAATTAGTTCATCAGCGAGCATTAGCTATGCAAGATGCGTGTGACGAAGTTCCTGGAACTATGGCTGCTGTTCTAGGACTTGATGACAAAACCATTGAAGATGTTTGTGCAAAAACAGCTGGTATTGTTGTTGCTGCCAATTATAATTGTCCAGGCCAATTGGTTATTTCTGGAGAAATAGAAGCCATTAAACTGGCATGCGAGGCTATGAAAGAAGCAGGTGCAAAACGTGCATTGCCACTTCCTGTAGGAGGTGCATTTCATTCTCCTTTAATGGAACCTGCAAGAACAAAGCTGGCTACTGCAATAGAAAATACAGAAATTAAAAATCCAATTTGCCCAGTATATCAAAATGTGGCCGCAATTGGAATCACAGATGCAGCTACTATAAAAGCTAACTTAATAGAACAACTTACTGCTCCAGTTCGATGGACTCAAAGTGTTCAGCAAATGCTAGAAGATGGTGCAAACTCTTTTGTAGAAGTTGGACCAGGGAAAGTTTTACAAGGCCTTGTTAAAAAAATTGATCGCTCTGTTGAAACAAGTTCAGGAGCAATTGCTTAAATCTAATTGTGCTTGAAGACTTCACCGTTTTTCATTACAAACGTAATGTTTTCAAGGGTTTTTATATCTACAAGTGCATTCTGATCTGAAGCAACAATATCAGCATAAAAACCTGGTTTTATTTGGCCCAGTTTATCTTGTTCTAAAATAGATGCATTAACAATTGTAGCAGACTGAATTGCTTCACTTGCAGGCATACCAACCTCAACCATATAACCGAATTCTTTTCCGTTCAGACCATGTGGAAATACACCTGCATCTGTACCAAAGGCAATTGGAACTCCCATTTCGTAAGCTTTTTTAAATGTTTCCTGGATTTTAGGCCCAACTTTTAATGCTTTCGGAACAATAATATCTGGGTAATATCCTGGAATTTTTGCTTTCTCAACTACTTGCTTCCCAGCAGTAATTGTAGGAACTAAATAAGCATTTTTCTCAATCATTAATTTCATTGTTCTTTTGCTCATTAAGGTACCATGTTCTATGGTCTTAACACCCGATGAGACAGCTCTATACATACCTTCATCTCCGTGAGCATGAGCAGCGACTTGCATTCCATAATCACGTGCTGTAGCAGTAATAGCTGCTATTTCTTCTTTAGTGAATTGAGGGTTTTCTCCACTTTTAGCAACACTTAAAACGCCACCTGTCGCAGTGATTTTTATCCAGTCTGCTCCATTTTTATAGCGCTGACGAACTGCTTTTCTTGCATCTTCTACAGAATTTACAACACCTTGTTTTGGACCTGGATCTCCTTGTAGTTCCGACTTATTCCCATTTGTTGGATCTCCATGTCCTCCTGTTGAAGCTAGTGTTTTCCCCGCTGTAAAAATTCGTGGACCTGGAACTTTTCCTTTTGCTATCGCATTACGAAGTGCAATATTTACTCCGGAACCTCCTAAATCTCTCACCGTTGTAAAACCTGCCATAAGAGATCTTTCTGCATAAATTGCTGCATCGAAAGCCATATCTGCTTCGTTTAATCTATATCTATTTAAATAAGTTTTAGGACTAGACTCAGATTCAATATGGACATGCATATCAATAAAACCAGGATAAACAGTTTTGCTTTTTAAATCTATAATCTTAGTAGCACTCGACTCATTTGTTTTGTATCCTTTTTCAACAGAAGTAATAAGGTTCCCCTCAATAACAATGGTTTGTTCTTTCTTTATTGATCCTGATTTACTATCAAAAAGCTGACCGCAATGTAAATAAGTTGTCTGTGCTACTATTCCGAATGAAATAAAAAAAGTAAAAGCAAAAATTAAGTTCTTCATAATTGAAATGTTTTGGGTTAAGATACTATTTTAGCTTTAATATTTAAATTCTCTAACTTATTGATTTTGAAAAAAAATCTAATCCATTTCCTATCCTCAATTTTCCCAAATCTATTTGTTTCAATTGCATACAAACAACTTACCACCCCTCTGGTTCACAAATATAGAGCCCACGAAATAAAGTCATTGGCAAAATCAAAACAAAAAGATTTTGCTTTTGAAAAATTTACTATTAAAACCTACCAATGGGGATCGGGTTCAAAATCCGTATTATTAATCCACGGTTGGGAAGGTCAAGCAGGAAATTTTGCTGATTTAATAGAAGTTTTAGTGGAAAATAATTTTACGGTATATGCGTTCGACGGACCCGGACATGGAGCAAGCTCACTTGGAGAAACTAGTCTTTTTAAGTTTAGTGATCTTGTCGGTGCCTTAATTAAAAAACACAATATAAATAACTTAGTGAGTCACTCTTTTGGTGGAGTTGCAACCTCTGTTTTTCTGGGGAACAATCCTCAAATAACTATTGATCGTTATGTACTTTTTACCACTCCAAATAAATTCGAGGACCGAATTCAATTTGTAGCCGATCGCGTTGGGATTTCAAAAAAAGTAACTACTAGATTGATCAATAAAATTGAAAAAGAAGAAGGAATTGAGGTAAGTAAAATGAATGTTGCTGAATATGCTCAAAAATCTGGAGTTAAGAAAGCTCTTATCTTACACGATACAAATGATCGAGTACTTTCTGTCAACCAATCTAAGCAAGTAAGTGAATTTTGGGAAAATTCTACTTTAGAAGAAGTTACGGGCACAGGGCATTATAGAATTCTTAGAACTAAATCTATTCTAAATAGAGCTGTTGAGTTTTTGAATGCTTAATTTCAATATAATTTTACCTTTTCAAAAACTCTTTAATCTTAGAAACAATAAACTCTATTTGATCTGTAGTTAATTCGGAATGCATTGGAAGGGCAATAACCTCTTTCACCAATTGATTAGTAACTTTAAAATCATCTTCATTATAACCCTCATGGGTATATGCTTTTTGCAAATGAAGTGGCACAGGATAATATATACCACACGGAATATCGTTTTCATTTAAAAACTTAACCAACCCGTCTCTATCATTATTGATTATCCTAAGAGTATACTGATGAAAAACGTGAGAATTACAATCATACAACCTGAAAGGAGTAATTACATTAGGATGATCTTTTAGCAATTGAGTATACTGAATAGCAGCTTGCTTTCTTCTTTCGTTATAATAATCTAAATACTGAAGTTTAATCTTTAGAACTGCAGCTTGCATTGAGTCTAATCTTGAATTCACCCCAACTACATCGTGGTAATATCGAGTGTACATACCGTGGTTAACAATCCCTCTAATCAAGTGAGCCAATTCATCGTCATTCGTAAATATTGCTCCTCCATCTCCATAAGCTCCTAAATTCTTAGATGGAAAAAAAGAAGTAGCTGCAACATGACCAATGGTTCCTGTTTTAGATTTTGAACCATCTTTATGAGTGTAGGTTGCACCAATTCCTTGAGCATTATCTTCAATTACAAAAAGCTTGTGTTTATTTGCGATCTCCATAATCTCATCCATTGGAGCACATTGTCCAAAAAGATGAACTGGAATGATTGCTTTAGTTTTGGAAGTAATTGCTTTTTCGATTTCAACGGGATCAATATTAAAGGTTTTTGGATCCACATCAACCAATACCGGGGTTAAATTAAGAAGTCCAATTACCTCAACTGTTGCTGCAAAAGTAAAATCTGCAGTAATTATTTCATCTCCTGGTTTTAATCCAAGACCCATCAATGCAATTTGCAAAGCATCTGTACCGTTTGCGCAAGGGATAACATTTTTAACCCCAAGATACTTTTCTAGATCGGACTGAAAAGCATGAACTGCTGGACCGTTTATAAAAGAAGTGTTTTCTAAAACATCTTGCAGGGCAGCATTTACCTCGGGCTTAATAAACTCATATTGACCCTTCAGGTCTACCATTTGGATTTTTTTCATCTTGAAAATTTAAAACGTAAATTTAAAAAAAGGATTCTTCTTTCATGGGATTACCAGATAAACTATTTTTGAATATTCAATACGAAGCTATGTTATACACGTTTGTAATAGGAATTGTGCTGTTTTTACTTCGTTTAGTAGCATTATTTTCCAATAAAATAGATCATTTTCTTAGCGTACGAAAGAATATCATCCCAACCATTCAAGAAAAAATAAGCCCCTCAGATCATGTTTTATGGTTTCATTGTGCTTCCTTAGGGGAATTTGAACAAGCTCGTCCTTTAATTGTTGCTTCAAAAAAAGAATATCCAAATTACAAGATTGCTCTTACTTTTTTTTCGCCCTCTGGATTTGAAATCCAAAAAAACTATCCACTAGCAGATGTTGTTACCTACTTACCTTTAGACAAAACAAGTTACCTACGGGAATTTCTTGAAGTTCTAAATCCTGATGCTCTTTTTTTAATCAAATATGAATTTTGGCCAGGCTTAATCAAAGAAGTTAAAAATAAAAATATCCTCATTTTTTCAATAGCAAGCATCTTCAGATCAGAACAATTATTTTTTAAACCTTTCGGTCTATTTATGAGAAATATATTGAGAAAAATAGATTTCTTTTTTGTCCAAAATCAAGATTCTCAAGATCTTTTAAATTCTATTAACATCAATAATTCAATTATAATTGGTGACACTCGTAATGATCGAGTTCTGAATATTTTAAATAAAGATAATTCAAATGATGGAATTGAACGGTTTGTAAATAATAAAGACTGTTTTGTTGTTGGAAGTAGCTGGCCAGAGGACATAGAAATATTAAATAAAGTAATTGATTCATCAACAAACATTAAGACCATTATCGCTCCACACAATGTAGATGAAAAATCATTAATTGAAATTGAGAGATCTTTTAAAAAACCAACCATTAGACTTAGCAGATTAGATGAACTCAAAGAAATAGGAGAAGAGATTCTTTTAATTGATTGTATTGGAATTTTAACCCAGATATATAGTTATGCAGATATTGCATATGTGGGAGGAGGAATGGGCAATAAAGGGCTTCATAATATCTTAGAACCAGCTGTATTTGGCATCCCTGTTTTTGTTGGTAAAAACTATAAGCGTTATCAAGAAGCACTTGATTTAAAATCAAAAGGAGGTCTAATAAGTGTTCGTTCTGCTGAAGATTTTAAAGAAAAGTTTACTGAAATTTCAAATGATAAATTCATCCAAAAAAAGATGGGAACCCTAAATTCAGAATACATTAAAAATCAAGCTGGTGCTACCTTAAAGATTATAACTAAATTAAAACAAGTATTAAAACATTGAAAATACATAGTTTAATTGTTATTTTGTAACCTATTTCAATTTTTCATAATGAATAAAACTTCACTATTAGCGAGTCTTTTTTTTAGTTTCTCATGCGCCTTAGCTCAAGAAAAAACACCAACTAACATCATCTTAATGATCGGTGATGGAATGGGGTTAACTCAAATATCAGCCGGAATGTATTATAATGGTAATAAAACTTCCTTAGAAAAATTCCCTGTTATCGGTTTATCAAAAACACATTCCTCTAATGCTCTAGTTACAGATTCTGCTGCTTCAGGAACTGCAATGGCTTCAGGAGTTAAAACTCTTAATGGTGTTATTGGAATTGGATCAAAAAACCAATATCCAAAATCTATATTAGATTTATGTAATGAAAAAGGATATCAAACCGGATTAATTTCAACCTCCAGTATTGTTCATGCAACTCCTGCCTCTTTCTATGCTCATGTAGACTCAAGAAGAAAATATCAAGAAATTGCGTTTCAACTAAGCACAGGTGTTGTTGATTATTTTATTGGTGGAGGAGAAAATCATTTTAACAGAAGAAAAGACAAAAGAAATTTAATCAAAGAAATGACAGAATATGATATTGTTTCCTCTCTCTCAAAATTTGATAAATCAGAATCTAAAAAAATTGGTTTTTTCACTAACAGAGATGAACCCAATAGAATTTTAGACGGCAGGCTTCCTCTTGACAAAGCAGTTAAAAGTATATTAAGTAAATTTGACCGAGACCAAAAACCATTCTTTTTAATGGTGGAGGGATCTCAAATCGATTGGGGCGGTCATGCAAACGAATTAGAGTATGTAGTCTCTGAATTCAATGACTTTGATGTTGCTATTCAAACTGTTTTAGATTACACTGTCGAGCATCCAAACACCTTGGTAATTGTTACCGCAGATCATGAAACCGGAGGTTTAAGTCTTCCTAAGGGTGACATTAAAACCATGGAGCCCGAAGCTATTTTTTCTAGCTTAGGTCATACAGCAACAATGGTCCCTGTTTTTAGCAAAGGACCATCGGCTTCATTGTTTTCTGGTATATATGATAACACTGAAATCTTTACAAAGATGTTAAGTGTTTTAAATAAATAAGTTACTTAGTTCGCATTTCGTCTAAGACTTGTAACTTAAATTGTTTGTCATCTTCGATTATTTCAAAAAACGAAGTAATATAGTCAACAACTTCTTGATGAGATTTTGGATTATCAAAATCGTTTTTAAAACTATTAATAACAGCAAAGAAAGCAGCTTTATTTGCTACAAACTCATCTCTCATATCAAACATTAAAGACTCGTCTCTTTTGAACCCCCTGTACTGTCTATCTCTTATGTTTTTTAAACCTAAACTTTCATTTGTAACGGCATAACTAGGATCTACAATACCAGACATATCGAAATCATAAGGAAGCGGTATGAATTTGTTCTGTGGAACAGTAACAAGTAATTTTCCATTATGAGAATAAGCAGTTGAAAAATCAGTATTACCAATCATAAATTGAAACAAATTGTTTTTAACAGATGCCTCAGGTAGCATATTCATTGGATGCATAAAACGCTCCCAAACTTTAGCCTCTGAGCGTTTCGCTACATTTTTATCATCCTCTATAAAAAAACCATTTAAGGTGAATTTTTTTGTGCTTTTTTTCTTAATCTCCTCGAAATCAACAGAAACTCTTCTGGTCTTAAAGTGATACGGCGATATGATTTCAAACAGCTTATAAGCTATTAATTCTCTTAAAATATTATCATTTTTATTGTCCTCAAGCTTACATGGTAAAACTAGTTTAAGTTTTTTGTTTCCCTTAAAAAGGGTGCCTTTAGCATCCGATTTTTTGATCTTCATTTTCACAGGTGGGAAATAACATGTAGCTCTTCTAAAATTTCCACGAGCACGAACACCCACATTTATTTCATTCCAAACACCATTTTCTTTGAATTTCATTGTGGTATCAAAAAATACAGTGTCATTGTCACTCTTTTTTAATTCACGATTAGAAAAACTAATCTGAATCGGAACAATTTCTTCAGTTCTAAATAATTTGGTAGGTTCTTCTTGAGCAAAAACAAAGGTTGAAGCACATAAAAAAATTAATAATGTCTTGATGGTTTGCATAGCATATATATAGTTAATAGATTTATCAAATATAATGTTTTAGAAATAAAAATCATGAATAGGTATTTTTCCATAATTAACAAACGTACCCTTTATACTTTAATCATTTCATTAGCCGTTCCTTATTTAGCTTATGAATTAGAAATTGTTTACAATATAGACCTCACTCTAATTAGTATCGCAATAATATTTCCCTTGGTTTTTGCAATTCGTGGTGCTTTCAGACGAAGAGAGAAAGCTTTAGAACACTTGAGTAGGTTTCGTGGATCTTTAAATGTAATTAAATCTTGTTTTGCAACAAACGCTAAATTATCTGATGAAAAGAAAAAGGAAATCGAGTTAATTATTAATGAAATAAGCGATAATCTTCTTGATTATCTTCAAAACAATTCAAGAAAAATTCAGGAAATTGATGATTCTGTCAACAAAATAGAGCGTTTCATCTTAGCCAATGAGGATGTTATTTCAGGTGGATTTAAATTGAAAATTTTTGGTTTCATGAGATCTGTAAATGAAGGTATTGAAAACCTTGAAGCAATTCACACACACAGAACTCCAATTAGTCTGAAAGCCTATTGTAAAATTTTTATTTATATTTTTCCATTAATTTATACTCCCACAATAATTAACAAGATTGGATTTGAAGAACCAGAGTGGATTACTTATTTTGTTGTAATTGTAAGTGAATTTATCCTAATATCACTTTATAACATCCAAGATCAGATGGAATATCCTTTTGATAACGACGGTCTTGATGATATTAAACTAGATAACTTTAAATTAAATAGATAATAATTGTTAAGATTTATTGCAAACACGTTAAGTCCAAAAAGTATTTAATATATTCCTTCATGATTTAATGAAGTTTATGACTAGAATTTATAATGGGATTTCAACTGGTTTAATTTGGCTTCTATCTTTTAGCTCTATTTTAATTAGTTGTAGTAAAGACGCCAAAATCAATACTGATAATAGTATTGAATCTCTAGTTGATATTGAAAATATTGAATCTAACGAATGGTGGAATGATGCTGTTTTTTACGAAATATTTGTCAGAAGTTTTTATGATTCTAATGGAGACGGAATTGGAGACCTAAGAGGAATTATTGAAAAATTAGATTATCTAAATGACGGAAATCCCGATACAGATTCTGATCTCGGTGTAACAGCTTTATGGTTAATGCCCATTTTCCCTTCTCCTAGTTATCATGGTTATGACGTAACGGATTTTAGGTCCATAAACGAAGATTATGGATCAATTAATGATTTTAAAGCATTAATTAACGCGGCTCATTCACGTGGAATTAAAATTATAATAGATTTTGTAGGTAACCATACTTCAGACCAACATCCATGGTTTACAGCTTCTGCGGACAATCAAAGTAAAAGAGATTGGTATTTGTGGAATTCCACAAAACCAAATTATAATGGCCCTTGGGGACAGGAGGTTTGGCACGAAAGAAATAGCTCCTACTACTATGGGATATTTTGGTCTGGAATGCCTGATTTAAATTACAAAAATCAAGAAGTAACAAATGAAATTAAAAATACAATTCGTTTTTGGAAAGAAGATATCGGAGTAGATGGATTTAGAATTGATGCTGTTAAACATTGGATTGAAAATGGTGATCGACAAGAAAACACAAGTGAAACACTAGCTTGGTGGAGGGATTTATATGTCTTCCAAAAGAGCTTAGACCCTGGATTGATGACCGTGGGTGAAGCTTGGACCTCAACTCAAAATATAGCTCCATATAGTGACCATAGACTAGATTATTGTTTTGAATTTGATTTATCATATGCTATTATAGACGGTATTAACAATCAGAATAGTTCGAACTTAAAATCAAAAATGAATGAAATAATTACAACTTATGAAGCCAACCAATATGGAACATTCTTAACCAACCACGACCAAGACAGAAGTTTTTATAGATTTGGAATGGATGAAAGAAAAGCTAAACTTGCAGCTCGAATTTTACTTTCTCTTCCGGGGGTACCCTACATTTATTACGGTGAAGAAATTGGAATGTTAGGGCAAAAACCTGATGAAAACATAAGAAGACCAATGCAGTGGGATTCGAGCACAAACTCTGGATTTTCATCAGCTCAACCATGGCATGGTATAAATTCTAACTACCAAGAATACAATGCAATTGACCAACAACAAGATCGGGAATCAATTTGGTCACAATATCAAATTTGGATTAAATATCGTTCCCAAAATTCTGCTCTAAGAACCGGTTCTTATTCTTTTGTAGAAAGCAATAACAATAGACTATTTTCTTATGTTAGAGCGGATTCTGACAATAATAATTTATTTATTGTAATTCATAATTTAAGTTCACAATCTAGCAATGAGCTTAACCTTAGAGCTACTAGTAGTAGCCTACCAGAAGGGAGTTATAACTTGGTAAATCTGTTAAACAATGATGTATTAGGAAGTATAACCATTACAAGTAATGGGGCTTTTAATACTTCGCTTTCAGAAGTTTCACTTGAAGGATTTAATTCTTATCTTTTAAAGTTAGAAAGACCTTAAAATGAAAACAACCAAAGCTGTTTATATCCTACTTACTGTATTTGCTTTTTCTAAAGTATACGCACAGAATCCACCTATTTATGATTTAATTTATCAGGAATATGAGGACAGTATGGATGTTTTCAATAGTGCTCTTTATGATGGAGAAGTACATCAGTCAAAATTTAATGTAATTAATGAATATCACCCTTATTTTCTGCAAAATTCATTCAAAAAAATTGACTTAAACTATAAAGGAAATGTGTACTTAAATATCCCAGTTAAATATGATGTATTCTTAGACCGTTTATTAATTAAACACTCAGAATCGAATGGCTCACCCATCTTGGTCTTGTATCCTGACTATATTCCTAGATTTAGCATAAATAATCACGATTTTAAATATATAGATAACGGATTAATAGCATCAGGTTATTACGAGGAAATTTGTAATAATGATGTTTTTAAGGTCATAAAGAAATTTATCAAGAAAAAATACGAAAGAACTGATAGTGCCGTAATTTATCATGAGTTTAAAAACAAATCTGAATATTTCATTCAAATTAAAGGTTCTAAATTCATAAAACTAAAATCTGAAAAAACACTAATTAATGAATTTAAAAACTTTAAAAGTTCGTTGGTTAGCCTTAAAGAAGAGCTAAAAAATCTTAAAAAAGAAAAACCAGATCAATATATCGAAAAACTAGTGAAACAATTGGAAGATTGGACGCTTAACAAAAGAGAATTGAAGTAAATGAAAAAAGTTATTCTTTTAATTTTAGTATTTTCTTCTTACATCATATTGGGTCAGGAAAAAGAAAACTATTCTTTTATATTCTCAAATATTTACCTGAAAGATGCAATTTTAAAAATAGAAGAAGAAACTAATTTTAAATTTTACTTTGCTAATCAATGGGTTAATGATGAAATAAAAATTTCGCAAAGTTTTGAAAATAAACCGATAAATTTAATTTTAGACTCTATATTAAAAGAGACCGACTTAAATTACTTCCTTAAGAAGGATAATCAAATAATTCTCACAGAAAACACGGTTATTTACAATGAATTATCCTCTGGTTTCTTTAATGAAAATGAGAAGAAAAATAGATCAAAAAAACAAAATTCTGCTCCTTTTTTAAGCATAAGAAAAGCACAACAAAAAGAAATAGAAATTGTAAGAGTTACCATTGGAAAAACAATAATTGGAGAAGAAAAAGATTCCTACATTCTAAAAGGAATCATTCGTAATTCTAGAACTGGAGCACCACTAGAAAACATCAATATTTTAGTTAAAAACAAAAACTTAGGTGCTGTTACAAATCAAGAAGGCTTCTATACATTAGAACTTCCTGCAGGAATTAATCTAATCGAAACACAAGCATTAGGAATTGAATCTATTAAAAGAGAGCTGGTTCTTTATAATAATGGAATATTGAATCTAAACCTAGAAGAAGTAACGGAGGATTTAGATGAAGTCATCTTAAGTGTATCTGCTCTAAAAAATGTTCAAAATGCTAGTACGGGAACTAATTTTTTAGAATCAGAAAACACAAAAAATATTCCATTAGTAATGGGTGAACGTGATATTTTAAAAGTAGCCACTACCCTTCCAGGAATAAGTAGCGCAGGAGAAGGCGCATCAGGATTTAATGTTCGCGGAGGTAAAAGTGATCAGAATTTAATCCTGTTAGACAATACAGTTCTTTATAACCCCGCTCACTTTTTTGGCATTTTCCCTGCTTTAAATCCATTTGCTATTGAAGACATATCCATATATAAAGGAGCGATCCCAGCACGATATGGAGGTAGGTTATCTGCTGTCTTTGATATTAAAAGTAAAATTCCTTCTAAAGATAAAATTAAAGGGGAAGCCTCATTGGGACCAGTTACTGCAAATGCAGTCCTTGAAATTCCGATTAAAAAAAACAAATCAGGAGTCTTGATAGGTGGAAGAGGCGCTTACTCTGATTGGGTATTGAAATCTTTAAATGATGAAAAATTAAACTCAAGTACTGCGAATTTTTATGACTTAATTGTTGGTTATCATCATGACATTTCTAAGAAAAACAAACTGTCGGCTGTAGCTTATCTTAGCAAGGACGAATTCAGTATAACATCGGACTCACTATATGGGTATAACAACCGATTAATTAACCTAAAATGGGAGCATCAATTCAATAACGAAAACTCAGTTAGACTAAAACTGTCTAACAGTAATTATAAATTCGGCATTGATTATGACGGAAGTACAACAAGCAATTTTAGACAACAATACAAAATTGACGAGAAACATTTAAAATTAGCTTTTACTTCTGTAATTAATTCTAAAAACACTTTTAATTATGGAATTTCCAGTAAATACTATACCGTAGCTCCTGGTGAAAAAAAGCCCCTAAAATCAAGTGATTTAACTCTACCGTTTAAATTAAATAATGAATATGCTTTAGAAAGCGGAGTGTTTTTTTCAGATTCCTATAAGTTTAACGAAAAGTTATTGATAGATGCTGGAATTCGATTTTCTTTTTTTAATTCCCTTGGCCCAAAAACAGAGTTCGATTACGCTGAAGATCAACCGAAAAGTGTTTACAGCGTTGTAGGTACAAATGATTTTGGAAGGAACGAGGTAACTCAAACCTATGGTGGACCAGAATTTCGTTTTTCTGGACGTTATTTAATTACAGACACTTTCTCGGTCAAGTTAGGGTACCATTCCTTATATCAATATTTACACACACTAACAAATGTTACCACAGCATCTCCAATAGATACTTGGAAGTTATCCGATAGAAATATTAAACCGCAACAATCAAGTCAATTCTCTCTTGGAGTATACAAAAACTTTAATGACAACATGTATGAATTGAGTATTGAAGGATTCCATAAAAACCAAGAAAATTTACTTGACTTTAAAACAGGAGCTAGCCTTTTATTAAACGAACAAATTGAAACAGAAGTACTCCAAGGAAAAGGAATGTCTTACGGGGCAGAATTATTAATTCGTAAAAACAAAGGGAAACTATCCGGTTGGCTAGGATATACTTACTCCAGATCTTTTCAAAAATTTGAAAGTCAATTTAGGGAAGAACAAATAAATGGTGGAGAATTTTTTCCTTCTAATTTTGATAAGCCACACGATTTTAGTTTAGTAATGAATTACAAATTCACACAACGTCTAAGCTTATCGAGCAATGTTATTTATCAAACGGGTAGACCTGTAACTTTCCCAGTAGGAAATTATAGCTTTAACCAATCTGAATTTGTTCTGTACAGTGATAGAAATCAATTCAGAATTCCTGATTATTTTAGAATCGATCTCGGTTTTAATATTGAAGGAAGTCATAAGCTAAAAAAACTTGCCCATAGTTTTTGGAGTATTTCAGTTTATAATATTTTGGGAAGAAACAACCCATACTCAGTCTTTTTTGTTTCTCAAAATGGAGAAGTAAAAGGATTACAAAGCACAATATTTGGTGTAGCTGTACCTTCAATTAGTTATAATTTAAAATTCTAAGAAATGATAAAAACAATCAAATTTCTTTGGATAAAAATAACAAAGTCGATAAGCCTGGGGACTTACATCTTGTTATTAATTGGCTGTGTAACTCCTTTTAACGGAGTTCCATCTGATTTTGAAGAAGTTTTAGTAGTTGAGTCTATTATTACACAAGAATATAAAAAACATGAAGTGTTTTTATCTCGTTCCTATCCCTTTGGAGGATCTTTTACTCCAGAGAAAAATGCTGTCGTTCAAGTGAATGATGATCGAGGAAACACCTATACATTTGAAGAAAAAAGTAATGGGAAATACTTAGCTTCTGATGAATTTTCTGCTTCTCAAAACACAAACTATACTTTAAATATTACAACAGCAGATGGGGAAAACTATGAATCTAAACCTCAGAGTCTGATTACATCGGCCAACCTAGATCGGTTATATGCAGAAAAAACATATGATGACTTTGGCAGAGAAGGTATCGGTATATATATTGACAGTTATGATCCTTCCTCAAAATCTAAACTTTATCGTTTTGATTTTGAAGAAACATATAAAATAGTTGCTCCCTTATGGTCTCCCTATGATGCAGTTGTTGTCAATGAAGGAAGAAGTACTTTTGATTTAAGTGTTATTTTAAGAGAAAGAGAGGAACAAGTTTGTTTCGGATATGGAACTTCAAGTTCAATAATTTTGAATAACACCTTGGGATTATCAGAAGATCGTTTAGAGAAATTTCAAGTCCATTTCATAAGAAAAGATGATCCTAAACTTCAACATCGTTATAGTATTTTAGTAAGACAATATGTTCAGTCAAAAGAAACCTATTCATTTTTTGAAACCCTCCAAGGTCTTTCGCAAGGATCAGAGAATATTTTCTCTGAAGATCAGCCGGGATTCATTGAAGGTAATATATTGAACACCAATAATTCTTCTGAGAACATAGCCGGATACTTTCAAGTTTCTTCAACAGATGAAGAACGAATATTTTTAAACTTTAATGACTTTTTTGAGGGAAGTGAGTTACCTCCTTACTTTAACAATTGTAATTTAACAGCACCAATAACTGATGGAACAAGAGGGAATAGACCTTTATTAAATTTAATATACCAAGATGAAGTACGGTTTTATCAATACAACTTTGGAGTAATGGAGGGGGGACCATTCATAATGGTTTCACCTGAGTGTGGAGATTGTACAACTTTTGGGTCTAACAAAAAACCTTCGTTCTGGGTTGAATAACATAAATCACATGAAGCTACTTTGGTCCATAATTATAATTCTCTTTAGCCTAAACATAAAAGCTCAAACTAATTCTGAAATTGAATCAAATACAGAGGAGCAAATCCATCTTCACATAAATAACACTGTGTTTCTACCGGGTGAATACTTGTACTATAAACTAAATTTAATAAATCCAAAAAACAGAAAGTATAGCAAAATAGCTTACGTACAACTTATAGATTCTGAGAAGAATATAGTAAGTACACAAAAATTAATCATTGAAGAAGGAAAAGCTAGTGGAGATATTTTTATAAAAGAAAACCTCCTATCGGGTAGCTATAAATTAATTGCATTTACAAACCTGATTAAATCTAAATTCCAAAATGAAGTCTACAAACAAAATTTAGTAATATTAAATCCTTATTCCGTAGATCAAAACAAAATTAATATTGATCCAAACGCGTCTAACAAATTATTAGATTCAATAAAAACCGATCCTGATAATCAATGGGCAGTAAGTACAAACAAATCAAAGTATACTAAAAGAGAACTTATTATTTTGACTGTAAAAACAAGAAACAATTCAGTCGATTCTATTGCCAACGTATCTATATCCATCCGTAAAAAAAATAAAATACCCGCTCCTGAAAGAAAAACAATAAAAGAATTGAAGAACCAAACAAAAACGAGTTTGGTGAACCTCAACTCAAAAAATAGCATAGCTGAATTAAAAGGAGAAGTTTTTTCCGGAAAAATAAACCTAAAACCAACAAAAAAACCAGTAAAAAATAAACTGATATCTGTTTCCATTGCAGGGAATCCATTTCAATTTAAACAAGTGAAGACAAATAATCTAGGAGAATTCAAATTTACAATACCTTACAGATATGAAGCATCTGAGATAATAATTCAACCTCTAGAATACTTTAATCAAGAAATAACAATCAATTTAGATCCAAAAGAAAATATTGATTTATCCACCCTGGTTTTTGAAGACTATACTTTATCAAAAAATCATCTTAAGCCGCTAGTTGAAAGAAGTCTTAGGAATCAAATAGAAAACGCATATTTTAAATTCAAAAAAGATTCAATAAATATCCTTTCTCAATATTCATACTTTAATGAGTCTGAAAAAGAATTTTATGAATTAGATGACTATAAAAGATTTAAGACATTCAAAGAAACCTGTTTTGAATTTATCAAGTCCATAGTGATTCGGAAAAATAAAAATAAAAAACATTCCATTTTTGTTAAAACTAAAACTGGAAAAATTTTAGACTTGGCTTCATCGCCTTTAATACTATTGAATGGAACGTATGTAGAAGATCTTGAAAAACTAATACAGTATGATACTCGTAAAGTCAAGAGAATTTCGATTTACAAAGAACCCTATGTGTTTGGAAAACAAAGATATCAAGGCGTTATACTGATCTCGACTTTTGATCCTACTGAAAAAATTCTTTCAGACCGAAGTCAAAGTAGAAGCTTCAGCATCATCAAACCAGAAGCAAACAAAAAATATTATAAACAAATTCACAACGATCAGACAAAACGCTTACCTGACGAAAGGCACCAGCTTTTTTGGTCTCCAAACATTAAATTAAACAGCTCAAAGAAAGATATTCAATTTTACAGTTCTGACGTTTTAGGGACCTATTGGGTAGAAATTGAAGGGTTTTCTAAATTGGGTAAACCAATAAGTTTAACAACCTCTTTTGAGGTAAATTAATTTTAAAAATCTGCCCACTCTGGAATATCTCCTTTCGAACCCGAACCAGAAGCATCTAATTGCTGAATATAATTTGGAAATACCTCCGATTGATTTGATAATTGATTATAGTTTTCAACTTGAACGGATTGAAAATTTAATAAAGAAGAACTTAAATTACCAAAAGGTTTTTCTCCAGATAAAGATACTCCTATAAAAACATCTGATAAATATAGGTTTTGAATAAGACCAATTGGGTTTCCCTCTTTAAAATGAATACCAAACGAATTATTGGTTCCAACAATTGAAATATTAGATAAGTTGAATTGGTTATTCCGATCATTTGATGAAGCAAAATATTGATTTTCAACCTGAATTCCAGAAATTTGATTGTAATAAGAATGCCAAAAAGAACCAGTCCCCTGCCATCCATCTGCAATCTCCATTCCTACAGATCCACTTTTATTGGAAAAAAGATAACTACTATTCACTGTACCCCCGAACCATTTAAAAGAAGTACCTGCAGCTTCAAAAACGGTTATATTATTTAAAGAGGTATAATTACCTACCCCGAAAAATGATAATGCATTGAAGCGTATTTCATCTGCATACACAGCACCAGCATATTCAATTCTGGTATACCTTAGGCTACCTGATCCATCACTAGGGTCATTTCCTCCATAGAAAAAATCACCCAATTCTGAACGCGATTGAATTCCATTTGAAACAGGTGCCTTTCCACAAAAAATTAAACCACCCCAATCTCCTGGAGCTGGGTTTTTAGAATTTGAAGTTATAATTACAGGATTATCCTTTGTTCCCCAGGTAAATAATTTACCTCCTTGGGCAACAGCAATATAGGCTCCTACATTTTCTTTCACTTTAATTTTAATTCCTGCTGGAACTTCAAGAATTGCTCCATCACGAATCAAAAAGGGACCTGTAACCAAATATTCAAATCTAATATCTAGTTTTAGTCTAGCAAAAAGCTCACCTTCCAAGACTTTAATACCTGGACAAAGTGCACAGGTACCTCCACAATCTACTCCATTTTCATCACCGTTCTGTATTCCATCCGAACAACTTACTACAGAAATCGGTCTAATTTCTTGATCATTAGATTTATTACACGAAGATGTGAAGATTAAAAGAAGTAATAGATATGAAAAACTAGATTTAAATATCATTGTTTATGCTTAAACTTATTTTGTTTCCTAAAATTATACTATTTATGGAACAAAAAAGTTATTAATGCAAAAAAAAAGCCTTCTCAAAAGAAGGCTTTTGTGCGGGTGAAGGGACTCGAACCCCCAAGCCGTGAAGCACTAGATCCTAAGTCTAGCGTGTCTACCAATTTCACCACACCCGCAGTAAAATTTACTGTGGCAAATATAATCAAGTTTTCATAAAAAAAGTTTTTTAGTGAGAAAAAAACATAATCTTTGTGATAAATATTTTAACCTAAAGATTTAACTGTATGATAACTATTTCGGATGCTGATAAACAGCGTTTTATCGATGAACTTATTGATCTTTTAAAAATACCAACTATAAGTGCGGACTCTAAATATAATGATGAAGTTCAAAAAGGAGCCTCTTGGGTTAAAAAAGCGTTGACAGATGCTGGATGCAAACATACTGAAATAGTTCCTACAAAAGGTCATCCAATAGTATATGGAGAGCGCTTAATTGACCCTAATTTACCTACTGTTTTGGTATATGGCCATTATGATGTTCAACCACCTGATCCGGTTGAACTTTGGGATAGCCCACCATTCCAACCCGTAATTAAAAAAAGTGAACTACACCCAGAAGGGGCAATTTATGCGCGAGGGTCCTGCGATGATAAAGGACAAATGTATATGCACATTAAGGCACTGGAAGTAATGGTAAATAAAAACAGACTTCCTTGTAATGTAAAATTCATGATTGAAGGAGAAGAAGAGGTTGGCAGTGATAATTTAGAAATCTTCATAAAGGAAAATAAGGACAAACTTAAGAATGATATTATTCTTATTTCCGATACTGGAATGATAAGTAATAAACAACCCTCAATTACTACAGGACTTCGAGGTCTTAGTTATATGGAAGTTATTGTAACCGGTCCAAATAGAGACTTACATTCAGGATTATATGGTGGTGCAGTCGCTAATCCTATTAATATACTTACCAAAATGATTGCTCAGCTTCATGACGAAAACAACCACATTACCATACCCGGTTTTTATGATCATGTACAAGAAGTAAGTACCTCTGAGCGAAAAGAAATGGCAAAAGCTCCCTTTAATATTGAAGATTATAAAAATGAACTTGAAATTGATGCTGTTTATGGAGAAACTGGTTACACCACCCTTGAACGAAATTCTATTCGTCCTACGTTAGACGTGAACGGCATATGGGGTGGATATACAGGAGAAGGAGCAAAAACTGTTATAGCAAGTAAAGCTCATGCTAAGATTTCAATGCGTCTAGTCCCTGGTCAAGACTGGGAAATAATTAGTGAATTATTCAGTAAACACTTCAAATCAATTGCACCAAATGGAGTTAAAGTAGAAATAATAAAGCATCATGGAGGTCAAGCCTATGTAACACCTACAAACAATATTGGATATAAGGCTGCGCATAAAGCATATTCAGACACCTTTGGAGTTGAACCAATTCCTCAAAAAGGCGGAGGAAGTATTCCAATTGTCCCTCTTTTTGAAGAGGTTTTAGGAACAAAAAGTGTGCTTATGGGCTTTGGTTTAGATAGCGATGCTATACACTCACCCAACGAACATTTTGGGCTTTTTAATTTCTTTAAAGGCATAGAAACAATACCCCTTTTTTATAAGTACTATGTTGATTTATTTAACACCAATAAATCTTAGCCATTTAAAATAAATAAATCAGAAGCAACTCCGTCTACTAAAAACATGGAATCTCTGGAGATTTTTAACACATCTCCATCCCAGTAAAGTATTTTAGAAGCTATTTGTGGTTCTACCTCTTTTTCCAGAAGTTCTCTAAAATGAGAACCAAATTTGTTTTCAATATAGTCCAGTGAAACTCCATCTTCTTTTCTAAGTCCTGTCATTAAATATTCATTATACTGATCTGCTTTGGTTAACTTTTCTCTTTCTATTGCAGGCTCTTTTAATGCAATTCCTTTAATATATTTTGTGTTATTAGAAACATTCCAACTCCGAATTAATCCATCAAAACTGTGAGCAGATGGGCCAATTCCTAAATAAGAATCACCACTCCAATATCCAGAATTATTAACAGACCGGAACCCTGGGATTCCAAAACTTGATAGTTCATAATGCTCAAAACCTTCAGCTACTAACTTTTGATTTAGATAGTTAAACTGACTGAGAACAATTTCCTCATCTAATGATTCAACTATACTGGTTTCGATTTGATGCTTTAATACTGTTTTGGGCTCAACTGTTAAAACATAACTTGATATATGCTTAGGATTATATTTTAATGCAAAATCAATATTTTGTTTCCAAGACTCTAAAGTGCTGTACGGTAAACCATAAATTAAATCCAAAGAGAAATTTTCAAAAATTGTTTTAATCTCTTCTAAAACATCAAATGCCTCTTGAGCATTATGAGCACGATTCATTAATTTTAATTCTTCTTCGTGAAACGATTGAATCCCTACGCTTAATCGATTCACCCCAACTTTCTTTAGTTGTTGTAAGTAATTTGGTCGATAATCGTCTGGATTCATTTCTAGGGTAATTTCAGCAGACTCAGAAACCACATAAGAATCTCGAACAGAATTAATTAGAATTTCAATCTCATTTACGGATAATAATGAAGGGGTTCCTCCTCCAAAATAAATACTGTTTATGACGCCGTCAGATTTTAGTTCAAGCTTTCTTATTTTTAATTCAGATAACATTGCATCCAGTATAGATGCTTTATTTTTAATTGAAGTAGAAAAATGAAAATTACAATAGTGACATGCTTTCTTACAAAAAGGAATATGGAAATATACAGCTGCCATAAAATAAAAAGGGATTTAACTTTTAATTTTACCAGGATTTTGACTTACAAAAGCACCCCATCCTGTATATTTTTTATCACTCTGTCCAGATCCGGAATTGAAAAAATGACAAACCGCAGCTGCTAACCCATCTGTAGAATCTAAATTTTTGGGAAGTGTTTTAAAACCCAAAAGACTTTGAAGCATTTTTGCAACTTGCTCTTTGCTTGCATTACCATTTCCGGTAATTGACATTTTAATTTTTTTAGGAGAGTATTCAGTTACCGGTATATCTCTAGACAAGCCAGCTGCCATAGCAACACCTTGAGCCCTGCCTAACTTTAACATAGACTGAACATTTTTACCAAAAAAAGGTGCCTCTAGAGCAATTTCATCAGGATTATAACTGTCAATTAATTCGATTGTGCGATTGAAAATATGCTTTAACTTTAAGTAATGATTGTCATATTTAGACAGAATTAATTCATTAAGTTGAATGAACTCCATTTCTCCTTTTACTATTTTAATTAGTCCAAAACCCATTATTGTAGTACCTGGATCAATACCTAAAATTATTTTTTCATGCATTATTCTCCAGGGGAACTAATTATTCTAATCGGTAGTTTAAGTTGAGTTTTAACTTTAACTCCTACATTGGTTTTAACCGCAGGAAGAGCTGTTGGTAAATTTAGAATTATATCTTCTAGTTCTGAATAAAGAGACTCTACTTTAGAAATAACATCATTTTTATCTTGAATATCGGTTAAAGAAAAATTACCCTCCGCATCAATCTCAATACTTATAATAATTTCTTCATCTATTATTTCAATTGAATTAAATGAATATTGATTTAGCGCAAATGAAATATTTTCACCTACCAAATTTTTAAAACAATCTAAATTTTCTTCTCCTTCTAAACCATCACAGTCTTCAAAAGAAGGTGCAGCATCTTTTTCACTCCAATTTGACTGCTCTTTTACTTGGGCGGGTGTTATTGTGGTAGTATTAAAGTATTCACAACCTTGCACGACTAAAAATAAAAATGAAACAAGAATGGTTCTGATTATAATATGCATGAGATATAATTTTTTACAATTTAATCTAAAATTACTACTTTTTGAGCTACATTTCAACATCAACATCAAAACGTTTTAAAAACTAATTCAATACACAATGGAAGTTTTAATAATTATCGGCTCAGTTTTTCTAATTTTTCTAGGAATTCTAGGGAGTTTTCTGCCAATTTTACCTGGACCCTTAACCAGTTGGCTGGGTCTTTTATTAATACACCAACACCCTAACATTAAAGAAAACCCCACGTTCATATGGATTACTTTTGCTGTTGCTTTAATCGTTTTTTTATTAGACTATTTTATCCCTGCAATTGGAACCAAAAAATTTGGAGGCACAAAGAATGGAGCTTATGGAGCTTCTATTGGGCTTGTACTGGGGCTTATATCTCCAGTACCTTTTGGAGTGATTATAGGCCCGTTTTTAGGAGCTTACTTTGGTGAACTTTTGCTTGATAATAACCAGAAAAAAGCTTTAAAATCTGCTCTTGGATCTTTAATTGGCTTTCTAGGCGGAGTCTTTATTAAACTCTTTGTTAGTGTTGTTTATTTATATTACTTCTCCGCTATTGTATTTAACGAATTGATGTAAGGTTAAAATTATATTAAATGAAAAACTCCTCTTATAAACCTTCAATCAAACCACAACACTATATTTATTTATGAAATTGTAATGGGTTAGGACAATAAACTAAAGGCGGACCAATAGCTACTGTATTTTTACTAAAAAGGAGTTTATTTCATTCTAATATCGTTCTATTTTTCTTGTTATCTTTCCGATTATATTAACTTCTACTTTTATTGGATTGAATTTCAACCAACCTGTTTTTCGTTCTCCGAAATTATTAATACGGATATATTCTGGAGCATCTGTGACTGCAGATGCCTGTTTATGAGCTAATCGTTCTTCAATAAACTTACTAGAATCTTTAAAAAATGTGTTTGAAGTTTTTAGTTTAAAAATTACCCCATTAAACCAGGAAAAATTGTAAATATTCAATGTGTAAGAATTTATCATTTTAGATATAGTAAACTGTTAATTTCATTCAAAGATGAATGAATAAATAATACCTAATGTTACGACCTGTTACAGGTGGTAGATTTATAATTAAATCTGGTTTAATTAATTAATAAGTGGTAATTTCTGAATAAATCAAAAGGAGATATTATGATTTTTAAATTTAGGGACTGAAAAAAAAATAGTGTATTTTTGCAGTACTATGATAAAATTATTTCTAATAACTTTTGGACTAATTGCTTTAGCATTCGCTGGAATTGCGATTAAAATACTAGTAAAGAAAAATGGTGAATTTGCCGGAACATGTGCGAGTCAAAGCCCCTTTTTAAATAAAGAAAATGAACCTTGTGGTTTCTGTGGAAAACTCCCTGAAGAACAGGACTGTAAAAACCCAGAAATGGCTAAAAGCTAATTTTATTTTTTTGTAAATTAGCTTTAAATGAAATCGCAGCAAGTCTTAGAGGCAATAAACGAGGCAAAAAAAAATAATCAAAAAGCTTTTGGTTTTTTATTTGACAACTTCTGGGACTATCTATACAATTACTTATTAAAAAAAAACAATAATGAAGACCAGGCAGAAGACATTGCTGTTCAAACTTTTGCTAAAGCATTTGACAAGATCGAAACTTTCAACCCTAAATACACCTTCGAAACTTGGTTAATTACTATTTCAAATAATCTTCAAATTGATCAACACAGAAAGGAAAATCTAAAAAACAAAATTGACTCCGCTTCCTATGACGATAAAGTAATTACTCAAGTTCAAGATGGAAACCCTTCTCCTGAAGATCTCTTAATTATCACTCAAAACCTTTCCGATTTACTTCTAAAAATAAAAACATTAAAGACAGAATACAAAGCTATTATTCGTCTTCGATATTTTGAAGAGCTTTCCTACAAAGAGATAAGTGAGCGTTTAAGTCTTCCTTTAAATACAGTTAAAGTGACCCTACTTCGTGCAAAAAAAATACTAGCCCTAAAGATCACAAGTCATGAAGAACAGATTAAGTAAACTCGGGCCAGGGCTTTTATTTGCTGGCGCAGCAATTGGAGTTTCACATTTGGTTCAATCTACTCGAGCTGGAGCTGATTTTGGTTGGGGTTTACTTTGGGCTTTAATTCTAGTGAATTTATTCAAATATCCCTTCTTTCAATATGGTCCTCGATTCGCCAACGCAACCAACAAAAGTCTTTTAGATGGCTATTTAAACCTAGGCAAAGGATTTTTAAGAATTTACTTTTTATTGAACATTGGAACGATGTTTACCATTCAAACTGCAGTTACAATTGTAACTGCAGGACTAGCATCACAGATTTTTGGAATATCGGACAACTTGGTTTACTGGTCTGTAGCCATAACTTTACTTTGCACACTAATTCTTTGGCTTGGTAAATATGCGACCTTAGACAGAATAGTGAAATGGATCATTCTAACATTAACTATTAGTACAGTTATAGCGGTATGTTTAGCGTCTTTTAAAAACACCAATACTATTGATTTTGTACAAATTTTACCTTCAGAAGCAAATATACTTTTCTTGATTGCATTTATGGGATGGATGCCAGCACCTATGGATATTTCAATATGGCATTCCCTGTGGGCAATCGAAAAAAACAAAGAATTACATAAAAACTCAACGATGAAAGAAAGTCTATTTGACTTCAATGTTGGATACTGGGTCACCCTAATTCTAGGCATTTGTTTCATGGGACTAGGGGCATTTGTAATGTTTGGATCGGGAATTGAGTTTTCCGGTCAGGGAGGGACTTTTGCAGCACAATTGATTAATTTATACACTGCTACTTTAGGTGATGGATTTTATATAATCATTGCAATTGCAGCACTCACAACAATGTTTAGCACTACAATAACTACACTAGATGCTTCGCCAAGAGTAATGAGTAAAACAATCGAATTACTTTATCCGAATAGAAACAAAAAAGATTATAAAACTTGGCTTTTAATTCTAGCCGTAGGAACCATTTTTATTCTTATGTTTCTTTTATCTGAAATGGGAATTTTAATTCAAATAGCTACGGTACTTTCCTTTATAACAGCCCCGTTCTATGCATTCTTAAACTTCAAATTAGTATTAAGTGATCAAATGCCAGAAGAACACAAGCCCAATAAATCTCTCAAAATACTTAGTGTTTTGGGGATTATTTTTTTAACAAGTTTTGCTATAAGTTATCTGCTGATGCTCTAGTAAGAAGTTTGTATATTTGCACTGGAAAATAAGATTTATGTCGACTGAAACGAAAACAAAAGCTCCAACCGGAAAACCTAAATGGTTACGTGTTAAATTGCCTACTGGTAAAAAATACACCGAACTAAGAGGTTTGGTTGACAAATACAAGCTAAATACTATTTGTACCTCAGGAAGTTGTCCAAATATGGGTGAATGTTGGGGAGAAGGAACAGCTACCTTCATGATATTAGGTAACATTTGTACACGGTCTTGTGGATTTTGTGGTGTAAAAACAGGAAGACCTGAATCTGTGGACTGGGATGAACCTGAAAAAGTTGCCCGTTCTATTAAAATCATGAATATCAAACATGCAGTTATTACATCGGTTGATCGAGATGATCTTAAAGATGGTGGTTCTATTATATGGGGTGAAGCGATAAACGCTATTCGAAGAATGAACCCAAATACATCACTAGAAACTTTAATTCCAGATTTTCAAGGAAACAAAAGAAATTTAGATAGAATTATTGCCGTTCATCCTGAAGTAGTTTCACACAATGTTGAAACTGTTAGACGACTTACACGTGAAGTTAGAATTCAAGCTAAATATGACCAAAGCTTAGAAGTTCTTTTATACCTAAAACAACAAGGTGTTCGTAGAACAAAATCAGGAATTATGCTCGGCCTGGGGGAAACGGAAGAAGAGGTAATTGAAACCCTTCATGACCTAAGAAAAGCTGAAGTTGATGTAGTTACAATTGGGCAATATTTACAGCCTACAAAAAAACACCTAGGAGTAAAAGAATTTATAACTCCAGAACAATTTGCTCGTTACGAAGCTATTGGAAAGGATCTTGGATTTAGACATGTAGAAAGTGGAGCTTTAGTTCGCTCTTCCTACAAAGCTCACAAACACATTCATTAGACTAAACTTTTGTTTTTGTGCTGTTTTCAATCAAGATTCGATTTAGATGATCTTGGTCTTTTTCATCTAACTTCATTTCAATACTAATATAGAAAAGCAAATTAGAATCTATAATTGTGTTGAGTCTTGCAAAATCTTTCTCCGTAGTTAAAATCAAAGACCCATTGGAACGTTTTTTAATATGCTCAATATCTTTTTCAGTGAAAAGATGGTGATCTTTAAACTCCATATGTTCAAACTGACCGCCAATTGCTCTTAAATAATATAAAAGTGGTTTGGGATCTGCAATCCCTGTAACCAATAAAAAAGGTATATTTTCGATCTTGTCAATAGGAAAAGTACGCTCTTTATTTCTAATTAAATCAGAATATCCAATATGAGCAAAAAATAAATGTTGGGTCTTGGCTAATTGTAATTTAGATGCAATTCTATCTTTAGATTTTTGATCAATTTGAGTAGGACATTTAGTAACAATGATTACATCAGCTCTTTTTTTTCCAGAACTCAATTCCCTCAAGTTTCCGACAGGTAAATGAAAATCATCAACAAATAAATGATCGTGCGAGGTTAATAAAATCATTAAATCAGGTGAAACCCAACGATGTTGCATACAGTCATCCCAAACAAAAACTGTTTCTGAATCAGATGTTTTTAGTAAATTTTCCATTCCTCGGCGTCTACGCTCTGATACAGCTACACGAACATCGGGATGTTTTGAATATAACATCATTGGCTCGTCCCCAATACTTTTAAAAGTACTGTTTTGATCAGCCTCAAGGAATCCTTTTGATAAACGACCATAACCTCTACTCAAAACTGCAAGAGGTTTGTCTTCTTTTAGCAAGGATACGATATAATCGACGCATACAGACTTACCCGTCCCTCCAACCGATAAATTGCCAACTCCTATTGTGGGGTTGCTGTAAGTTTTAGAACTAAAAATTCCCAAATCAAAAAAAAGATTTCTTAAACTAGTCACAGAACTATAAACAATAGCTAAAGGAAAAAGAAAGTAACGTAAGAAGGTCATGCCAACGAATATATTATATTTGTAAAGATAACATTTCGTTTCTGAGAGAATCACTTCAGAATGAAAAAACTGACTTACATCAATGACAATTAAAGACATAATGAATACTTTGGAATCTTGGGCTCCAACAGTCTATGCTGAAGATTTTGATAATGTAGGGTTACTAGTAGGAGATGAAACTGTTGAATGCACTAAAACTCTAATAACATTAGACACAACTGAAGCGGTTGTTGATGAGGCAATTAAGAATAATTGTCAGCTAATAATTAGCTTCCATCCCATAATTTTTTCTGGGTTGAAAAAACTAACTGGAAAAACATATGTCGAAAGAGCCGTTTTAAAGGCAATTAAAAATAACATTGCAATTTATGCAATTCACACTGCTTTAGACAATCATAAAAACGGGGTCAGCTACCAAATGGGTGTTGAACTTGGTTTAGAAGATCAAAAAATTCTCATCCCTAAAAAAGACACCCTATTAAAATTAACCACTTATGTACCTGAGGACGCCACCAAAGAGGTTTTAAATGCATTACATAAAGCTGGTGGTGGAGCAATAGGAAATTACGAAGAATGTAGTTTTAGTTCCAAAGGAATTGGAAGATTTACAGGAAACGAAAACAGCAACCCATCTGTTGGTAAAAAAGGGATTCCAAAAGAAGAAACAGAAAATCAGCTAAATCTAATTTTTCAAAAACATAAAGAGCAAGATATTATTACAGCTCTAAAAAACAATCATCCGTACGAAGAGGTAGCCTATGAAATTAGTATAATTAGCAATAAAAACCAGGATATAGGAATGGGTAGCATTGGTTATCTACCAAAGGCAATGGAAGAAAAAGACTTTTTATCCTATGTAAAAAAGAACTTAAATTGCACCAACATTAGGCATTCTAACTTTAACGGAAGAAAAATCAAAAAAGTTGCATTACTTGGCGGTTCTGGAAGTTTTGCTATTGGCGCTGCAAAAGCACAAAATGCTGACGTATTAATAACTTCAGATCTTAAATACCACAACTTTTTTGAATCAGAAAACAAAATTTTATTAGCAGATATTGGGCATTATGAAAGCGAGCAATTCACAAATAAATTAATAGCTAGCTATCTTACAAAAAAAATGACTAATTTTGCATGCATTTTATCGCAAGAAAAAACCAATCCAGTTAATTATTTCTAGTATGGCAAAGAAAAACGAAATATCAGTAGAAGAAAAGTTAAGATCACTTTTTGACCTTCAAATTATAGACTCACGAATTGATGAAATTCGAAATGTACGCGGAGAACTTCCTTTAGAGGTTGAAGACCTTGAAAACGAAATTGCTGGGATGGATGACAAACTTCAAAACCTTACTGCTGAATTAGACGATTTTGATTTGGATATAAAAGAAAATAAAAATACCATCGAAAGCGCTAATGACCTAATCGCTAAGTACGCTGATAAACTTAAAAATGTCAGAAACAACAGAGAATACAACTCTATTGTTAAGGAAGAAGAATATCAGCAGTTAGAAATTCAATTAGCTGAGAAAAAAATAAAAGAATTAAAGGTTAAAATCGAGCAAAAGAAAGAAACCATTTCTGTTCTTAACGAGCAATTAGATGTTAAGAAAAATCACTTAACTGCGAAGAAGAATGAGCTAGATGAGATCATGCAGGAGACTGAAAAAGAAGAAACTCATTTATTGGCACAATCAGAAAAATTCGAAAGCAAAATAGACGAACGATTAATTACAGCATATAAAAGAATTAGAGGGAGTGTTAAAAATGGATTAGCAATTGTACCTATCGAAAGAGGTGCTTCTGGTGGATCATACTTTACTATTCCCCCTCAGGTTCAAATGGAAATAGCTTCGAGAAAGAAAATAATTACAGATGAATATAGTGGTCGAATCCTTGTTGATGCAGAATTAGCAGAAGAAGAATACACCAAAATTAATAAGATGATCAAAAACATCTAATCAGTCTTTCAAATAGATTATAAAGCCACCTCTTTGGGTGGCTTTTTTATTTTATAAAAATAAAACAATGTAACCTTTGCTTCTCATGAATGAAAATGTTAAGTTTGCGTTACATTAATAAAATAAATTATGGACCAAAATATCATCATACCCGTTTTGGGAATGTTAACCGGAATTATTATTCCACTAGGAGTATTTGTATGGCTCTACTTTGAAGGAAAAGGAAAAAGAGAAACTGTATTAGAAATATCAAAATACTTGGACGATCCTGCAAAACTAGAAGAACTCATTGGAATATTTGAGGAACGAAAAAAAGAACCTTTAGATTATCGCAGAAATGGTGTGATTACAATTTTTGTAGGAATTGGCTTGTATATTCTAGGATATATGGTAATTGGTATAATTCTGGAAGGAATTGGACTTTTGGTTTCAACCATCGGAATTGGTGTTTTAATCGCTGGATATCTATATCCAAATACTGGAAAAGAACTTACCAGTGCTGTAGAAGAATTTGAGAAAAAATAATTTTGGGAAAAAATCACGAAAAATTATTAAATAATCTAGAGGAATACCGGAAATCTGCTGGCTTAACTCAACAAGAATTATCTATATCTGCTGAAGTTTCTAGAAAAAGCATCAATGCCATAGAGAATGGTATTTATATTCCTTCTACAGTTTTAGCACTAAAAATTGCAAAAACAATTAATTGCAGAGTTGAAGACTTATTTCAATTACCAGCTGTGAGAAATACTTAAACTTCAGAGAAATTATGGAATAAAAAAACCTCACTTTTTAAGTGAGGTTTTTTTTGTGGGCGCTAAGGGATTCGAACCCCTGACCCCTTGGGTGTAAACCAAGTGCTCTGAACCAACTGAGCTAAGCGCCCTTGCGGGTGCAAATATAGAATAGTTTATCTTGTTTACAAAGACTTTTTTTAAAGAATTTCAGCAACCACAAAAGTACTTCCTCCTACATAAATAATATCGTCTTTTTCTGAGTTGTTACAAGCTGATTTATAGGCCTTATCGATTGTGTCAAATGAGGATACATTCAGTTTATTTTTTTCAGCCAATTGCATTACCATTGAAATTTTTTCAGCTCGACTTATATTTGGAGTACTTATATAGTAAATTGCTTCTTTTGGAAGTATATTGAATATGGAAGATAAATCCTTGTCTTTTACAAAGCCCAAAACAAAGTGTAGACGATTATATTTCATTTTTTCTATTTGATCAACAACATATCTGAAGCCTGATTCATTGTGAGTAACATCGGCTATTATTGTCGGAGATGTTTGTAATTGTTGCCAACGACCTTTTAAACCTGTATTGAAAATAACTTTTTGCAAACCTAATTCAATATGTTCTGTTGTGATCCCTTCGAGTTCCAAAACATCGAAAACTACTTTTGTTGTCTGAATGTTTTTAGATTGATACAGTCCAACTAAATCTGATTTGTACTTCTTCTGATGTAATTGGTCAGCCCAATAAATTGGAGCATTTAAAGTCTTTGATTTATTTTTGAATACAGATACTATTTCGTGTTGCGTTTCTCCAATAACCACCGGAATTCGTTTTTTTATAATACCAGCTTTCTCCTTCGCAATTGAACTAAGAGTATTCCCCAAAAACTGAGTATGATCAAACCCAATATTCGTTATTACAGAAAGTATGGGAGTAATTACATTAGTCGCATCTAACCTTCCGCCCAAACCAACCTCAACTACTGCAACATCGATATTCTGATCTTTAAAATACGTAAAAGACATTCCAACAGTTAACTCGAAAAAAGACAACTTAGCTTCAACAAAATAAGATTTATGTTTATTTATAAATTCAACAACATAACCCTCCTCAATAGCGATTCCGTTAATTCGGATTCGTTCGGTAAAATCTTTTAAATGAGGTGATGTATACAAACCAACCTTATAATTAGCTTCCATTAATACAGAAGTAATCATATGAGCCGTTGAACCTTTACCGTTTGTACCAGCTATATGAATTGACAAAAAATCTTGATGAGGATTGCCAAGATAATCAAGAAAACCTTCTATATTTTCTAACCCAGGTTTATAAGCACTACTTCCTTGTTTTTGATACGCAGGGAGCTGTTCATACAACCAATCCCTTACTTCTTCATAGGTGTCCAAAACTATTCTCCTATTTTAAATTTGACAACAACAAAACCAACTTGTTTTGTTGGGGCATTAGAATCAGCAAACCACTTGTGTAGATAGGCTGTTTTCTTCGCTGGCTCTAACAAACAAGGGTGTGAATTTGTAGTCCCCTTGACTCCTGGTTCTGCAGAAATCACAGTACCAGATTTATCCACCGTTATACGAACCACAACAACACCTTCTTGATTACATTGTTGCGTGACGGAACCTTGGTTTTGTAAGCTTCTTCCATTTAGACCAAAACCATTTCCTTTGCCACCAAGACCAGCTGATCCATAATAACTACTAGCATATGGATTCCCTTCTTCCATACCTTTATCGCCTGGAACATCATCATCTCCTTCCCCTTCTTTTGAATCTCCCTTTTGGTTTTTATTATTTAGAAGGTTGCTTAAAATATTTTTTGTTGAATTTGAAACAGTAGGTTTAGGAGGCGATACTTTTTTTGCTTCCTCAACTTTTTTGTTTTTATTATGCTCCGAAGTATTTTCCGATGATTTAAGCACTTCCTTTTTGGGAGTTATAGGAACTGAATTATCTTTTTGAGTTAAAACTTCTGAAACATTGGTCTCACTAACTTCAGGGGACTTAAAAGAACTTTTAATTTGTTCCTGTTGTATTTCTTGCTCTACGGGTCTTGGTGGCGTTTTAGGTTGAGTTGTTCCTTTTCCTTGAGTCGCCATTCCAAAATTAACTTCCATACCATACGATATAGGAGGGTCAAAATATGAAAGTCCAATCCAAGAAAACACAAGCAATAGCAACAATGCAATTATGCTAGTTAACATTGCTGACTTCTTTTTATGTGGTGTATCAAGAAAACCCATAAGTCTAGTTTATTTTGAGTCTACTGCTAGGACAACTTTGATCGAGTTTTGGTTTGCAATACTCATTACATATACCACCTCTTCAATGGATACATCTTTCTCTGCTCTTAATATTATAACACGAGAATCTGACGTCCCTAAAACATTTAACAACTGTGTTTCTAAACTACTTTTTGAAACCGATTTTTCATCAATATAAAATCGATTTTTTTTATTGATCGATACTGTTATTGAACTTCTATTTTCTGTTTTGCCTTTAGCTTGTGGCAATTTAACCTCAATTGTATCTAGCTGTTTAGATAATGTAGAAGCAATCATGAAAAAAATAAGCAACAAGAATACAATGTCCGTCATGGAGGACATATTGAATTCTGGTGTTATTTTATTTCTCCCCTTCAGATTCATCAGGCTGCTGGTTCATTAAGTAAATCTAAAAACTCGAAAGAAATTGCTTCCATTTGATAAACAACCTTAGATGTTTTTGCCACTAAATGATTGAAGGTTATGTAACCCACAATACCCACAATAAGACCTGCTACTGTAGTCGTCATTGCAGTATATAAACCATCTGACAATAGTTTCATATCTATATTTCCACCTGCATTTGAAATTTCAAAAATTGAAAGAATCATTCCAATTACTGTTCCTAAAAAACCTAACATTGGAGCTGCTCCTGCTATGGTGGCGAGAACACTTACATTTTTCTCAAGTTTATAAACCTCTAATCTACCCGCATTTTCAATTGTAGTATTTATATCTTCTAAGGGCTTCCCTATTCGAGAAATTCCTTTAGCTATTAATCTTGCAACTGGCACATCTTCTTTAACACACAGTGCTTGTGCAGTTTCCATTTTACCCTGTGAAATAGAATTCCTAATCTGATCCATAAAATTAGCATCAATTTTTAGGGCAGACCGAATTGCAAACCAACGTTCAAAATAAATATAAAGGGCTACAATAAGAAGTAAAAAAAGCAAGCCTATAATCAATTGGCCTCCAACTCCTCCGTTCTTAATCAATTCGATTAAAGAAAGTGTTTTCTCAGTTCTTAATGCTTCTGGTGCTTGAATAAAAAAAGACATAATCATTAGAATATATAGGTTTTAATTAAAGAACGAAAAAGCCGACGTTAAAGTATAATCTAGGCGATAAATTCACGTAATAACATGAACGTAATAGATCCAGAGATAAATCCAATTAAAGCCAACCACGATATTTTTTTGAAGTACCAGAAGAAATCAATTTTCTCCATACCCATTGCAACTACTCCCGCTGCAGAACCAATAATCAGCATACTCCCTCCTGTTCCAGCAGAAAAAGCAATGAAATGCCAAAGAGGACTATCGGTAGGTTCTGAGAACATTCCTATACTCGCAGCAACCAACGGAACATTATCTATAACTGCAGACCCAAAACCAAGTAACATGATCACAATATCGGTATTTGGAATTGTAGTGTTTAATGTCTCTGCAAAAGCAAATAACATCCCTAATGATTCAAGAGCAGCTACTGCCAGAAGTATTCCAAGGAAAAATAATATACTTGGAAGTTCTATTTTAGAAAGCGACTTATGAACAGGACTATGATGAGAAGCAGAATCACTTTCTGCATCAATTGAAGTTATGTTAATTTTTGCTGCACTAAAAATTTCTGCAAAAGTGGAAACGATTGCCAGAGAAAACATCATACCTACATAAGGTGGTAAATGTGTTATTGTTTTAAATACAGGAACAAATACGATAGCTGTAAGACCTAAATATAGCATTGTAGATCCGTATTTATGAATTGTTTCTGTGTCTTCAGATTCATCGATTTCAATCTCTCCTTTGAAAGCAGGTAACATAGAAGCAACCAATACAGGAACTATTACACAAACTAAAGAAGGAATCAATAAGAATTTAATCAAATTAAGCGTGGTTACTTTATCAGCAATCCAAAGCATCGTAGTGGTTACGTCACCAATAGGTGACCAAGCTCCACCAGCATTTGCAGCAATTATAATCAAACCTGCAAACCACAATCTTGTATCTCGATCAGATATTACCTTTTGAAGGATAGTAATTAATACGATTGTAGCGGTTAGATTATCAATGATTGCAGAAAGAATAAACGCCAGAGTTGCAAAAATCCAGAGTAAAGATTTTTTGGATTTAGTTTTGATAAACGATTTAATCGTAGAGAAACCATTGAAATAATCAATAATTTCGACAATGGTCATAGCCCCTAGCAAGAAAATTATAATTTCAGCTGTCTTACCTAAATGATGCAATAAAATTTCATCAATGTGGGTAGGAACTAATTTCTTTAAAGCAGTATCTACTTCAAATACGGGTAAGTGATTTAATGCGATTAGAGCCCACAAAATAGCCATCATTGCTAAAGCGGGTATTAATTTATCTACTTTAAGTGAGTGTTCTAATGTAATAGCTAAATAACCTAAAACAAAAATAGATACTAATACAATTTCCATATAACATAATTTAATATCTTCTAAAATTAAAAGACAACTGATTTATTTTGCTGACTAAAATATAAATTTAATCTCAAACAGAAGCTTATTATTTTTTTAAAATAACACCTGTGGAATGATTGTGTTTTGAGCCAGTAACACTTGCAAAGCAATTATCTTGATTAAGATATTTCAAAAGACCTAAAAATCCGAATATCAAAGCTTCTTTAAAATCAATCAAATCAATACTTGGAATGACTATTTCAGCTGAACTTTTTTCATCGATCAATTCAATTAAAAAAGTATTATGAGTACCTCCTCCACTAAATAAAACCTTTCCTTGTTTTGGTAAAACTCTCGAGATTTGATCCGCTAAATGTACGCAATACGTGTGCATCAAATCAGGAAGATACTCCTCTTTAAATTCTTCAAAAACAGACTCCAAATTATCCGTTATCCACTCTACACCTAATGATTTTGGTGGCTTTTGATCGTAGTAAGAAAGTGCGTTAAGTTTTAAAAGAAATTCTGGAATGACAAAACCCTCTGAAGCAATCTTACCACCTGAATCATAGGGTAAGTTTAAAGCGACTGAAAAGCGATTTAAAACCAAGTTAGCTGCAGCAATATCAAATGCAACAGGCGTTTCGCCATCCAACAAACTTATATTTGCAAATCCACCAAGATTCACGCAGGCAACATACTCTTTAAATAAATAAAATTCACCCCCGGGAACCAAGGGAGCTCCTTGCCCTCCTAAAGACACATCCTGGACCCTAAAATCACAGACAACAGTATGATTGACAATATCCGAGAGTTCTTTTTTATTACCCATCTGATACGTAATTCCTTTATCTGGCTCATGAAATACTGTATGCCCGTGCGAGCAAACTAAATCAATTGAATACTTGGAATTAGATTCAATAAATTCTCGAATTTTGTTCCCTAAAAAGCTAGTATATTCGGAATCTAAAGTTTCCAATTCAATTTTGCTTTTGTATCGAGCTTGAGCTAAACGGGCTCTCCAGTCTGTCGAATAATCTTCTGTATTTGAGGAAATAAAATCGTATCGCCATTGGTTATCCTTAAACTTGAACTCCACTAAAGATAAATCAATACCGTCTAATGAGGTTCCAGACATAACACCAACTACAAAAAAAGACTGATTTTTCGGCATAATTGTAAGATTTGGCTAAAAAATTTAAATAAAACTAAAAAGTCAATTCGAAAGTATTTGAATTAATCCTAAAAATAAGTGAATTATTTAATGATTTCTAAAAATATAGGGTAAGAAAATAAATTCTTTTCAACTCGTACAACATTTGACTTATTAGATAGCTTAAAAAGTACTGAAAACCATTATTTTTGGTACACCAAAAAAACAAACGATTATGTTACCAGAAAAACAAGGACTCTATTCCCCTGATTATGAGCACGACAACTGCGGTGCCGGATTTATTTGCAGTTTAGAAGGAAAAAAAACCAATGATATCATTGGTAAAGCTTTAGACATTCTTGTAAAACTAGAACATAGAGGCGCTGTAAGTTCTGATGGAAAAACAGGTGATGGAGCTGGGATTTTAATTGAAATTCCACATGAATTTATGGTGAAAAACTGCTCCTTCAGCCTTCCTGAAGCGAATCAATATGCAGTTGGAATGACTTTTCTTCCACAAAAAGACAACCAACGTGAGTTTTGTGTCCGAGTTTTTGAAGAAGAAATAAAAAAACAAGGTTTATCTATTTTAGGATGGAGACAAGTTCCAGTAAACAGATCTGTTGTTGGTAGAATTGCTCAACAAACTGAACCTTATGTCGCTCAAGTTTTCGTTGGTAAAGGGGATAATGAACTTACCGACCATGAGTTCAATGTTAAATTATTCATTGCAAGAAAAATTACTGAGCATAAAATAATTGCTTCTAAACTTTCACAAAGCAAATATTTTTACTTCCCAAGTCTCTCAACGCATACACTTATTTATAAAGGACTTCTAGTTCCTGAAGATATTGAAGCTTATTACTTAGATTTATCTGACCCACTTGTAATTACTCGTTTGGCTTTGGTACACCAACGTTTTTCTACAAACACATTCCCAACTTGGGATTTAGCACAACCGTTTAGATATATGTGTCACAATGGTGAAATAAACACTTTTAGAGGAAACTCAAGTCGTATGCAAATGCGTGAAGAGTTATTTAAAAGTGATTTAATTGGTGATGATATTAAGGAAATACTTCCTGTTATACTTAAAGGCAAATCAGATTCATCTTCTATGGACATGGTTGTTGAACTACTTCTAGCTACTGGAAGATCTTTACCAGAGGTAATGATGATGATGGTTCCAGAAGCATGGGAAAAACATAAGGCAATGGATCCTTTAAAGAAAGCGTTCTACCAATACAACTCTTGTATTATGGAACCTTGGGATGGTCCAGCTTCAATCCCATTTACAGACGGAAAATATATTGGAGCACTCCTAGACCGAAATGGTTTAAGACCTTCTCGATATACGGTCACAAAAGACGGGTATGTTGTAATGTCTTCTGAAGCAGGTGTTTTAGATATTGAACCTGCTAACGTTGTTAAGCATGGTCGTTTAGAGCCAGGAAGAATGTTCCTTGTTAATATGGACGAAGGTCGTATTATTGAAGACGAAGAAATTAAAACTAAAGTTGTTTCTGAACGTCCCTATCAAGAATGGCTTGATAAAAACCTCTTAAAACTATCAGAAGTTCCTTACACAGGAAACCATGTAACTGTTGAACCTGAAAACTACGATACCCGTTTAAGAATTTTTGGATACACTCAGGAAGACTTCAAAACCTTAATACTTCCAATGAGTGTTCAAGGAAAAGAAGCAATTGGATCTATGGGAACGGATACTCCTTTAGCGGTTTTATCTGATCGCCCTCAGTTACTATACAACTACTTCAAGCAACTTTTCGCTCAAGTTACTAATCCCCCTTTAGACGGTATCAGAGAAGAGATTGTAACCGATACTTCTTTATCTATTGGTAGCGACATTAATCTTTTTGAGGTAACTGAAGACCATGCAAAAAAACTAAGCATTCAAAACCCTGTAATCTCAAATGAAGATTTAGATAAAATCAAATACATAGAGCATGCAGATTATAAAACTGTTTCAATATCGACTCTTTATCCAATTGAGAAAGGAGTTAATGGTTTAGAAAATGCTTTAGACAATATAATTTTAGAAATAGAAAAAGGAATTGACAACGGCGCTAATATTGTAATATTATCCGATCGAGGTGTATCTAACAGTATGGCTCCGATTCCTATTTTATTAGCTTGTGCTCATACACACAATTCTTTTAAACGTCTTCAAAAAAGATCAAAATTTGGAATTGTAATTGAATCAGCTGAACCTCGTGAACCACATCACTTTTCTTGTTTATTTGGATATGGAGCTAGTGCCATAAATCCTTATATGGTGAACGAAATCATTGAAGAGCAAGTTGAAGTAGGTAACATAAAAGGAGTTTCTTCTGAAGTAGCAATCGAAAACTTCAACAAGGCTATAGCAACTGGTATTGTTAAGGTTATGAACAAGATTGGAATCTCTACTCTTAATTCTTACCGTGGATCACAAATATTTGAAGCTTTAGGATTAAGCGAATTATTAGTTGAAAAATTCTTCTGTAATACAGCGACCAGAATTGAAGGTATTGGTCTCTATGAAATTGAAAAAGAAATCTCTCGCCGACACAAAAAAGCATTCAATGTTGAAGGATTATCTGGCTTAGATTTAGAAATAGGTGGAGAATATCGCTGGAGAAGAAATGGAGAAGCTCATATGCTTAACCCAACTACAATAGCAAAACTTCAGCAAGCTGTTAACCAAAACAATTTCGAAAGTTACGATGTTTACTCTAAAATGGTAAACGAGCAAACTGAAAAACTAATGACCATTAGAGGACTTTTCGAATTTTCTAGCTTTGACCCTATCCCACTTGACGAGGTAGAGCCCTGGACAGAAATCGTTAAAAGATTCAAAACAGGAGCTATGTCTCTTGGGTCTATTAGTGCAGAGGCTCACGAAAATCTTGCAATTGCAATGAATCGTATTGGAGGAAAAAGTAATTCTGGTGAAGGGGGTGAAGATCCTCAAAGATTTCAACCAGACAATAATGGTAATTGGAGAAACAGTGCCATAAAACAAGTTGCCTCAGGACGTTTTGGAGTTACAAGCCACTACTTAAGTTCAGCTAAAGAAATACAAATTAAAATGGCTCAGGGTGCTAAGCCTGGTGAAGGGGGTCAACTTCCTGGTCCAAAAGTAAATCCTTACATAGCATCTGTAAGAAACTCTACACCTTATGTAGGATTAATATCTCCTCCACCCCATCACGATATTTATTCAATTGAAGATTTAGCACAATTAATCTTTGATCTAAAAAATGCAAATAGAGAAGCTAGAATTAATGTAAAATTAGTTTCAGAAGTTGGGGTAGGAACTATTGCTGCGGGTGTTGCGAAAGCAAAAGCTGATGTAATTTTAGTTTCTGGTTTCGACGGGGGAACCGGAGCTTCACCTCTTACATCCTTAAAACATGCTGGTTTACCTTGGGAACTTGGAATTGCTGAAGCTCAACAAACTTTAGTCATGAATGACCTTCGTAACCGTATTGTTTTAGAATGTGACGGTCAAATGAAAACAGGTCGTGATGTAGCAATCGCATGTCTTTTAGGAGCAGAAGAATTTGGATTCTCAACGGCTCCACTTATTGCATCTGGTTGTATCATGATGCGTGCCTGTCACCTAAATACGTGTCCTGTTGGAATTGCAACCCAAGACCCTGAATTAAGAAAGAACTTTAAAGGAAAACCCGAACACGTTATAAACTTCATGTACTTTGTTGCTGAGGAATTAAGACAAATAATGGCGCAACTTGGGTTTAGAACAATCAAAGAAATGGTTGGACAATCGCAAAAAATCAATATGAAAAAAGCGGTTGATCATTACAAAGCTCAAGGGATTAATCTATCGAAAATTCTTTACAAACCAGAAGTAGGATCACTCGTTAAACTCCACAATACACAAAAACAAGATCACGGTCTTGAAAATGTAATTGACTTCAAAATAATCGAAGCGGCTCACCCTGCTATATACAGAAAAGAAGAACAACATTTGGAGTTCCCTATTTGTAATACAGACAGAACCGTTGGAGCAATTTTAAGTAATGAAATTTCAAAAATGCATGGAGCTCCTGGTTTACCAGAAGATACCTTAAGTCTTAAATTCAATGGAACAGCTGGTCAAAGTTTTGGAGCATTTGCTGCAAAAGGATTATTCATGAAAGTATCGGGAACTTGTAATGATTACTTTGGAAAAGGACTTTCTGGAGCTAAATTAATTGCACAGGTACCTGAAGAAGCTACTTTTAAAGCTGATGAAAATATTATTGTTGGAAACGTTGCGCTTTATGGAGCGGTTACCGGAGAAGCTTATATCAATGGAATTGCTGGGGAGCGATTCTGTGTTAGAAACTCAGGAGCCACCGCAGTTGTTGAAGGAATTGGTGATCACGGTTGTGAATATATGACTGGAGGTATTGCATTAATTCTTGGAGAAACAGGACGTAATTTTGCTGCTGGAATGAGTGGTGGAATTGCTTACCTATACAGTCCAGATGGAACATTTGATGAGAAAAAATTTAACCTTGAAATGGTTGAATTAGAAGATTTAACAGATCAAGACAAAGAAACTGTTCAAGGTTTACTTCAAAACCATAACGATTACACAAACAGTTCTAAAGCAGCAAACATATTAAAGGATTGGCCAGATAGTTCTAAGAACTTTATTAAAGTAATGCCAACGGATTACAAAAATGCACTGGCAATGCTTGCAGCTGAAGAAGAAAATAAATTAAACGCTTAAGCCATGGGAAAATTAAGAGGATTTTTGGAATACGATAGGATTAAAGAAGAAGTAATTGATCCTAAGAAACGAATTGATAATTATAATGAATTTACCGTTGCACCTTCTAATGAAGCACTTCAAGAACAAGGTGGACGTTGCATGGACTGCGGTGTACCTTTTTGTCATAGTGGGTGTCCCCTTGGGAATTTAATTCCTGACTTTAACGATGCTGTTTACAAAAATCAGTGGGAAAAAGCATTACACATACTACAAGCAACAAATAATTTTCCGGAATTTACTGGACGTTTATGTCCAGCTCCTTGTGAAGAAGCCTGTGTATTAGGGATTACGAATCCTCCTGTGTCCATTGAATTGATAGAGAAATATATCGTAGAAAGAGGTTTTGCAGAAGGATGGATTAAACCACAACCTCCTACAGAACGAACTGGAAAAACAATTGCGGTTGTCGGTTCTGGGCCTGCAGGTCTTGCAGCTGCTCAGCAATTAAATAGAGCGGGTCATACGGTAACTGTTTTTGAAAGAGACAATAAAGTGGGTGGTTTATTACGTTATGGTATTCCTGATTTTAAAATGGAAAAAAATGTAATCGACAGACGTCTTGAGATTCTTGAGGCAGAAGGAATTATATTCAAGTGTAATATTGAAATAGGAAAAGATATCAGTGCAGAAGCATTAGAATCAGATTTTGATGTTATTCTTTTAGCGGCGGGTGCAACCATCAAACGAAATCTTCCAATTCCTGGGTCGGAATTAATAGGTGTTGTTCAAGCAATGGACTTTTTACCGCACAACAACAAAGCTGTTGATGGTCAGTTAGAACGCGAAGCTCAATACTTAGCTACAGATCGTGATGTAATTGTAATTGGTGGTGGTGATACAGGATCAGATTGTATTGGAACCTCTAACCGTCAGGGAGCGAAAAGTGTTACAAACTTTGAAATTATGCCGAAACCAGCAGATGGCAGAACTGAAGAAAATCCATGGCCTTACTGGCCATTTAAACTAAAAACCAGCTCTTCGCATGAAGAAGGTAGTCATAGAGAATGGAGTATTCTTACCAAAGAATTTGTTGGTGATGCTGATGGGAATGTAGTAGGTTTAAAAACAGTTCAAGTACGTTGGAAAAAAGTGCCTGGAGATCGTCCGCAACTAATCGAAAAAGAAGGTTCTGAAAAGGAATGGCCTTGTGATATGGCTTTGTTAGCCTTAGGATTTACGGGGCCAGAAAAAACCTTACCAGAACAATTAGGGGTAACCTTCGATGAACGTGGAAATGTTAAGGGTATTAAACAATACCAAACAAACAAATCAAATATATTTGCAGCGGGTGATGTTCGTAGAGGACAATCTTTAATTGTTTGGGCAATCTCGGAAGGAAGAGAAGCAGCTCATCAAATTGACACCTACCTAATGGGGACTTCAACTCTTCCTAAAAAGGAAGCTTCAGGTGACTTGGTTTCTGCATAAAAAAATTTAGCACTTAGTCATAAAACCCTTGCTTTGCGAGGGTTTTTTTTTGATTATAAAATTCATCATTATTCAATGAAAATCGAAAAATAGAGTACATTTGAGTAGTAAATAATTAGGTACTAAAAATAAAAAACGATTCATACATTAAATTCTCAAAGAAATGAGTTTAAATAAAATAATAGTAGGGAGTGAAGAATGGTGTGGACTACCTCAATTAAATATCCCAGCGATTAAAGCTCGCGTAGATTCTGGTGCAAAAACATCTGCACTTCATGCTGTAAATATTATCCCCTTTAAAAAAGATGGTGATCCCTGGGTACGGTATGAAGTACATCCTTTGCAAAATGATGGAAAAACAAGTATTCATTGTGAATCTCCGGTAATTGACAAAAGAAAAGTAAAAAGTTCTAGTGGTTTATCAGAATTGCGCTATGTCATAAAGTCCATTATCTCAATCGCAGAAAGTACTTGGGAAATTGACCTAACTCTGACCAATAGAGATTCTATGGGTTATAGAATGCTTCTCGGAAGACAAGCAATGGCTGGAAAAATGTTGGTCGATCCCGAAGCATCTTTTCAATTAGGTAAATTAACCCCTACCTTGATTGAAAACTACTATCATATACACATTAAAAAATATTCTGGGCTCAAGATTGGATTACTTGCAAGCAATCCTAATCTATATAGCAACAGACGAATTATTGAAGCAGGAGAAGAACACGGGCACAAAATGGAGTTCTTGAATATAAAAGATTGTTATATTAAACTTGATGGTGAAAATCCTGAAATGCACTATCGAGGAGGACGCATTCTTAAAGATTTTGATGTAATTATTCCACGGATCCGTCCAAGCATGACCTTTTATGGCTGTGCACTAACAAGGCACTTTGAAGCATTAGGCGTTTATACCCAAAACAATGCAGATTCTATAGCCCAATCTAGGGATAAACTTTATTCGCTTCAACTTTTAATTAATAGTGGATTACCAATACCAACAACAGGATTTGCAAATTCTCCTTTAGACACTGATGATCTAATTCAAATGGTAGGAGGAGCTCCTCTCATTGTAAAACTTTTAGAAGGAACACAAGGAAAAGGAGTTGTTTTAGCAGAAACCAAAAAAGCGGCAGAAAGCTTAATAAATGCTTTTAAAAGCTTAAGAGCTAACATATTAGTCCAAGAATTTATCAAAGAAGCCGATGGTAAAGACATTCGTTGTTTTGTAGTTAATGGAAAAGTAGTGGAAAGTATAATGCGAACCGCTGCACCAGGTGAATTCAGAGCAAATATTCATTTAGGCGGAACAGCACAAAAAATAAAAATAACTCCAACGGAACGAAAAATAGCAATTTTAGCTGCTAAAACATTAAATCTAAAGGTTGCTGGCGTCGATATAATTAGAGGAAAAAACAGCCCATTATTGCTAGAAGTTAATTCATCTCCTGGTTTGGAAGGAATCGAGGGTGTTTCAACTAAAGACATTGCTGGCACTATGATTGAAGCTATTGAAAAAGATTTGAAATTCAGGAAATAAAAAATAAAAAATGCGTTTTTGGATTTTAAATTTTATTATTTGTTTGACTACAATTCCGAATTTTGCGCAAAACAAAAATGAAACTCCTGTTTCTCAAGCTTCTCTGATTATTTTAGGGACTAGTCAAGATGCCGGCAGTCCTCAAATCAATTGCACAAAAAGTTGTTGTCGAGCTATTTTTGAAGGTAAACAAAAACCGGAAAGAGTAGTTTCTCTGGGTGTTATAGACCCTATAAACAAGAAACAATATTTATTCGAAGCCACTCCAGACATAACTTTTCAATTAAAAAATCTAAAAAACTATACCCCTGCTGCTGTAAATGAAATTCCCTCAGGGATTTTTATTACCCATGCTCACATAGGACATTATACTGGACTAATGTATCTAGGGAAAGAAGTTATGAATGCTGATCAAGTTCCGGTGTATGTATCTTCTAGAATGAAAAAGTTTCTTGAAACTAACGGCCCCTGGAGTCAGCTCGTTTCAAATAAGAACATCGATATAAAATTAATGAACCTAGAGGAGCCGATACAGTTAAACTCTGAATTAACAGTTACCCCATTCATGGTACCTCACCGCGATGAATTTTCTGAAACCGTAGGGTACAAAATTAGTGGACCACAAAAAAGTGCACTTTTTATTCCAGATATCGATAAATGGGAAAAATGGGAGAAATCAATTCTTGAGGAAATCAAAAAAGTTGACTTTGCTTTCATTGATGCAACTTTTTTTAGTGGTAAAGAAATACAAGCTAGAGACATTTCTGAAATTCCTCATCCATTCGTGATCGAGAGTATTGAAATGTTTATAAATCTTTCAACCAAAGAAAAAAGTAAAATTCACTTCATTCATATGAATCATACAAACCCATTATTAAAACCGGAAAGTAAAGAATCGAAACAAATAAAAAAATTAGGTTTCAATATTGCACGAACTGGAACTAGATTTACACTGTAGTATGACAAATAAAAAGGTTGCGGTTATTGGGGGTGGAGCAGCAGGTTTTTTTGCAGCATTATCTGTTAAAGAGCATCACCCAAATCATGAAGTACTCTTATTTGAAAAAACATCTAAAGTACTTTCTAAAGTAAAAGTTTCTGGAGGAGGACGATGTAATGTAACAAATAGCTGTTCAGACATCCCTGTTCTTTGTGATGCCTATCCAAGAGGAGGAAAAAAACTCCGTTCCTTATTTCACCAATTTAACACCACAGATACCGTTAAGTGGTTTGAAAATAAAGGAGTCGCTTTAAAAACAGAAAAGGATGGACGAATATTTCCAGTATCTAATAATTCGCAGACTATAATTGATTGCCTAGTATCAGAAATGGTCGGACTCAACGTAAATCTTAAACTAGGGCAGAATATAGAAAAAATTGAAACAGAAGGAGAACAATGGAATTTATTCTTTAAAGATATGCCTTCTCTTCTATTCGACTCCGTAATAATTGCAACAGGTGGGAGTCCTAAATTAAAAGGATTTGACTGGCTCCATAAACTCGGTCATACAATTATTGAACCCTTGCCTTCTTTGTTCACTTTTAATATGCCTAAAGAGCCTATTAAAGAACTTATGGGAGTAGTTGTAGAACAAGCAAGAGTAAAAATAAAAGATACAAAAATTCAAACTGAAGGGCCTCTTTTAATAACCCATTGGGGCATGAGTGGTCCTGCAATACTCAAAGCCTCTGCTTTTGGAGCGAGAGAACTCAGTCAGAGAAATTATAAATTTGAAATCCTAATAAATTGGGTTGACGAAACAAATACTGAATTTCTTTTTGAAGAACTTCAAAAATTCAGTCAAGAGAATCCACAAAAGAGAATCGGTAACCTAAAACCCTTTCTAATACCGAATAGATTATGGGAGTTTTTATTAGAAAAAATTAAAATCCCAACCGACAGAAAATGGAATGAAGTTGGAAAAAAGAAATTTAGACAGTTGAGTACTCTTTTAACACAAGATCAATATTCAGTATCTGGAAAAACAACATTCAAAGAAGAATTTGTAACCTGTGGCGGTATTTCTTTGAATGAAATAAATTTAAAAACCATGCAAAGTAAACTACACTCAAACTTATACTTTGCAGGAGAAATAATCGATGTAGATGCAATTACTGGAGGATATAATTTTCAAGCTGCTTGGAGCGGAGGATTTGTGGCTGGGAAGCTTGATCATTAATTTAATAATTAAGATATAGTTAAAAATACCCCATAAGGTTATTCTAACTAAAGCTTCTTTATTTAAAATTGGATAAGCCATTTATTATAGCTAAGTTTATCAAAACAAAACTGGTAAACCAATTTTATGAAATCATACTTATTAAATACGCTAAAGGTAACGTTAAGCATGAGCTTACTTGCTTTTTTTTCTAGCTGTACTGTAACTCCTTACACCAATGAAATTTTAGTTTCAAATGCAGAAGAACTAAACAATGCAATCAGCAAAGCAACTCCTGGGACGGACATTATAATGAAGAATGGAGAATGGACCGATATTCAGATTAAATTTTCTGGAGCGGGAACAGATAAAAATCCAATCCGATTGAGAGCAGAAACTTCAGGGTCGGTAATCGTGAATGGATTATCCGATTTAAAATTAGGAGGCTCACACCTAATTGTAGAAGGTTTGCATTTTAAAAACGGTCAAAGTCCTTCAAGAGCAGTAATTGCTTTTAAAATCGATGACGACAACCTAGCTTTTCATAGCCGAGTAACCAATTGTGTCATTGATGGTTTTAATAAATCTCAAAGAAATCAAACCGACTTATGGGTACAAATGCATGGTCGCCATAACCAATTAGATCATTCATACTTGACGGGTAAATCTAATAGAGGACCCACAGTTCGAGTAGATTTAGAAGGAAATCAAAGCATTAAAAATTATCATAAAATAACGAACAACCACTTTGGACCACGTCCACCAAAAGGAGGTCCGAGTGCTGAAACTATTCAAATCGGTAATAGTTATACTTCAATGGCACCAAGTTATACTTTAGTCGCTGACAACTATTTTGAACGTTGTAATGGTGAAGTAGAA